>JABDKN010000270.1 GCA_013002205.1 Granulosicoccus sp.
GTGGTCACGACGGCTGCGGGTTTTCCCGTGCCAAAGAACGCGATGACCGGAATCATGAACACGAAGGCCGGCATGGTCTGCATGAAGTCCATGATGGGCCGTATGACTGCATAGACTCGAGGCCTGCGGGCGCAGAACAGGCCCAATGGTATGCCAATGATGATACTCAATACTGCCGCCGTTCCCAGCAGGGCCAGGGTGGTCATGGCCTTTTCCCAGAACCCGAGAAACCCCATGTACGCCAGAAAGGCGGCTGCGAATATTGCTGCACGCCTGCCAGCGGATAAGGCTGTGAGCAGGATGATGAAACTGGCCACGACCACCCACGGCGTATCAACAAAAATCAGTTCCAGATTATCCAGTACCCAGCGAATACCCGTGGTTATGACTGAAAAAAGCCAATCCCCTTTTTCAGTGACCCAGTTGAAGAAGTTTTCCACCCATTCAATGGCGGTACGACGAATACGGTCGGTGGTCGGAAACTGCGCCAGCGTCGTGAATCTGCCGGGAAATGCGTAGTGCACGACACTGACGATGACGGTCAGCAGCACAAAGCCTGCGCTGCTGAGCGTCCGCGACGTCGACAGCCCACTTGCCAGTGATCGGTCGGACAACCAATTGAAGTAGCGTTTCTCGAGTATGGAATTGGCAAGCAGCCCTTGTACTATCTTGACGAGCACCAGCATGGCAAGTCCGGCCAGGGCTATTTTCATACCCGCAGCCTGGGCCGCAACGGCTTCTGCCTGAATATCGATGATGGCCTGTTCAAGTGAGGCAATGGCCCTTTCAAATACGGGAACATTCTCTGCCTGTTTCTCGATGGCCGCGGCCAGTTGTTCCTTCCGAAAAGCCAGCGTGCCTTCTATCTGTACGATGCGATCGAGCGCCTCTGCACCGAGATCGCCAAACCATCCGCGGGCAATCTGGATGTATGCGAAGACCTCCAGCAACACAAATGGCAGGCCCCACTTCCACAGACTGCGCATGCCAAACCAGACAGGACCCAGCAATGCAGCCGCCCAATTGAATGTCCAGGCAAATCCGGTCTGCTCGCCGATTATCCTGAAGGTACGGGCATAGTACTCAGGATTGGTTTCAACAAATTCGTTGACAGGTGTCGCTTGATCGTGCTGCTTGCCATCGAATTCGCTAGTCATAGGGGTGCTCATGACGTCTCCGTGCCTTCGATGACGGTTCTTAACAGAGTTGCCCTGTCTATCAAGCCGACCGTCTGTCCGTCCGCATCCGCCACTCGCATGGGTCCATCGAAATTGATGGCCGCCGTGATCAGTTCCGACAGATTGGCCTCCGGCGAAAATGTAGGTGCGTCATCGGCAATGGCCGTAGATGATCCTATGTCCACCGGCTGCATGACAGCATGAGCACGAACTACCTTCAGCCGTGAAATGCCGGCGACAAAGTCGGATACATAGTCGTCCGCCGGGTGCATCACGATATCTTCCGGCGTACCGATCTGGACAACACGCCCGTCGCGCATGATCGCAATTCTGTCACCTATTCGAACGGCCTCGTCAAGATCGTGCGTAATGAATACCGTGGTCTTGTTCATGACCGACGAGAGCTTCATGAATTCATCCTGAAGCTGCCGGCGAATCAGTGGATCCAGTGCACTGAAGGGTTCATCCATCAGCAGTATTTCAGGATCGGCAGCTAAGGCTCGTGCCAGGCCAACCCGCTGTTGCATGCCACCGGAGAGTTCGTGGGCAAACTTGTTACCCCAGCCATCGAGTTCCACCATGGACAGATTGTGCCGGGCAATCTCCAGCCGCCGGTTTTTGTTGACGCCCCGAATTTCCATGGGCATGGCGATGTTGTCGAGCACGGATCGATGGGGCATCAGGGCGAAATTCTGAAATACCATGGCGATATGCTCATTGCGATACTGTCGCAAGGCATGTGGCTCAAGTGCCATGACGTCGGATCCATTGACCGTGATGGAACCTGCAGTCGGTTCCAGCAGTCGATTGATATGACGAACCAGCGTCGACTTGCCACTGCCGGACAAGCCCATGACGCAAAATATCTCGCCAGCATTTACCTCAAAGCTGACGTCGGCAACTCCGACGACACAATTGTATTTTGCCAGCACCTCGGATTTGCCGATACCGCTTTGACGAATATCGGCAAGTGCCACACTGGCCTGGTCACCAAATACTTTCCACACATCCTGCAGGATTATGGCAGGTGCGTCACTCACGGCAGCTCTCAAGCGCAGGGTAGTGACTGCGTCGGGACCTGCCCGACGCATGTTCATCGGCAATCATTACTGTGGATCGCGACGGCCTGTTACACGTCCACTACAGTCCAAGCCAGGAGTCCACCCGCTCGGAATTCGCGGCAACCCACTCCTTGGCCACGTCGGCAGGGTCCTGTCCACCTTCTATGGCGTACGCAAATCCGCTGACCGTTTCACCATCCAGTGCAATATTGGCCAGTAAATCGGCGATAGCGGGCGAGCGCTCAATAAGGGACTTCGAATAGGCAATCTGGACCTTCTTCAGTGCGTCCTCTGTCATCACTTTGGACTTGGTGAACCAGTCCGGATCATCAGACGGTTGCAGGGCAATGTAATTTTCAGGGTCATACGGAGGCTCTTCCAACCTCACGATGTCATGCTGGAACCAGATGGCGTGCGGTGAATAGCAGTAAAATGCGTAGCCTTCGTCCTTTTTGATGGCATCACCCACGCGGGCGGTCATGACGGCCTGATCCGCCCGAATCGGCTCCATGAAGGGCATCAAGCCATAGTCGCGTACCTTGACCTCATTGACGTTGGCAGACGCCCAGCCAGGTGCTCCGATCCAGATCTCCCCTTTGCCATTGCCATCGCTGTCCATCAACTTGGCGATTTCAGGACGTGCCAGATCAAAAATAGAAGTGACGCCATTGGCCTCTGAAAACGCCTTTGATACGCAGAAGCTTTGCTTGCCTTCATAGTAGTTGTCGCTCAGGATGACCGTTCCGGCATCTTTCACATAGGTATCGGTAAAGGTCTGCTGATTTGGCAACCACACGTCCGGATGGACATCGATATCGCCCTTGCCCTGATCCATGGCCTGAAAAACGGCGGCGTTGTTACCCGGTACCAGCTCGGCTGAACCACCGATTCGGGTGACTACGATCTCCTGAATCAGGTGTGCTATGGCCTGGGCCCCGGTCCAGGCCGGTGCACCAATGTTCACACTTTCGGCCGCCAGCGCAACACCACTCCCCAAGCTCATGGTGCCTGCCAGCACCAGACATTTACAGTTGAGTTTCATCACTCTTTATACTCCTCTTCAGTGAACCTACAATTCGCCCGACGGATGCCCCGCCAGGTATGCATTACACATGCGCCTTATCGGCAGCAGTCATTCTATCCAGACAATGCGTGTAGCCAAATAATGCTGCCGACCCGCCGGTGTGCAGAAAAACAACACGCTGGCCTTTCGTAAACTGTCCTTTGCGTACCAGATCGATCAGCCCGGCAGCACCTTTTCCAGAATACACCGGATCGAGCAGAATACCCTCGAGTTGCGCAAACAGGGCTATGGCTTCCAGTGTGTCATCCGCCGGAATACCGTAGCCTTGACCGACATAATCGGTATTGGCCACCACGTCATGACGTTGCACCACGCCTGGGCAACCCAGTTTTTCACAAGTCGCAGTGGCGAGCTTGTAGACATTGGATTCCTGTGCCTCCTGCAGGGCACGTACGCCGATACCAAGTAGCGGAATGCCCGTATTCATTGCCCGCAAACCGACAATCAAGCCAGCCTGGGTACCTGCGCTTCCCGTTGCATGCACGATGTGATCAATACACAAAGAACGCTCGTTGGCCTGCGCAACCAGTTCCAATGCACAATTGACATACCCCAAAGCGCCGGTCGCATTGGAACCGCCACCTGGAATCGTATAGACGATCTGCCCGGTTGAGCGCCGGTGCTCTGCAACCGCTTCCAGTTCCGCATTCATGTCAAGTCCCGGGCCGCGGATTTCTGTCGTGGCGCCATGCATCACATCCAGTAACACGTTTCCGTTGTGATGGTAGTTGACGTCGTCATAGCCGGTTCGGTCTTCGAGCAACAGGTGGCACTGCATGCCGAGCTTTGCAGCGAATGCTGCCGTCTGCCGCGCATGATTGGACTGCGTGGCACCTTGGGTCATGACGCAGTCGGCCCCCACGGCCTGGGCTTCAGCCATCAGGAATTCAAGCTTGCGAGTCTTGTTGCCACCAGTCGACAGGCCGGTGCAGTCATCTCGCTTGATCCAGATCTCGGGACCCGCGAGCTCCGCACTGAGTCGATCGAGGCGTTCAAGCGGTGTGGGCAGATGCGCCAGGTGCACGCGGGGAAATCGGGCAAGATGCATGACAGCGCTCGGCAGGGGAAGCAGAACCTTGCAACATACGGACATGCTCCGGGTTCCGCAATTGCCGATTCCCGGTCATAATATGCAAGAATTGCATAATACGAGTGGTAAGCAGCATGAGGCTCGAGTGGCTGGATGATCTTATCGCCATCATGGATTCCGCCACACTCAGCGAAGCGGCCCAGCGGCGGCATCTCACCCAGCCGGCCTTCTCCCGGCGCATTCGCACCATCGAGGCCGCCGTCGGCATCGACTTGCTGGATCGATCGAGAAAACCGGTGCGGCTGACGCCATCAGCCGGTGCGCACGAGGCACGGATCCGTGATATCGCACAGGCACTTCGGGTACTCAGGGATGAACTTGGACGGGGCGATACCCGGAGTCGGGAAATCGTGTTCGCAAGCCAGCATGCCATCAGTACCGCAATTGCGCCACGGCTGGTATGTGCAATTACCGATTCACTGGATGTACGCGTACGCCTCAGATCGGCCAATCATGACGACTGCTATTCATTGTTGTTGACGCGCAAGGCGGATATTGCCTTATTGTTTCAACTCGATGATGAACCGCTGGAGCACCATGGGCAATTGGTGGAGAGCCATCGACTGGCACGCGATCCACTGGTCCCGGTGATCGCCCCGGAGCATCGTCAGACATTCCAGCGACAAACACGCCAGGGGGTCCTGCGAATCATCGGTTACCCACGCGAGGTGTTTCTTGGCGAGGTCCTGCACCGCGTCCTGAAACCACAGCTTGATCCATCACTGACAGTGCTGTGTGTAGCGGAGACTGCGTTGACTACGGCTGCCCTGGAATTTTCACTGGCCGGTGCAGGTCTCGCCTGGGTGCCGTTGTCCCTGGCAAGCAAAGCCCTGGCCACCGGCGAACTGGTACGCCTCGACCCTGAGTTTCCGCTTGTATCGATGTGTGTATCAGCGCTGCGAACTACACGCGGCAACAGCAGCAGCATCGATTCGGCGTGGAAACTGCTGACTGCCGGCGACACCCGGCCGAATGAAGTTGACTCTTGATGCGCGTCGATGGGCTTCCCGATGTCTGCAACCAGCCAGTGACCAGGGAGTCAGGCCCGGAGGACGATGACGAGAGTGATGCCTGAATCAACCGACAGTGAAGGACGCTTACCGGCATTTACGTTTTGCGTAAGGCCGCCTGCGTATTCACATAGATAGCCTGCATCGTGCGTGTTGCGCAGATGTATAGTCGATTGCGCTTTACTCCACCGAATTCTACGTTGGCGACCGCCTCGCCAGTCAGGATCTTGCCGATGAGTTCTCCGTCGGGGGTCAGGCAGTGGACGCCATCACCCGCAGAACTCCACAGGTTGCCCTCTACATCCACTCTGAATCCATCGAACAGACCTTCACTGCAGGTTGCGAACACTTCACCCCCACTCAGGGAGTTGTCCTGTCCCACATCGAACACGCGAATATGCCGTGGCCCGTTTTCCTGATGGGTGGCGCCGGTATCCACGATGTACAGTCGCTTTTCACCGGGTGAGAAGGCCAGTCCATTGGGTTGCACGAAATCGGTGGCGACGACCACCACCTCCATGCTGACCGGGTCGATCCTGTAGACATGGGATCCGCCTGTTTCACTGTCTGACTTGTCGCCCTCGTAGTGACCGTCGATACCGTAGGTGGGATCGGTGAACCAGATGGAGCCGTCGGATTTGACCACCACGTCGTTGGGAGAGTTCAGGCGTTTTCCCTGGTAGTGCGAGGCAAGTACGGTCTCGGAGCCATCGATCTCGACCCTGCTGACCTGTCTGCCCTGGTGCTCGCAGCACACCAGGCGACCTTCCCGATCCACCGTGTGGCCATTCTGGTATCGGCAAGGCTTGCTGAACACCGACACCGAATCGTCCGTTTCGTCATAGCGCAGCAGGCGATCATTTGGTATGTCTGACCACACGAGGTACTTTCCAGCCGGGAAATACGCAGGACCTTCTGCCCAGCGCGACCCCGTGTACAAGGTCTCTTTATGTACGTTGGGCAACACGTAACGCCTGAAGCGATCATCCAGTATCACGATATCGTCGGTGTACATCATGGAATACCTCCTTACTGAGTTACCTTTTCCGTACGCCCGTAGACTAGCAGCATGACAATAATGACGCTGCCATAGATGACCTGCCGACCGGCTTCAGGCATCTGCATGATCGACAACACCGAATTCAGCAGCACGATGAGAATGACCCCCAGGAGCGTTCCAAGGTAGCGCCCTCGTCCGCCCAGGATGTGTGTCCCGCCAATGACTACGGCCGCGATGGCTGGCAGCAGATACGCATCCCCCATGCCCTGGTAGGCCTTGGTCGAGTAGCCGGCCAGAAGGGTGCCTGCCAGTCCGGAGAGCATGCCGCACAGGCAGAAGGCGAGGATGATGATGCGTCGCGTGGGTACACCCGCCAGAAATGCGGCTGCTTCCTTGTTACCGATGGCGAACAGGTAGCGCCCGATCGATGTCCGGTTCAGTAACAGCACGATACAGACAGAGACCACAGCCCAGACAATCAATGCAACAGGCACGCCGCCGATCTTGCCAACGGCCAGGTATTGCATCAATGGGGTCGCTGCTGTCTGTGGTGCAAAACCGCCCGTGTGCGCCACCATCAGGCCACGTACCACTGCGTTGACACCCAGGGTGAATATCATGCTGGGAATGCGCAGGTAGGCCACTCCGAAGCCGTTGATCAGTCCCACCAGCAAGCCCACTGAGAGTCCTACCGGTATGGCAGCCGGGCCTCCAACGGTGGTTGCCATCATGGCCGATGCAGCCACGGTCCAGGGGACCGACAGGTCGATATGGCCCAGCAGGATGACCAGCATCATGCCGGCAGCCACCAGACCGAGAAAAGCACCGACCTGCAACTGCTGCAGCAGGTAGGTGGGAGAGAGCAGGGTGGCTGTTCCCTGGGTAGTCAGGGTGTAGGCTGTACCAATAGCCAGAATCAACACCACGAACAGGGCGGCGAACAGGATGGGTCTGTCTTCGGCCGACAGTCTGTTCCAGAGTGTCTTCTGATCACTCATCCAGGTCAGTGCCTCTTGATCGGACTGTTCATGACGCCAGCGGATACCTCGGAGTGCAGAATTCGTCGTGTCATGAGCAGTCCAGACTAGCGAAAGAGTTCGAGCGTGTTTTTGACCCGTACCACGGCCAGCGCTCCGAGGCTGACGGCGGCGAGCAGTACCACGCCTTCGAACAGTGGTTGCAGCAGCGGGTCGATCTCGAAGATGCGAAAATTGAAGGATATGGTTCGGAGCACCAGTGCGCCGAAGATCGAGCCGATAGCCGAGCCGACACCTCCCAGTAACGACGTACCGCCAATCACCACTGCGGCGATGGAATTCAGCGTATAGGCACCCGCCTGTGGAATATCAGCGTTGCCTGAAGAGGTCTGCAGTGTCAGGTACAGGCCACCCATCCCGGCGAAGAATCCGCCGAGTGTGAATGCAGCGATCTTGGCCCTGTCGATGCCCAGGCCGGACATGTAGGCGGCCCCTTCAGCCGAGCCGATCGCGTAGACGGTTCTGCCGGTTATCGAGCGCGCGAAAGGCATCCAGACGATCACCGCCGCCAGGACCAGTAATATAAGCGGCACCGGAATCCAGGCGATCGGTGTGAACCAGGCGGCTTCCCCGGACTGGGCAAAACCGTAGGTGGCGGCCACTTCGTACAGATCGTTCGTGAACACCCATGACAGGTCGCCATCGACATCCCCGCCGGGTGAAGGCCGCAGAAACAGGGCCAGTCCCATGAAGATGGCGCCGGTGGCCAGTGTTGCAATGATCGGTTGTATGCGTCCGTAGACGACTACACAGCCATTAATGAATCCACAGGCTGTGCCCGCCAGCAGGCACAGCAGGATACCCAGTGCCATCTGCGCAGGGCTGCCATTGATCAGGTGACTGGCCAGGCAGTTGACCAGTGTCATGATGGCCCCTACGGAGAGATCCAGTCCACCCATCAGAACGGGAATGGTCTGGGCCATGGCAACCATTGCCAGGGCAAACACTTCGTTGGCATTCTGTATGTAGACAGCTGTCGAGAATCCTCGAGGATGGTTGAGGTTGTAGAACACGTAGAACGCCAGGAACACCACGATGACCGTGATCAGTGCCGCGTTCTGCTTCAGGCTGATTGCCAGGTTGGTCAAGCTGCGACGCTGTCCCGACGAGCCACTCATGCCACTGCCTCATCGATGTTCAATGAACTGGCAATGATGTTGTGTTCGGTGATGTCCTCTCCCTGCAACTCTCTGACGATGTTGCCGTCATACATGACCGCGACACGGTCGCAGCAGCCGATCAGTTCCTCATAATCCGTGGAGTAGATCAGTATGGACACATCCTCTTCGGCCAGTTGCCGTAGCAAACGGTAGATTTCCTGCTTGGTGCCGACGTCGATTCCGCGAGTCGGATCGTTCAACAGCACGACCTTCGGATCGGTCATCAACCACTTGGCCAGTACGACTTTCTGCTGGTTTCCGCCTGAGAGGGTCGACACGGGGTCCTCGATAGAGCCTGTCTTAATCTGCATTCTGGCAATGCCGCCCTCGATGGCGCTGGATAGCGCCTGACGGTCGATGAAGATCCCCTTTGACAGATTCTGCAGGGACGCCAGAGCCAGATTGTCACTGATCGACATGGGTAGCAGGAGTCCCTCGGTTTTTCGATCCTCGGGTATGAGCGCCATGTCGATACCGGCGCGTATTGCCCGCTGCGGGGAGGTGATGCGCACTGCCTGACCATTGATGCGAACGGTACCCCGGGTTTTCTTCAGAACGCCGAACAGGCCCAGCAGCAGCTCTTTCTGGCCTTGTCCATCGAGCCCACCGAGGCCCACGATCTCGCCTTTGCCTACCGTCAGGTTGATATCCCTGAGACGATTCTCCCAGTGGTAGTTTTGCACTTGCAGGGCAGTCGCGCCTGGTGTGAACGTGCGCTTTTGCGGAAAGTGCGCCGATATCTCTCTACCGATCATCATTTGAACGATGTCCCTGGCTGCACGATCACCCTGCGCGAATGTCTCTATATGCAGACCATTCCTGAACACCGAGCACATGTCAGCAACGGCCTCGATCTCGTGCATGCGGTGCGAGATGGTGAGTATCGCAATGCCTTCGTCCCGCAGCTTGCGCAGCATTGACAGGACATGGTCCACGTCAGCCGAGGTCAGTGCCGAAGTGGCTTCATCCAGGATCAGTACACTGGGATCACGGGAAAGTGCCTTGGCAATCTCCACCATCTGTCGTCGGGACAGGGGCAGGTCCCTGACCCGTGAGCGCGGATTGACATCCTCGCAGTGGATACGTGCGAGCAGCTGTTCCGCTCGTCTGATCTGCTCGCCTTTGTCAATCAGGCCGAAGCGGCGTGGCGGATTACTGATACAGATGTTGTCGGCAACACTGAGGTCGGGTATCAGTGACAACTCCTGGAATATACAGACCACACCGGCGGCATTGGCCTGCGCCGGGCCCTGGAAAATTCGTTGTTGCCCCGCCAGGGTGATGATGCCTTCGTCCGGCGATACCACTCCCGACATGATCTTGATCAGAGTGGATTTACCTGCCCCGTTTTCGCCGAGTACCGCGTGTATCGAACCGAGTCGGCAGGCGAAGTCAACGTTATCAAGAGCCGTCACACCGCCGTAACGCTTGGTCACACCCTGCAATGTCATATGTGCCGGGCTGGCAGGTGAGTGGTCGAGCGCGCTGCCAGGACGCGTGTCTGGACGGGTCATGTGGAGATTGTCGTCATTGCTGCAAACAGTCTGTACACGGGTGGTGAACGCCCACCACCCGCGCACGACTGAAGGAGTCTGACAATGGCGTCAGTTTGCGTCTTTCGCCATGATCTCCCGTGCAGTGATATTGACACCGCAGGGTGGGAACTCATTGACCGTGAAGAAGTTGTCGGTCAGATCCGGCCAGTAGTTCTTGTCCGCTTCCATTTCGTCATACGTGGCATACGGGATGGGTACCGAAATCAGTTGTGGCATGACGTTGCCATCCAGCGCGGCCAGGGCGGCCTTGATGGCTATGGCCACCATGCCTGGTGATTGCCCGATGGAAATACCCTTCAGTCCCTTGGGGCCGTATTCTGCCAACAGCTTGCGGAATCCATTCTCTGACTCGCCGGCAATGGGTACCAGTGGATGTCCGGCATCCAGCATGGCTCGGACTGCACCGGTGGTACCACCCTGAACGACGACACCGACAAATTCGCTGTGTACCGCAATGGCGTCGGCGGTTACTTTCTGCGCCGTTCCATCATCCCAGTTGCCGACGACCTCGACGATATCCCAGTTACCAGCCGGCTCCATGACTTCGCGGAAACCGATGTGTCGGTCGCGATCGACCGAGTTGCCCTGCAGGCCTCGTACTTCAAGGATCTTGCCATCTTTCTGGTCGCCCAGTTGTTCGATCAGCCAGTTCGCATACATTCGCCCCATTTCCAGCTGGTCTTCGTTGACCTGCATGACTTTCTGTGTATCCAGGACATTGTCGAAGGGTACGATGACGACGTCATTGCGATCAGCCAGTCGGATGACCCGGTCGAAGCCCTCTGGCGATACGGCAATGGTGACGATGGCATCGAATCCCTGGTTGATGAAGTCCTCGATGGCGCCCAGTTGTGCGGCTACGTCCGTACCCGTGGATACGGCCTTGAACTCTTCTATCTGCGAGGCGATTTCCGGTTGTTCGACAAACGCTTTGGCCGTCTGGATCATCTGTATTCGCCAGGTATTGCCGACGAATCCATTGACGACGGCCAGCTTGTGTGGGCCATCGCGCTTGTCCCACTGAAAATAACTGGTGCTCTCATCCCACGGTGCAAAGCACTCCGGATCATGCCCGGGTCCGGAGACGACCGTCGGACCGGCTGCCTGTGCGATACCGATGGTCAGTGTGGCGGTCAATGCCAGTGCCAGAGTGTGGCGATATGATCTCATGTACGTCTCCCTGTTCGAGTTCTTTTGCGATTAATCCTGCTTGGTATGTAATTTCCGTAGGCAGAATTTATCCAACATTAAAGCGTGCTGGCCGCAATTGCAATTGAAAATGCCTGTCAAACCAGACTATTCCTGAATGGCTGCAGGGCTGCATCACGACGCTGGTACAGGGGATGCACTGGCTGTCCGGATTGCGTCAATCCAAAACACTCGAGCGACAGCTCCACCCAGATGTCTGCCAGTTTCTGCGCCTGGTCATGCAGCGAGCCATGTACGCCCCAGGCCGCGACTACTTTGTCAGCACGGTGGCAGGCGCGCCGGATGGCTCGCCGGTTGGCAGAGCCTGCCGGATTCGCGCAACGATGCAGCTCCCGGGGGTAGGGCGTCCGGTAAGCGAACAGATTGACCAGTTTTAGCTGCTGGAAGCCCCAGTCACGGGCAAAGCCCATGCAGCGACGGACGGTGGGATCATCCATGCCGGCATCTGCAGTGCTCGGGTTGAGGCCGATGAATACACAGCAGCCTGAACCTTCGTCCCAGCGGCGCAGGAGCTCGTAACGATAGGTACCGCATCGACTGAACCTGGCGCTGCGAGTGATCATCATGAATTTCCCCGTTCGTCCCATCATAGTCGCCATCCGCTGATGTCGTCCACCTTCACCGAGACCCTCTCGGTATGTCACTCCACAGGGCCACGACTACACTCCTGACACAGTGCGCTACATGATCTGGCGCCATGATTGTTTATCATGATCTCCTTTGCTGATCACACCATAGTCGCCATGAGCCGGTATCGACCACCCTCACCCGGATCCTCGCCGCATATCACCCGGCAGGGCTTTGATGCACTCAAGCGCGAGGAAAAGGAGCTTTGGGGGCGGCGCAAACTGGTGACTGCGGCGTTGAGCGCGGCAGCAGCCGAGGGCGACCGGTCGGAGAACGCTGAGTACATCTACCGTAAGAAGGAGCTTCGCGAGATCGATCGACGCGTTCGCTACCTGCAGAAGCGCATTCCCGACTTGAAGGTCATCGATCGGCGGGCCGGTGGCAACGTCATCTTCTTTGGTGCCGAAGTTAAGCTCGAGACCGCTGCTGAAAATCTGACTGTACGCATCGTCGGTGCCGATGAAATCGATCCGGCACGCAAATTCATCAGTATCGATTCACCGCTGGCCAGAGCCTTGCTGAAAAAGCAGCTGGATGATGAGGTGTGCATAGTGGTCGAAGACCAGACCCTTCACTATCGGGTGCTGGATGTCAGCTACCCGGATGCATGATACCTGTGGCCGGCCTGCGCCAGGCAAGCAGAACACCGGCGCTCAACAGCAACAGTACACTGGCGGCACCACCGCCTTTCCGGGTAACGGGTGCTACTTCACCTACTGTCCATTTGAATGACTCAACAGCGTGTGAGTGATCATCCCGAACGACGACCTCGACCGTATACAGTCCGGCCTGCTGCAGTCGTCCGTGCAGATGACCTCGCGTAGACAGTGACACGCCCGGCGGTAAGCCTGTGGCGGAGTAGCTCAGTATGTCATTGTCCGCATCATCGGCCTGCAACTGTGTGTGAATGTCAGCGCCGGTTTCCCCGTCTCGGTCGATCAGCTGCTGCCATACCGGCGCCTGGTTGGGCAATCCGGACAGCCCGCTGGTACCTGGCAATACATTCTGCGCCTGCATGACGAATCCATCCCAGTGCGCGTGCATGTGGCGCTGATCCTCGCTGCGGGGCATATGGTGAAAACCGACACGATGCCATAGCACGATATCCTCATCGACTATGGATTGCCCATCCACGTACTGCAGCACATCGTTCAGGCAATCAGGATTGAAGCGTGCGTTCTGGCTGGCAAAGCGTTCACAATCACTGGCCACCGTGACGAACAGGTCATACTCGGAATATGGCTCCACGTCGGTACGCACGAATCGATGCCCCAGGTGGGTCGGTTCGATCAGGTATGCCGGGCTGTCCTCGCCATCGCTGGCACTGATCTGCCAGCGCTGCTGCATCTCCGGTTGTATTGACAGGGCCTGCTCCGTCCTGAAGCGCCGCGTTTGCCTGATTCGCGTGCCATCACTCTGGGGCACATACCGGGTTTCGGAAAAACGGTCGTCGTTCGCCGCGCTGCCGAGGTCGAAATCCAGGCGCCAGTAATAGTTGTGCGTATGCGACAACCATAGAGTGTCCGGATCTCCCTGTAGCAGCCGGCCAAAGGGGAGTTTGGTATCAGAGGAACTTCGCTGCAGGGCCCCGGTCGCCCCGACGCCGGGTTCCACGGCGCCATCGTCATGGAACGTCCAGTTGATGATGTACGCATAGGCACCGACCTGGGACACCGAGAAGAGGTTCAGGCTTTGCGTAGTCGCCGCACGGTTGGCCGTGCGGTAAGCGGCGTCACCCTGATTGCGCCATCGACAGATGGCTGGTCGGGTCTGCACGTTGAGCAGATTGCCAAGCGGGCAATCCGCGGCGCTGAGTGTCTGCAGGTATCCGCCCCCGAGTCCATACTGCGTCACGTCATTGTAAGTGACGTCACTGTCATCGTAGGCGACGTGAAGCTGACTGAGTCTGGCTGAACTGAGCACGCGCAATGGTTCGCCACCGGGCGGGGTGTAGTGGACTTCACTGAGCACCAGGTTTTCGCGAATGCGTGATTCCCAGCAAAGGTCCCAGCGTGCACCGTTGTCGAAGGATTCGCTGATGCGTGAGTGTGCGTCGCAGTTCAGTTCCACAGCCTGTGCCGTCGATGTCGATGTCGACGTTGACAGGCAGGCAAGCAGTGCAATGCCCATGAGCCTGTGCAGGGTCAGACCTGTAGTCAATGCAAGCTGTTGGATCAATCCGTTCACGCGCTGGCTAATCGACAGGTTCAAAGGGTGACGATGCCGTCCAGTCAAAGGGCAGCAGGTCGAATGTCAAGCGCACGTTGCGAATCACCGGCCAGTGTTCGCGGTGCGGATCCAGTACGCGGCTCTGGCCATACCACACTACCGGAGGCGCTCCCTGTAGCGACTCCCCGTTGACGAAATCATCCAGCGATAACCCGCAAACAGGTGAAGACTCTGCGGTTGAAGATTCAGTGCGGGATGCCAGGCTGACAGTCGCATTTCCGGCAGCGAAACGTTCACAGGGCTTCAGGCGGGTGAGTGCCAGCTCATAACCTGGCCAGTGCATCCTCGGGTGCGTGTAGCTGAAGCCGTTGTTGGCGGGGTCCAGGTAGTAGCCGGCACCGCTGGCATCGACGATTCGCCAGCCTCGGAAGGTCTCGCGGTTTGCACGCAACTGGCGTTCGGTTGTCAGTGTGGTCACCTGCATTGGTCGTCGATTGCCATCCGCTGCGTCAAGTGGAAATTCGTACTGCTCGATGGTGTCGATGGCCGGTGTGTCGAGATCGAACACCAGGCGCCAGGTCGCCAGCACCGTGGCTCGGACCAGCGGTGGCAGGTGCGCAGCGACGGTCTGTGAGTAGCGTGAGTCGGCCAGCGTCCGTGATGCGCGTCCCGACAGGCCGAGTCCCGGGCTGACCTGCCCGTCTTCGGTGAACGTGAAACTGACTGTCCAGGTCAGCGTGTCACGCTGGAAGGCACTGCTCAGTTCCAGGCTCCGGGAGTGCAGGCTGGGACGCTGGGCGTATTTGGCCAGGGTGCGATTGTCCCGTACTCGAGCACACACCGCAGCCGGGTGATCGTTCATGTCCAGAACGGTGCCAGCGCAGGTATTGTCATTCATGGACAGCACATCGGACCCTTGGGACTGGCGTTCCTGGTGATGCGCGACGTCCAGCTGTGGAATGGGGTCAGGTTCATCGTGATAGTGGAGTAACACCTGTCCGATATGTGCCAGCTGCAATACGTTGCGTTGGGAGTCGCCCGGTGCCCGATAACTGGCTGAGGTGATGGTCAATCCGTGGGACTCTTCCACCATCAGGCACAAGGACCACATGGCACCCGATGAGAACGCGTAATCGATCGCCGTTTGTTGCGTTCCGCAGGCAGATTGCTGTGCAATGGCATCGGCCGTTACCAGAGAGCCGCAGAGCAGGGCTGAGATGACGACCAGTGCCCGTGGTATGGCGAATGTGTTCCCCTGGCCGACGAAGCACTTTGGCACCATCCAGCCCGCACGTGGCGAGTGATTACGCGCAGGCAATATCATCGATGTTGCAGCAGGCCGATTTTCTGGCTGTTCAGGAATATCACTGGTTCCAGGGAGAACACAGTGCGAGTCGCATCGAACAGCGACAACAGGGCGCAACGTGTAGTGGCACAGGGATGATCCGGATCAGTGGGCTCGAAGATACTGGCCTTCAGCTCCAGGTCTTCAAGTGAAGAAAATGGCGGCTGGCCGCGCTGTAACTGTTCGGATCGGAGTTTGTCGAGGAGAGCCTCATTCGCCCGGAGCAAGGATCTGGCGAAGTCAGTCTCCGCCTGGTTCAACGGCAGGTGTACCGAGTCGATCATCTGCGTGCGGATCAGCCGGCGCGTCTGCAGGTCGATCACCAGCACCCTGGCTGCGCGACGTGTGTAGTCATACTGGTACACTCGGGCATTACGCACGCCAGGAGAATGCTTGGTTTCCTGCTTTTCGACGGAAAGCGTCTGCAGGCCAAGCGGATGGTTCTCGATACTGATGATCTGAGCGGGCCAGCCCAGGGAGGCTGCCAGATCGGCTGCGTGGTGTTGTTCCTCGGCATCAAGTCCGCTTGCATTGACCGTCGTCTGCCACAACAGTACATACAGTAACAGGTGGCCGGCCCGCAAAATGAATGCGACCTGGCGCGTTTCCCGCAAGTACCTGTGGGGCAGGTGAATCGACCGTTTTATGCAGTTCCAACAATCCTCTGACACGGTTCCGGACATTCAAGGCTGGCAACCAGTCATCATACTATCGCCAATGATGCGGTGCATGTGCCGGATCGCCCGCTACCCGGGGAACAACCTGACTATCATGTCGTGAATGAATACTGACTGGATCCTCTATTTTGGCTACGGTTCCCTGGTAAACCGTGAAACCCGCCCATCGGCTGAAGTGGCGCATCCTGCCAGGCTCAAGGGTTGGCAACGGGTCTGGGAGCATCGTGTCACCGATCCGAACCGGGACAGGCCGTGCACCTCGCTGAGTATCGAACCCGTCCAGCCAGCAGCCGGGTGTGCGACCGTGACCGGCCATGAGAGGCCGGGCATCGATGGTGTGGTCGTCGCGCTGGAGGCACACCTGCTGCCACAGCTTGACGCCAGAGAGGCCGGGTATGAACGCCTGAGCCTGCCGCTCAGTGATTTCGAGTTGCCAGCGGATCTGGTGCTGGACATGCAGCGGCACTATGCCGGGGATTCCATCATGGTCTACCGTAGTCTGCCGGTGAATCGTGCCCTGGCTACACCGGATCACCCGGTGCTCCAGAGCTACATCGACTGTGTGATGGATGGCTACCTGCAGCGCTATGGAGAAACCGGTGTGCAGGCGCTGATCGACAGTACGCGAGGCTGGGAATGTGCAGTCTGTGATGATCGGGCAGAGCCATTCTACCCGCGCTGGGTGCCCGTCGATTCGGACCGCCAGCGTTACTTCGACCTGTGCGTGGATGAATACCTCAGCCGGCCGGGCAGGCGACGACAGGCCTGACACTTCACGTGCTCGATCACAGGTATTATCTGCTGACTGCCGACAGTGGTATCTTGCAGGGGGTTTACGGGTTTGCGATCATAACCGGCTGATCATCGAGGACAGGTATGGATATCTCACAATACGTCACACAAAGTGACGGCGCTGTTTCGTTCACTGAAGAACAGGCCAGCGAATTTGCCAAAGGTATGGCCGGTGATTTCAATCCGATTCACAACCCGGAAAGTAAGCGATTCTGCGTCCCCGGAGACCTGCTGTTTTCGGTGTTGCTGCATCGTTACGGTGCGGCGCAAACGACCCGCGTGCAATTTTCCGGTATGCTCGACGGCAGTACCCGTATGTTGTTGCCGGACTCGATTGACGGCACGGAGACTATTACCGATGTGAGGGATCGCGCCCTGTTGAGCCTGTCTCTGCTCGGCGACAGATTCACCAGTGAGCCGTTCATTTCGAGCCTCAGTGAGCAGTATGTGCGCTTTTCAGGACAGACCTTTCCCGACATCCTGGTACCGCTGATGAAAGGTGCGGGGGTCATGATCAACCCCGATCGCCCACTGGTGATCTACAAGGACATGGCCATCGAGCTCGATGAATCTGCCGCTGCATTGTTCGAGCGAGGCGACAACGGCATGCTGGAAACGCTGCATAAACCCTTGAACGATGAATTATCACTGAAGCTGGCCAGTACCGAAATCGACGTCGATGGTCGCAAGGGGCGGGTCAGGCTCGCCTTTGATATCGCGGTCGGCGGCCGACGGATCGGTACGGGTGAAAAAAACCTGGTGCTCAGCGGACTGCGTGACTACGAAGAGTCGGCGATGCAGCAGATCGTCGACCAGTACAATCTCTGGCGTCAATCGTATTCTGCGATCAGGCGTGCTCTTTAGTGCAGAGAACGTTCCCGAACAACTCGGAGCGTTCCCTATTTTCATACACGAACTATTTCGCACGGAGGCGAAATGCTGACAGCTCAAATGACGTCCACTGACGCCCTGACCATCCTGCAGACGATCTACGGTTACGAGAATTTTCGTGATCAGCAGCAACAGATCGTCGACACCCTGATACGTGGCGAGGATGCGCTGGTGCTCATGCCAACCGGTGGAGGCAAGTCCCTGTGTTACCAGATTCCCTCGTTGGTTCGCCCCGGTGTCGGAATCATCGTCTCGCCGCTGATCGCGTTGATGCAGGATCAGGTCGATGCGCTCAAAGCGCTCAACCTGCAAGCGGCATTCATCAATTCGTCCATGAGTGCCCGATCCATCGCAGAGACCGAGCAGGCCCTGCTTGCCGGGAATATCGACATGTTGTATGTCGCGCCAGAGCGCCTGTTGATGCCGGTCATGCTGAATCTCCTGGACCGCTGCAGAATTGCCCTGTTTGCCATTGACGAGGCGCATTGCGTATCCCAGTGGGGTCATGACTTCCGTCGTGAATACATGGGTTTATCGGTGCTTGCCGAGCGATTTGCCGGGGTGCCGCGCATCGCATTGACGGCAACCGCCGATGAGCGTACGCGTCAGGAAATAGCTGACAATCTGCATCTGCGCGAGGCGGTCAGTTTCGTCAGTAGTTTCGATCGTCCCAATATTCGTTATGCCATTGGTGAGCCTGCTCATCCACGAGATGCCCTGCTGCAATTTCTGGATACCCACCACAAGGGCGAGGCAGGTATCGTTTATTGTCTGTCGCGCAAGAAGGTTGAACAGACGGCTGACTGGCTGAACAGCCGTGGGCGAGATGCTGTGGCCTATCATGCCGGAATGCCGGCCGAGGTGCGTGAACTCAATCAGTCACGATTCCTGCGTGAAGACGGCCTGATCGTGGTGGCTACCATTGCCTTTGGCATGGGAATCGATAAGCCTGACGTGCGATTCGTGGCGCATTTGAATCTGCCCAGAAGCATCGAAGCCTATTACCAGGAAACAGGTCGTGCGGGACGTGATGGCCTGCCGTCGAACGCCTGGATGGCCTATGGGCTACAGGATGTGATCAACCTGCGCTCCATGATGGCCCAGTCCGATGCAGACGAAAGTCACAAGCGCATGGAAAATCACAAACTGGAAACCATGCTGGGACTGGCCGAACTGACCTCCTGCCGGCGGCAGGCGCTGTTGCGCTATTTCGGTGATCACCTGGATTCGCCCTGCGGCAATTGCGACAACTGCCTGCATCCGCCGCAGACCTGGGAGGCAACCGATGCTGCCAGGAAAGCCCTGTCTTGCGTGTACCGCACCGGGCAGCGATTTGGCGTGACCTATGTCGTGGACGTCCTGTTGGGCAAGTCCTCGGAACGCATCGAACGTTTCGGGCATGATCAGCTCTCCACCTTTGGCATCGGCCTGGAGCTCAATGCCAGTGAATGGCGTAATCTTTTTCGCCAGCTCATCGCCCGTGGCTTTCTGTCGGTGGATGTGGCAGGCCATGGCTCGGTCATGTTGACAGAGGCGGCCAGACCTGTGCTCAAGGGTGAGCAGACGCTGCATCTGCGCGAATTACCACGCGGTGATCGGACGCGCACCAGGGCACCGGGGCGGACGAAAAAGGCTGCCCTGGCCATTGCCGACGATGACCAGCCTCTCTGGCACGCACTGCGTGGTCTGCGCAAGCAGTTGAGCGAGCTGGCCGGCGTTCCGGCCTATGTGGTGTTCAACGACAGCACACTGGCTGATATGATTGCCATCAAGCCACGCGACAGGAGCGAGATGTCCAGCGTGACCGGAGTGGGGCAACACAAGCTGGAACAATACGGCGACGATTTTCTGGACGTCATCCGCGAACACGCCTGATACGGCAGGATGTCACAGCCGTCGCCACAACCGCCGCCTCAGTGCAGATAGTCGTCGCTGTCTCGTCTCGAGTAGCGAATCTCCCGGTCCAGCAACTGACCAGTCAGGGAAAAGCGTTCCCAACCTATCTGCTGGCGGTAGGGTGGTTTCAGCGACTGCTTCGTCCAGGTGCGAAACCGCGCCACCAGCCTGTCCTGCGCATCCAGCTCTTCCAGCCAGCGTGTCTCGAGGATAGCACTCGCCCGCTTTACCCTGCGACTGTCAGCCAGTGTCAGGCTGTGCTCCGGCGGCAGCTCGAACCAGGTCTCGAACGGTGGTTGTCTGTGGTCACTGATCATGCTGGACAGTTTAGTGACAAACGGCCGGAACTTGCAGGGACGCCTGTCACGCTTTGCTCGGAACGGGTGTCTGGCGCTGGCCGCCTGTGAGCCGCTCGTGTCTCAGCAGCCAGTTGTCGACATACTTGTGAATGACGATACTGACCAGGGAACAGACTATCAGTGAGATGAGCACGAACCCATACGCTGCCATTTCCCCGTCGCCCAGATACCGAGGCAGTACCAGGCGCAGGATGCCCAGTGTAAAGACATGACTCAGGTACAGCGAGTAGGAGGCATCACCCAGCAGTTCCAGCCAGCTGTGTTCGCCGACCCTGATATACAGGCAGGCCATGACTATGAACAGGGAGGGGACGCCGTATTCGAAGATCCGCGGTAGTGGCAGCTTGATCAGCAGGACACAGACGGCAGTGAGCAGAAGCCAGGCAGCGGTGGACGATGGAATGCGGAATCCGCGTTTCCAGGCCACTGCCAGCAACATGCCCAGGATGAACTCGAACACGATATCCAGGCTGAAAAAACTTGCCGCTGCGGATTCGCCGTCATCGAAGTTGGTGGCGATCAGGTACACGGTGGTGATCACGGCAGCAATGAACGCAATACGAAAACGGGGAGCGAACAGCAGGGAAATGGCGAAGATCAGGTAGAAATACATCTCGAAATTCAGTGACCAGCCAGGTGCCACGATGGGCCAGACTTCGCTGGGATTCGGCAGGCTCCAGTAGGGAATGAAGGCAAGACTGGCCAGCAGCGCCTGCAGATCGAATACGGTTCGTTTGAAGGCACCGGGTATCAGCAGCAGGATGGCAGCCATCAGAAATGTGAAGAACCAGTAAAGCGGTACCACACGCCGTACTCGCTGCATGAAGAAACGGCCGGGTGTGTCATCGGGCTTGGCAATATAAATCATGATGAAGCCGGAGATGACGAAAAATATGTCCACCCCGAAACTGCCGCCTTCAGGCAGATACGGCTGGTAATCCTCCACCTGGATGACCGCGTGGCTGTACACCACGGCCAGCGCCGCAACAGCGCGCAGGTATTGGAGTGCATGCAGTCTCATTACACGGGTATCGGCCTGATACGATCTAGGTAAAGTTATAGCATCGACCCGGCGGGACGTACCATAGTCGGGGCGA
>JABDKN010000278.1 GCA_013002205.1 Granulosicoccus sp.
CGCAAGGGCATCTGGGTACCGGTCTGCCTGATCCTGATGGCCCTGCCGCTGCTGATACCCTGGAACGTGGTCGGCACCATCTGGCAGGTGTTTGGCCGCGCAGACATCGGCTTGCTCGGGCGCACGCTGGCCGAGCTTGGTATCGAGTACAACTACGCGACCAACTGGCTCGATGCCTGGATCACCATCATCATCATGGACGTGTGGCACTGGACGAGCCTGGTGGTGCTGTTGTGCTACTCGGGACT
The DNA here is from genome assembly GCA_013002205.1 of Granulosicoccus sp. GTDB lineage: Bacteria > Pseudomonadota > Gammaproteobacteria > Granulosicoccales > Granulosicoccaceae > Granulosicoccus. Next base: position 249 of record JABDKN010000278.1, read on the forward strand.
GGTGGCCATTCCCGAGGCCTACTACCAGGCAGCGCGTATCGATGGCGCGTCTAAATGGAAAGTGTTCCGCTACATACAGCTGCCGAAGATGCAGCGAGTGTTGTTGATAGCCGTGCTGCTGCGTTTCATGGACAGTTTCATGATCTACACCGAACCGTTCGTGCTCACCGGGGGTGGTCCGGGCAACTCCACCACCTTCCTGTCCATCGACCTGGTGAAGATGGCCATCGGCCAGTTCGATCTCGGTCCCGCCGCGGCCATGTCGATCATCTACTTCCTGATCATCCTGCTGATGTGCTGGGTTTTCTACACGCTGATGACCAATTTCGGTGCGGATGCACCGGAAAAGGAGCTGGACTGACATGAGCCCTGGTTCTGTTATGGACGATCCTGCTGGCCCCGGCGGCACCGCCGTTAGTGTGTCCGATCGTGTCGACAACATCTCGCTGGAAGATGTTCGTGCGCCCATCCGACCGGGTGGCAGCAGTCGCACGCGCTGGATCGTACCTGCACTGTACATCGTGTTCCTGTTGCTGCCGATCTACTGGCTCATCAACATGAGCTTCAAGACCAACCAGGAAATCCTGTCCATGTTCACCCTGTGGCCGGAGAATCCGACGCTACGTAACTACCAGGTGATCTTCAACGATCCGTCCTGGTACAGGGGCTATTTCAATTCCATGGCCTATGTGTTCATGAACATGGTCATTTCGGTGTCTGTCGCCTTACCGGCAGCCTACGCCTTCAGTCGTTATCGATTCCTCGGTGACAAGCATATGTTCTTCTGGCTGCTGACTAATCGCATGGCACCGCCGGCCGTGTTCGCCCTGCCGTTCTTCCAGTTGTATTCCGCATTCGGCCTCTTCGATACGCACTTCGCCGTGGCGCTGGCGCACTGCCTGTTCAATGTGCCACTGGCGGTGTGGATACTGGAAGGCTTCATGTCCGGTGTGCCACGCGAGATCGATGAAACCGCCTACATCGATGGCTACTCGTTTCCGCGCTTTTTCGTCAAGATATTCATGCCGCTGATCGCCTCGGGCATCGGTGTCGCTGCATTCTTCTGTTTCATGTTCTCGTGGGTGGAGCTGCTGCTGGCCCGCACACTGACAGCCACGGCGGCCAAACCCATCACCGCCATCATGACGCGGACCGTGTCCGCCTCCGGTCTCGACTGGGGAGTACTGGCGGCCGCCGGTGTACTGACCATCATTCCGGGTGCGCTGGTTATCTATTTTGTGCGCAATTACATCGCGAAGGGTTTCGCGCTGGGACGGGTGTAGACATGAGCTCGACGCAACACAATGATCATCCAGCGCAGGCATCCGGTGCCCTGCGCATACTGGGCTGGTTTGCATTCATTGCACTGCTCATCGCGGCAGCGGTGTATCTCTGGTTCCAGTCCGACAGCGCACCCAACCTTGCCTGGATGGCGTGGACGAAACCAACCGCCATCTTTTTCATCACCATCGTCTGCCTGTTACTGGCCATGTCCATCTGGGAGGCGTTCAGCCCCGGAGGCGGTCCGCGTGTGGGCATACTGCGCTTCGAAACCACGCGCGGTGACAGATTGTTCTTATCGCTGCTCGGCAGCGGATTCATCCATCTGGCCTGGCTCGGATTCGTCGGGCCGGACTTGTGGAAAGCATTGGGAGTGTCAGTGGTGTACGCCTTACTGGTGTTCACCCTGGTATAGCCCATCGTAGTGGAAGTAGTAGAAGTAGTACTTGGTTGTAGTTTTTCGCATCACATCCATTGGGAGGAGAATAATGCGTCAATTCAGGCAGGCCAGAACTGCAATAGCAGTGGCCGTTTTCCTGGGCAGCACCCATGTTGCGCAAGCAGACATGGCGGCGGCCGAGGATTTTCTAGCAAGTGAGATCGGTGATCTGTCCACGCTGAGCAGCGATGAACAGAAAGCCGAGATGCAGTGGTTCATCGATGCTGCCAAGCCGTTTGCAGGCATGGACATCAAGGTGGTCTCCGAGACCATTACCACTCACGAGTACGAGTCCAAGGTACTGGCCGCTGCTTTTTCCGCCATTACCGGTATCAATGTCACCCACGACCTGATCAGTGAAGGCGACGTTGTCGAGAAGCTGCAGACACAGATGCAGTCGGGTGAGAACATCTACGACGCCTACGTCAATGATTCCGACCTGATTGGTACGCACTGGCGTTACCAGCAGGCGCGCAACCTGACGGACTGGATGGCCGGTGAGGGTGCAGACGTCACCTCTCCAACGCTGGACATCGATGACTTCATCGGTACGGACTTCACCACAGGTCCGGACGGTAAGTTGTATCAACTACCGGACCAGCAGTTTGCCAATTTGTACTGGTTCCGCTATGACTGGTTCACCGATGAACAGAACCAGGCCGACTTCAAGGAGAAGTACGGCTACGACCTTGGGGTGCCGGTCAACTGGTCGGCCTACGAGGATATTGCCGAGTTCTTTACCGGTCGCGAAATCGATGGCCAGGAAGTGTATGGCCATATGGACTACGGCAAGAAGGATCCATCACTGGGCTGGCGATTCACCGATGCGTGGTTGTCGATGGCCGGCAACGGCGACAAGGGCGAGCCTAACGGCCTGCCTGTTGACGAGTGGGGTATCCGGGTCAACGAGAACAGTCAGCCGGTGGGTTCCTGTGTGGCCCGTGGCGGTGACACCAATGGTCCCGCCGCTGTCTACTCGATCAACAAGTACATCGAGTGGCTGAACAAGTACGCACCGCCGGAAGCCGCCGGCATGGTGTTCGGTGAAGCCGGACCGGTACCGGCTCAAGGTGCCATCGCCCAGCAGATGTTCTGGTATACCGCCTTTACCGCCGATATGGTCAAGGATGGGATTCCGGTGGTTGATGCCGAAGG
>JABDKN010000281.1 GCA_013002205.1 Granulosicoccus sp.
GGCCAGCAGGGCCAGCAGGGCCAGGTAGGTCAGCAGGGCCAGCAGGGCCAGGGAGGTCAGCAGGGCCAGGGAGATCAGCAGGGTCAGCAGGGTCCGGGAGGTCAGGGAGGTCTGAATCAGGGTCCTGGCACAGCACAGGATTCCCGGATTGCTACCGGTGCGCAACGAGGGTTTTTGCGTGACTCAGCTGCAGCGGACGTGGAACAGACAGCCGAAGCACTTGATCAGCTGTTGCCCAGGCTGGACGGCATCGGTGTATCGCAGGCGGAACTGGAGGCTTTACAGCAAAGCGCAGACCGGCTTCGTCGCAGTGGTGGCCAATTGAATGCGGCACGGGTTGAAGCCGAGTACCAGCAGGTGCTGAGGCAAATCGAGAAGCTGGAGCTGCAAATCAGTAATAATGCAAGTCCGGGCATGACAGGAAGTGAATGGGCGGTGCGCCAGGGGGAGGTAACGGATGCGGCGGCAGAGTACTATCGGCGTCTGAGTGAGCAGCCAGTCAGGTTGCAACGGTAAGGCAAAGCCAGAAACTGACTGCGCTTTGCCGGAAATGGTCGGTTGGACGGCGGGGGCGCTTTGCTTTAGACTGGTGCTTTGAAAACTAACGGTGTTGCCTTTGTGAGCGTTTTCCTGCTTTATCTCAATACGGCACAGAAAGTCGAAACTGTCGAGCATGGCATGGTGCGCGGTCTGGCTATCGCCAACCCTGCTACCTGCGAGACTCGTGCACTTGCACGCGACTATCTGTCCATTGAGGCTGGAGACGAGATCATCGGGTGTAATGGTGATGGAATCCGCTGGCAGGCAACCATCGATGAGGTAGTCGACGCCACTAGCCAGGATGAAGAAGGGGAAGTCGGGGAACCGGTGCGAATTCTCAAGGGATCGTTGACGGCCCGGGGTGGTCGATCGGTGGCTGCTGCCTGCAAGCGCATGAAAGATAACGGAATCGAACTGCCGGATATCATCAATTCGCGTGGCAGTGGGTTCAAGCAGGGCGCACTGGCAAAAAAGCTGACCGATGTTCAGGCCGAAGAGCTGGCATCCGGACTCAGCTGACATCAGCCCCGAGCGTCAGGTTGAAACCTGCCGGGAAGCCCTGATTTCATTATACTCGACGCTCCGCAATTTTCCTCACCTCATCACCTGTCAGTTGAATCCAGAGAGTAATCATGAGCTTTGATACATTGAGCCCAGGCAGCAATGTGCCTGATGAAGTCAACGTGATCATCGAGATCCCCGCCAACAGCGATCCTGTCAAGTATGAGGTGGACAAGGAAACTGGCACCTTGATGGTCGACCGTTTCATGGCCTCACCGATGTTCTATCCGTGCAATTACGGTTATATACCGCATACCTTGTCAGAAGACGGAGACCCTATCGATGTGCTGGTTTACACGCCATATCCACTGGTACATGGCAGTGTTATCGCCTGTCGTCCCGTGGGAGTCCTGAACATGCGTGACGAGGCGGGCCCCGACGCCAAACTGATTGCACTGCCGAACAAGAAGTTGACGACCCTTTATGACCATATCGAAGATGTAGATGATCTTCCAGAACTGCTGAAATCCCAGATTTCCCACTTTTTCACCCGCTACAAGGAACTGGAGAAAGGCAAGTGGGTTGAAGTGGAAGGCTGGGCAGACGCTGCTGAGGCCAGGAAGCAGATTGTCGAGAGTATCGAGCGCGCCAGTTCGAACTCTGCTTGATACGGCGTGTCAGGATGCGCTGGCTGGTCAGCCAGCGCAGTCGAGCACGTTTGTACCTGCCATTCAATCGGCAGGCGATAATACGATCAAGTGCCACCCCGCTTTCAGCGAAATTCGTTCGCCGGCGCCGTAAATATAGAGCCTGCCGTCCTTGTCTATGGCAAAGAGCTTGAGATCCTCATCGGTGTACAAGGGCTTGGATGGCAATCCGCTCGCTTCAGGCGCATCGGCAGTGGCCTCGCCAGGCTGGTCTTCATCACTCGCAATACTGTCCACGGCAGAAGACACTGCTTCATCGACTGTGTCGATGATTTCCGTCCCCGCATCGACGGACTGGTCCGACTCCGACTCTGCCTCCAACTCTGATTCTGCCTCCAACTCCGACTCCTTTGGAGCTGCATTGTCCGCATCCACATCCGTATCCGCATCCGCATCGGCATCGGCATCCGCGTCGGCAGGTTCATGCATGTCGTCAGAGTGCAGTGACTGGTTTTCTGGAGCAGGTTCTTTCTCAACATTGGCGTCACCATCCAGAGAGCCATTATCCGCTGAAGCATTGCTCCCCGTTTCAACCTTGTCCTTGTTGTCCTTATTGTCCTTGTCAGCCTTGTCAGCCGGGGCAGTGGATTCGCTGGCGGTATCCGGCATGACGAGGTGACGGATTTCTCCCCGACGCAATTGTCTGGCCAGGCCCCCGTAAGTCAATGAGGCGTCGAACAGGGGATTGGCGCGATTTCGATTGGCCGTGTCAAATCGTTCAAAGGCTTCCTCATCGGACGCACCTTCAAGCGTGAAGACGGAACTACTGCCAAACTCCTGGCGAAAGTGCATACCGGCGAGCGCATTGGTGTCCCGGTTGGATGAGACGGCTATCATCTTGCCGATGCCCTGCAGATCCAGATTTTCCGACGCATGGCCTGAAGTAGCGTTGCCGTGATAGGCCTCGAAACCTTCCTGACGAGCCTGACGTACATTGCGCCATGAGTTGTCCGAGAGCATCACCGGAATGTCGTGTTGACGCAGTGCCTTTGCGAGTTGCAAAGCAATGTCGTTGGCGCCGACGAAAAGCACGCCATTGGGTTCCGGATTGCTGATACCCAACTTGTCCGCCAGCGGTTTTGCCGTCAGGCTCTGGAAAACCACCGTACCGATGATGACACTGAATGTCAGTGGAATCAGTAAGTCGGCCATTGGCATGCCCACTTCCTGAAGTCTGAGAAAGAAGACCGATGACACGGCTGCGGCGACAATGCCTCGTGGCGACAACCAGCCGATGAAGGCACGTTCGGCCGGACTCAAGCCGGACCCCAGAGTGCACAACCACGCATTGACTGGCCGGATGACGAACTGGATGATGACCAGCATCAGTACTATCTGCCAGCCGTACTGAGGAATGATGCTGATGTCCACTCGTGATGCCAACAGTATGAAAAGGGAAGAAATCAGTAGAACACTGAGGTCTTCCTTGAAATGCAGAATCTGGTTGACATGCAGGCCTCTTGCATTGGCCAGCCAGACTCCCATCAACGTTACAGCCAGTAGCCCGGATTCGTGCTGCACGCTTTCCGCCAGTACGAATGCACAGACAACGGTTACCAGTGTCAGTACGTTGACCAGGTAGTCCGGTACCAGGTACCGTCGTAGAACCAGCGCCGTTGCTGCTCCCGCGACAAGCCCGACGATTACGCCCGTGGCGATCAATTTGACAAGAATGATGAGGATGGATGTAAATCCTTCACCTGGCACATCGAGCATTACGAAGTTGAATACCAGCAAAGCCAGGAACACACCGATAGGGTCAATCAGGATGCCTTCCCAGTGCAGAATGTGCCCCACCTTGTCGGATGGTCGGACCGCGCGCAGCAGGGGTTTAACGACGGTAGGGCCACTGACGACAGTGATCGATCCGAAGACCATGGCCAGCGCCCAGGGCATGTCGAACAGGAAATGCACAACGATGCCGATGAACAGCCAGGTGATCAAAACACCGACGCTGATCAGCCTCGTCACTACGCGGCCGTGACCCCGAATATCCTTGAACTTGAGAGTCAGGCCTCCCTCGAACAGGATGATCGCCACGAAAATCGATACGATGGGAAACAGCAGATCGCCGAGGAATTCATCCGGGTTGAACCACCCGAGCAATGGTCCGACCAGTATGCCCGCACTCAACAGGAAGAGGATGGAAGGCAACTTGAAGCGCCAGGCCAGCCATTGACACAGACCACCCAATGCCCCGATAGAGGCAATGGCTATCATTGGATTATCCATGAATCGTTTGCGTCCTGTTCGTTCGAGTGGTCCGGCAGCGTGCTGCGCTTTTCAGGAATCTGCCGATATTACCTTGTCTTCAGGTGGGTGCCACACTTCGGTCTGATCTATCGGGAGTGCAGGCGCTCGCGGATCCAGTTGAGCTCACAGGCAATCGCCCTGCTGACGGATTGCTGGCGATAGCGCTCGGGCAGTACATCCCAGGTGTAGGTTTCCACTTCCAGATGTCGACAGAAGCCACTCAACTTCTGCAATTGCAGTACTTGGGACAATGTGGATTGAGTCGTCGAGAAATGCTCCAGATGCTCGATGAAGACCGGGACATGAAAGTGCACTCGCCACTGCGCATCCGGTTCACTGACTGGGGAAAACCGGGTCATCGACTCTGGCGCACGTTCTGCATTGATGGCCATTCGAAGGGCAGGATCCAGTGTGGAACGCGCTTCGAAGCGGTAACGGGTAGCCGCTACCGCACTACGGATATCGTTGTAGCGCGTAATTGTCTTGCCACGCATTTCGACGACCTGGTGCAGGTAGACCGGCTCGTCGAAGCGCGTCAGGTGCCGCAGGGAGGCTTCATTGACTAGCGGTATTTCAAGGGCCGAGCTGAGTTGAAGCTTGATGATATCGATGCCGGCCGACTGCAGTCGGGCTATGGCATGGGCTGGATTCTCGAATTCCACCGCCGAGTGGCAGACGTCATAGCAGACACCGATGTGCCGATGCATGGCCTCATCAGCCGCCTTGCGACTCAGTCCGGTCAGGGCGACCAGCGAGTCGATTGCCTTGTCGTCAAACAAATGATTGCGAAAGAAGGTGACAGTTTCTGCCACGGTTTCGAGCATGCAGCACGGCTCCGGTTCCAGCGCCAGGGCGATGGTGACGCCGGTACGCTGCTCCAGTGATACACAGTGTGCCACTGCGCGGATCAGGTTCTGGCTGATGAGCGCTTCCGTACCGGGCATCATCCAGTCCTTGTAGGTGCCAGGCAGGGTGCTGATTGATCCGTAATTGTCCGGAGGATCGAGCTCACAGAGCAAGGTGGCCAGGTGACAGGTGTAATCCAGTCGCGCAACTTCTGTCCAGTCCGGCTTGTACACCTCCTCCTTGACCCGCTCACCGTGGAACGCGCCGTAGGGAAATCCGTTGATGGTAAAGACGTAGTGATTCTGCTCGTCCAGCCACTGTCTGAATTCGGCCAGAGTTTCCGGCTTGCGCAACGACTCCAGGCTATTGCGGGACAGTCGAAGTCCGATTCCCATCGCGGAGTCATGGTCCAGAGCCTTGCGCACCCTGGGCAGCTGGCGTTGGAGTTCGGGCAGCACATCGCACCAGGCATCACCGGCGTGAATGTTGGTGCAATAGCTCAAATGCGTCGAGACGCCGGCACAGTCGAGGATCATGGGTACGTAGGAGCAGTGTTCATTATCCTGCTTACAATGATAGTTTCATGCCAGAACTCGAGTGAACTGGCCCACCACGCTGCAGCTGGGTTTTTAGGGTATAGTTTTCCTCGTCAGTCAATCAACGGTTTATACGGAAATGAACCCACAATGCCCCCACTGCCGGGCTGATGGCACGGATGTCATCAAATCCGGACGCTACTTTCGCGCCAACGATTCACGCTACGTGAACCGCTTCCACTGCCGCGGCTGTGGTCGTCATTTCT
>JABDKN010000284.1 GCA_013002205.1 Granulosicoccus sp.
GCCAGGAACTCGATGCAGTCACCCGGTCGCACCGGGCTGGCCTTCATGAAGTACTGGTGTGTATCGCGGGTGAAGCCTGTACACATGAATACATTGAGAACATCATGAACAAGCGGCTCGACCTTGTGGATGGGTTGCTCAAGCGTTGCAGCCAGTGCACGCGTCAGATTCGAGTGACAGCAATGGTGATAGTCAACGCCTTTCAACAGGCGATTGGTGTACGGGTCACAACGCGTTCCAATCACATCATGAACGCCACCACCGTCGGCATCCCAGCCATACCACTCAAGCGAGTCATAGGTGATGCTCGCCATGGACCGCATGCCTGGCAGGCTCGACCATAGCCTGTCACCTCGCGTCAGGTGCGTGGCATGCAGCTGTCTCGTCTTGCCACTGAAGAACCGTTCGGACACATCAAGTGCATTCCACAGGTTCAGGTCACCCACCTGTGGGCCGTGGACACTGATGATGCGAAAGCCATGACCCGCCGGGACGCGGAATGTTGACGCATCGCGTGGCTGGACCATGACGGTATCAATCACCCGGAGACTATCGCGCCAGGCCTGCAGCCACCGCTCGTCACGTCGAGGTAAAGCCCGCGCGTCATAGCAGACGATTGGCTCGGCCATCTGTCGCCTGTCCGCATCATCCGGACGATTCATCAGCCCCTCCGGGTCGGACCATCGTAAACAACTGATATTGCAACATACATCAGCTCCATTCGTAGTTATTTTCTAACTAGTGCACCGTAATTCGGCTCATTCAAGCCCCTCTTATCGCGTAGCGCCTGATTTCACCTTGCTCGCAAGCTTTGTCAGACTTCCGAAACATGCAGCCTCTGTAGCCAGCGCGTTAAGTGCGATAATTCACGGCCAAAACATGCAATTAAGGTAGTTCCAGTGCGCGATATTGACTCCTTAATCATTATCAATCAATGACATAGAGTGGTCCGACCCGGTGATGAGTGATGTGGAGCGTGTGTTGCGGCGGGTGGATGAGCAGTTGCCGCAGGCAGTGGAGCGGCTGTTTGAGCTGTTGAGAATCGACAGTATCTCGACGGATCCAGCGTACAAGGACTCCTGCCGGCGGGCGGCAGACTGGCTGGTGGAGGATCTGCGCAGTATCGGTTTTGACAGTGCGCGACACGATACGCCAGGTCATCCGATGGTCATCGGTCATCAGCCCGGCGCCAGCAAGGCGGGTCCTCACCTGCTTTTCTACGGGCATTATGATGTGCAGCCAGTCGATCCGCTGGAGCTGTGGCATCGCCCGCCATTCGAGCCGGCTATCGAGGACACCGCAGCGGGCAAAGTCATCCGTGCGCGAGGTGCTGCTGACGACAAGGGTCAGTTGATGACCTTCGTGGAAGCCTGCCGCGCATGGAAACAGACCACTGGCTCGCTACCAACACAGGTCAGCCTGTTCTTTGAAGGTGAGGAGGAAAGTGGTTCACCGTCGCTGATCCCGTTCATGCAGGCGAATAAATCCATGCTCGAGGCTGACCTTGCTCTGGTCTGCGACACGGGCATGTGGGACAGTGAAACGCCGACTATCTCCACGATGCTGCGGGGCATGGTCGGCGAAGAACTCACCATCACCGGCCCGTCGCTGGATCTGCACTCGGGCATCTATGGTGGCCCGGCGATGAATCCGATTCGTGTGCTCACACGAATCCTTGCCGATCTTCACGATGACCAGGGACGCATCACCCTGCCCGGTTTCTATGACGGTGTAGCGGACATTCCAGAGGATGTACGAAGCCAGTGGGCGTCGCTGAATCATGACGGTGGGAAATTTCTGCAGTCTGTCGGTTTGTCGCAAGCAGCCGGTGAAGCGGATTACTCGGTGCTGGAACAGATCTGGGCTCGACCCAGCTGCGACGTGAACGGCATCTGGGGCGGGTATACCGGAGAAGGATTCAAGACCGTACTCCCGTCCAAAGCCCATGCCAAAGTCAGTTTCCGGCTGGTGGGCGAGCAAGACCCGGAGAGGATTCAGCAGGACTTGCACCAGCATGTTGAGGACAGGCTGCCTGCAGACTGCACGGTGTCCTATCGCAGCAAGGACGGCTCCAGGGCAACGGTGATGCCGGTACACGCGCCGGCCTTCAGAAACGCTCAAAAGGCGCTGACGGACGAGTGGCAGAAGGAGGCGGTGTACGCCGGCTGTGGTGGCTCCATTCCGGTGGTGGGACACATCAAGCAGATTCTCGGCATGGACAGTCTGCTGATAGGGTTCATGCTGGATGACGACGCCATCCATTCACCCAATGAGAAGTACTCACTCAACAGTTTTCACAAGGGCACGCGAAGCTGGGTGCGAATACTGCACGCTCTGGCGCAACGCTGAACGGCCTACTCATTAGATCAGGGAGCCGTTCCTGAGGATACCCCCCTCAGGTCGATGACCTCAGAAAGGTCCACGCTCAATTAACTGCCCCTGTACATGCCAGGCTACAGATACTGCTTCAGTGCATTCTCCGTAGCTCCAGCATAGGCGCCACCGAATTTGATGGCATGCACGATCAGTGGAGCCAGCTGGTGCAAGGCAATTCGCTGTTTCCACCCGTCCGTAAGCGGGAAGTGTTCTTGATAGCTGTTGAAACAGGCCTCACTAAATCCACCGAACAGCCGCATCATGGCAAGATCAAATTCACGGTGCCCGCCATGACTGGCGGGATCGATCAGCCAGCTTCTACCCATCTTATCCACCAGCCGATTACCCGCCCACAGGTCACCGTGGA
>JABDKN010000274.1 GCA_013002205.1 Granulosicoccus sp.
GGCGATTCTGCAACGCGTGCTCGGCAACGCCTGCAAGAACACCATGACTCGCTCAGGGCAGCGATGGAAGACTGCCAGCCGCGGTGAGCTTCGTGCAGCTGACAGTCAGCCTCGATGAGACACTAACAGTAACAGGCCATTTTTCAGACGGCTGTCATGATCTCATCGAGCTCAGTCGACGGGTCAATACGATTAGCCGGCCAGACCCTGCAGCGTCTCCAGCATCGGGCCGACGACCGGCTCAATGACAGAACCCACTCCCGGAATCGCCGATACCTTGTCGACCAGAGGCTGAATGGCGGCAATGCCATTTCCGACGATACTGCCGATGGGGCCCTTGGCAGCGTCCGGCAGGCGCAGGATAAGCCCTTGGAGGCCATCCAGTTTTTCGCTGGCCTCCTCCAGCGCCGGCAGAGCCGCGCGGGCAGAACCAGTATCCGTGATGCCTGTCAGCGCATCCGTCGTGGAGCCGAATACACCCTCCAGGTTCTCGGATATCTTGCTCAGGTCGACGCCGGCAGGCATGGCCGCCTGCGCAGCCTGTAATGCATCTGCGCTCGCAGCCGAGGCTGCCTGCGATGCATTACCGGCGACGCCCTGAGCCGCACCGGACACCTCGTTCACCGCATCGGTGGCAGCATCCTTGCCCAGATACTGCATTCCGAACCAGCCCAGAACGACCACGGCGGCCAGTGGCAGCAACCATTTCATGAAGCTGCCACTGCTGGCCGGTGCAGGGTCACTTGCCGATGCCGTCGCAGTAGCCGGTGCCGGGGCAGTTGCCCGGGCTGGTTGTGCGGCTGGAGGCGGCGTGATCGGTTCGGGTGCAATGCTGTCGAAGAACCCGGCTGATTGAAGTTGATCAGAAAATCCCTGCGGCATGGCAGCATTGATAGTGTCCTTCTGTTCCGTCAACAGGCTGGCCAGCGAATTCGCGTTCATGCCGCCGTCCATGACCTTGTTCTTGATGACACCGATGATGATGGGAGCCAGCATACCCATCAGGGAGCTGCTGTTACCCCGACTGATACCGGCAAAGTTGGCTATGACGCCGGCCAATTGACCCAGGGCTCCACTGCCAAGCAGTGAGCCGAGCAGCGAGGTTCCCTGACTGGCAACGGCGCTGGCCTGATCCGAGCCCAGAAGATTATGGATATTGTCCAGTGTCGATGCATCCTGTTTCTGTACGGCATCGAACAGTGCACTCGCCCCGGCAGGTTGACTGGCTGAGTTCATCAGGCCGCTGAGAAGGCCGGGAAGTGCACCTGACAGTGCGCCGGTTGTCTGTGAACCCTGCGTGCCCAGAACGGTGCCCATGGTGTCAAGCAATTGGTCACTGATCTGATCTTTTACCAGGTCAACTAGATTGAACGACATGTGTCTCTCCAATAATTCTGCAACAGGTGGCACCGCGTTTTCGACGCGGCAAGCACCGGCTGGATTGTGAACGGATACAACTTGCAACTGTGACATGATCGCAGAATCGAGCGTGCAGGCACCTGTAATGTTTGAAACGTTTCACTAATTAACTTTCTGCGGGGTAGTCGACCGACGTTCATGTTCCGGCCAAAGTGGCTGCGAACTAACCCACGGCACCCTCCGGCAGGTTCAAGCACAAGGGATACAAGTCGCTAGCTTGTGGTGACACGTGGCTTCCTCGACGATGTTCTGTCTGCGGAACCAGGGGTTCCAGGTGTACGTGTTTAATGCGAAATAATGCTTGAATTCACAGGTGCCGATTCATGAATATCGACAGTACCGCGCCAGCATCTGACCCACCCGGACAGTCCGGTGGAACTGTCGATGCGCCGGCCGATCCGGACCTGTGGGTAGAAGAACACTTGACCGGGGAGCGAACGTACCACGATTTGCACGCCTCTCTGGCCATCATCAATGGGTACAGTCAGGCCCTGGGTGCCACATTCAGGGAGTTCACTGAGGAATACAACGTCCTGGTGGATTCTTCGTCGAATGACATCGGTGCGGAGGCAGCCTTTCGCATAATGACGATGGAAGCTGATTGCCGGTTCTGCCTGTCCCGCCTGTGTCAGTCGATCGAGAAATTGAAGATCAGCCTGCAGAGCGGCAGGCAGGGCTACGGGCCAGACAACAGGATTGACGCAGAGTAATGAATGCCAGTAACGCAGTACAGCCACTGGACGATGCCTCGGAAAACGAGTTCGTCTTCGTCGATGATGACAAGCTGACCATCGAAATCGTGTCGTGGATCGTGAGAAAGACAGAACATCGGTCCACGTTGTTCATGGATGCCCGTGAAGCTCTGGCCTATCTGAAGAAATCTCCACCCCGATTGCTGATTGTCGACTACTACATGCCCGGCATGACAGGACTTGAGTTTCTGAACGAGCTGAACGATGCAACCGATTTGTCCCATACGCGGGTTTTCCTGTGTTCTGCGGTCAATCCTTCGCGTGCAAACAACACGCAGTTTGCTGCCATGAATGTCGGGATAATCGAGAAGCAGCTTGTCTGTGACAAGGTGCGGCTGATCAACCTGCTGGACGAACATCTCGAGGCGGAATCCCACCTGAATCAATAGACCCCGTTGCGGGGCTCAGCCTGGCCATACCCGATTGCATATAACAGGTTAGCCAGCTAACTCCTGGCCTGCGCTCAGCAGTTCAGCGGCAGGTACTCAAGTCGATAGTTCAGTGATTAACGGTATTTTGCCCGCCGTTAGCAACGACATCGAGACAAGTGCCATGGTGGATAATCTTCAAGAGTTTCTCCGGGAAAGTCAGGAAGGCCTGGATCAGCTCGCTCAGGAGATAGTCAACCTGGAGCAGAATCCGCGGGATGATCACACACTGGGCTCTGTGCTCAGAATCGTGCATTCGATCAAGGGCGCGTCCGGTCTGCTGGGATTTGCCAACCTGGAGCGCATTACCCACTCGGCTGAGAATGTACTGGGGAAGCTGCGTGGCGGCGTACTCGATCTGGACGAAGCCGTAGCCAGTGTACTGCTTGAGGTTGCTGATGCGATCAGGGATCAACTCGAACTCATCGCTCTGCATGGAACGGACAGGGGTGATCACGATGCGCTGATCCGGCATCTGGACGACATGAGTAACGAAAATTCCGATCTGTACCCTGTGTCGCAGGAGCCTGCGCCAATGGAACCCGAGTCTGTGAATTCTCCGGCTGCTGGCACTTATGCTGATGATGCTGCAGCTGTCGGTACAGGGGATGAGGGTGATCAGGGTGATCAGGGTGACGAGGGTGACGAGGGTGACGAGGACGATGAAGCACCAGTCATCATGGAACTCGATGAGGAGATGAAGGAGGTTCTGAAGGATTTTCTGCAGGAAAGCTGTGAGAACCTGGACCGGGTGGACAGCGAGCTCATAGAACTCGAAGAACAGCCGGACAATCGCGAACTGCTCTCCTCCATTTTCCGTTCGATGCATACCATCAAGGGTACCTGCGGTTTTTTCGGCTTCGACAAGCTGGAAAAGCTCACCCATGTCGGTGAAAACCTGCTGGTCAAACTGCGCGATGGTGAATTCAGCATGACTGAGGATATCGCCACGGGTCTACTGGCCATGGTGGATGCCGTGCGTGCAATGCTGCTGGAAATTTCCGAGCACGGGCACGATGGCAGGAAGCGCTATACCCGATTGATAGACGCATTGAGCGAGTTGAAGGATCACGGCGAGATGAAAAATGTCGAGCTGCCGGATCCCGACACCGCATCGCCGCCCGACCAACCGTGTCCGGCCGCGCCAGCTACGGACATGGCAACTGAAGAAGTTTCCGCCATCGCCGTGAAGGCGTCTGCAGGATCAGCACGAGGACCTGACGTCGATCCGGCTCTGGCGGAGAAGATTGAAGTCCCGCTCAACCCGGCAGATCCGCAACCCGTCGCAGTGACGAGCGCGGTGTCGAGTATGCCAGCACAGGACAACTCTGACCCTGCTGCTGACAAGTCGACCACGTCGGTAACCGAGGCGTCCATACGGGTAGACGTGCCGGTGCTGGATTCATTGATGAACCTGGTCGGTGAGCTGGTGCTTGCCCGCAACCAGATCGTGGAATACGTCGGGGCACATGAGAACACTCAGGTAGTCGCAGCGGCCCAGCGACTCAATCTCATCACCAGTGAGCTGCAGGAAGGGGTCATGCAGACGCGCATGCAACCTATTCACAGTGTGTGGGCTAAGTTGCCGCGCGTAGTTCGGGATCTGTCGCGCGCCTGCGGCAAGCAGATTCGCGTCGAGATGGAAGGCAAGTCCACCGAACTGGACAAGAGCCTGATCGAGGCCATGAAAGACCCGATCACCCACCTGGTCAGAAACTCTGTCGATCACGGTATCGAGTCTCCGGAACAACGCCTGGCTGCAGGCAAGCCTGCAGAGGGAGTCTTGCTGTTGCGGGCATTCCACGAGGGAGGTCAGGTGCATATCGAGATCTCCGATGACGGTGCAGGCATCAGGGCAGATCGCATCAAGGAGAAGGCGATTGCCAATGGCGTGCTGAGCATCGAGCAGGCATCGAAGATGTCCAGTCAGGAGATCTGCAAGATGATTTTCCTGCCAGGTTTGTCAACTGCCGAGGCGGTGACCAATATATCCGGACGTGGTGTCGGCATGGATGTGGTCAAGACCAATATTGAAAAGATCAGCGGGGCGATTGATGTTGACACCGAGCTTGGACGCGGAACCGTGTTCAAGATCAGGGTGCCATTGACACTGGCCATCGTCCCTGCACTCATCGTGTCCGCCGGCCACCAGCGATTCGCCATTCCACAGGTCAATCTGATCGAACTGATTCGCATCGATGAAGATGACCAGGCCAATGCCATCGAGTACATACACGGTTGCCCGGTACATCGTCTGCGTGGCCAGTTGCTGCCACTGGTGTATCTGCACGAAGAGTTGAAGCTGGGCATGCCGCAACCCGGAGCACTGAACATCGTTGTATTGCAGGCTGACAAGTGCCGTTTCGGCCTGGTAGTGGACCAGATCAATGATACCCAGGAGATCGTCGTCAAGCCGCTGGCCGAGGCGCTCAAGAGCATTCCGGTGTTCGCCGGCGCAACGATCATGGGAGACGGTCGCGTGGCCCTGATCCTGGATACGCTGGGAATCGGTCAGCGTGCGCGGGTCATGAGCGAACACCCGGAGAGAGCAGTCAGTCTCCAGGTAGCAGGTGCTGCGGAAAAGGTCGGTCTCAGCGAGACTCTGCTGCTGGTCAGCACGCGCAGCAATGGCCGCCTGGCCATTCCGCTCAACCAGGTTGCCCGTCTGGAACAATTCGAGCTCACTCGCACGGAGATGGCCGGGGATACGCAGGTTGTGCAATACCGGGGGCAGATATTGCCACTGGTGGAGTTGTCCGACTTTCTGCGGGAACGTCGGGCTGGCTACGACGTTGAACAGAGCGTTCCCGAGCTGATCCAGGTTGTCGTTTTCGGTGAGGAAGGACGCCAGGTTGGCCTGGTCGTGAAGGAGATCATCGATGTCGTCGACGAGGTACTCGAGATTCGTGGCAAGGCCAGCCGAGCCGGAGTGCTGGGCACTGCAGCCATCCATGGGCAGGTAACCGAGCTGTTTGATGTGAGCGCTTTCCTCACGTCGGTTGCCGACCTGATCGTCGAGTTGGGAGAAGCTGCATGAGTCACACCGAGCCGCAACAGTACTGCACATTCTATCTGGACAGGTACTACTTCGGTATCGAGGTGGAAACGGTGCAGGAGATCATCCGTTATCAGGAGATAACACCGGTTGCACTCGCGCCCAGCGTCGTCAAGGGATTGATCAACCTGCGTGGCCAGATCGTGACCGCCGTCGATCTGCGCGCATTGCTGGAATTGCCAGAGCGTGCTGACGGGGAAGTGCCGATGAACATAGTGGTCAGAACACCACTGGGTGCATTCAGTCTGCTGGCCGACCGGATAGGTGATGTGCTGGAGCTTGCCGATGACAGTTTCGAGCCCCCTCCGGATAACCTGTCAGGCATGGCGGGTGAGTTGATCCAGCGCGCCTACAAGCTGGACAACGCCCTGTTGTTGACCATGGCGATCAGTAAAGTGGTCAGTGCCGACGTGTTGAACAGGCACCTGGAGGCGGCATGAGGATTCTCGGCCTGAACGGGAGCAGGAACCTGCATCACTCACCTGGCGGCACCGTTCGCACTCACCGGGAAACTGGCGATGCGTAAACTGCAGCTGGGTATCAAGTACAAATTACTGCTGGCATTCGGCCTGGTCCTGGCGACCACGCTGATCGCCAGTGCCATCGCGCTGTCTGCCTTCAGCCGATTTTCCAGTTCACTGGGGGGCATTACCGACAACAGCGTGCCCTTCATGGCCGACTCGATGGCATTGACCCAGCTGGGTATGCAGATCGGTGCCAGGGCACCCCTGTTGTCATCGTCCAAATCATCGGCACAGGCCCGCTCTCACCACGCGGAACTGATCGATACGTCAGGCGAGATCGAGCAATTGCTGATTGACATGTCGGCCGGACAATCCGCCAGCGATGATGAGCTCAGAGCGGACAATCTGCGTGATGTCCTGCAGGTGCGAACCTTCATCAATGACCTGAACCGACACGTGGAAGCGCGACTCGAGTCAGGCAACAAGGTCAGGCAGATGGCGACCTCGGTCAATCATCTGCAACTGGAAATCGATCAGTTGCTCCTGGACAGCATCGATTCTGCGGCCTTCGATTTCGTCATCATGACGGAAGATGTCTTCACTGAGAACACGGATCTTCTCGATACGCTTCTGGACAATTATGTGAACGCCATCGTCAAGCTGTTACAGCTCCAGAAATTAAGCTCCGAGCTCACGGCCGTGCTGCGCGAAGCACTGCTGGAGACAGGCACAGACCAGCAGGAAAGAGCCTCGCTGATAGCCGATCAGTTGCAGCAGCATGACCAGGCGTTTGCATCGGTATGGTTTACCGGAGAATCCGACTGGAATGCAACGGTTGAACGGCTGGTGCAGCTCACGCGAGGGGAAAACAGTCTCTTTCGCCAGGATGGGGAAACCCCCAGGCAGCTTCAGGACGACGCCCTGATTCGAGAATTGAACGGCATGGACGCCACGTTTTCCCGCTCACTGTCCGCCCACGCCGACGCCATACACCGGAAAATTCTCGATGTCGGCGTATTACTGGGTGAGACTGTCAAGACGGATTT
>JABDKN010000026.1 GCA_013002205.1 Granulosicoccus sp.
CTCAAGGACCACGCGGAAGTTCGTCGCCTGACATCGGAATCTGAACGCAATTACGCCTATCTCGACTACGTGTTCGATAATTTTGTACGCATTGACGTTGCGGTGAGCAACATCAGCGTCAGTCGACAGGAGCAAACGGTACAGGGTACCCTGCAGATCAGACAGTTATTCAGAAGTAATGGCGATCGAGTGTTTCCACCCGCGCAGTTCATGGCAATACCCATCCACTCGATCAGAAAACAGGAATGGTCCAGAATCAACTGGTAGAGTCGATGCACGAAGACGCCGTGCCGGTGTGCCTCGCAACGAATGACACAGTGGCCCGATAAAGGGCGATCGGGTTTCTTCATTAAATGGAGTAGACAACAGACATCATGAACACAATCGGGAAGATGATCGTTGCCAGGGGCCGCTGCAAGCGGTTGTTCACCACCTTGTTCACGGCGTGGTTCGCCTCGAGTTCCGTGTTCGGAAACCTGGCACTTGCACAGTCAGGCACGACGGACTTCCAGGCGCCAATCATCGAACACGAACCGCTCGAGACGGGTGTGCTGGGCAACATAGAACCGTTTGAGGCAACGGTTGTCGACAACGTCGATTTGCAGAGTGTCACGTTGTTCTATCGTTATAACGGAGAGACGGCTTTCACCGAATTGGAGATGAAGCCGCTGGCATCCTCATCGTCTTTCATTGCCAGTGTCGATACCAGTCTGGCAAATCCTGGCTCAACCGCACTGGAATACTATATTCGGGCAGAGGATTTCTCGGGCAACGTGGTACTCAAGGGGTTCTCCTTCCAACCCCTGATTCGTACACTCGCCTCAGCCGATGCGGCCACCAGCCTCCCAGCTGAACCAGTTGCTGAAACGGCAGCCACCGACAGCCCGTCGCGCAAGGGAATCAACTGGCTATACGTGGCACTGGGAGTACTGGTAATTGGAGGCATTGCTGCCGGTGCCGGCGGCAGTGACGGTGACGCCCCCCCTCCCCAAGGCTGCCAGCCGGACTGTCAGGTAACACTGACCATCGGTGTTCCGTAGCGATACTGGTGACTCCATCCGGGAAACACTGTGACTGACTAACTCGGTAACTTCCTCGTATTGAGATGAGCCGAATCGGCGCGGCATCCTGACTGAAATCAGCCTGGTTCACACGCGCATGATTTGTGCGCCTTTTGACTGATCTATCTCGCGCTTGCCGATTTACGACGATTAAACGCACATTTCTTGCGTATTAAACAGGATCCCAGCATCGAACCCGCAATACTCGCATACTGCTCATGTCGCTGATCTAAAGCACGCCTTTGCGGGAGAATCACATGGGCCCCTATCCACACAACGCGCCCAAAGCCAGCATCGATTCACAGAATGTGGCGGGTACTGACGGATTCGAATTCGTTGAGTTCGCCCACCGCGATCCAGCCGAGTTGGAAACCTTGTTCCAGCGGATGGGCTACACGGAAGTCGCCCGCCACCGGCAGAAGGACATTTCGCTGTATCGGCAGGGACGAGTCAACTACATCATCAATCGGGAGCCGGACTCTCATGCGTCACGCTTTGTCGATGAACATGGACCCTGTGCGCCATCCATGGCCTGGCGGGTTGTCGATGCGCAACACGCCTTGAAGTGCGCGCTGGACTACGGCGCAGAAGAATACACCGGTGATGACAAGACACTGGATGTTCCAGCGGTGATCGGCATTGGCGGCTCACTGTTGTACCTGATCGAGGACTATGATCAGGGTCGCTCACCTTATGACAGTGAGTTTGAGTGGCTGGCTGAACGTGATCCTCAACCCAAAGGTGCCGGCTTCTACTACCTGGATCATCTGACGCACAATGTCATGCGCGGCAACATGGATACCTGGTACAGATTCTATGCAACGGCATTCAACTTCCGCGAGATCCGCTTTTTCGACATCAAGGGCAAGATGACCGGCCTGACCAGTCGTGCGTTGACCTCCCCCTGTGGAAAGATCCGAATTCCTATCAACGAGAGCGCTGATGAGAACAGCCAGATCGAAGAGTATCTCAACGAATACAAGGGTGAAGGCATCCAGCACATCGCGGTTGGCACCGATGATATCTACACATCGGTCGATCAGATTGCGAACAATGGCGTGCAGTTCATGCCAGGCCCTCCCGAGATCTATTATGACAAGTCTTTTGACCGGGTACCCGGACACGAGGAACCGGTTGAGCTGATGAAAAAACACGGCATCCTGATAGACGGAGAGGGCGTGGTCGATGGTGGAAATACTCGACTACTGCTGCAGATTTTCTCGAAAACAGTCATCGGCCCAATCTTCTTCGAATTCATTCAGCGCAAAGGCGACGACGGATTCGGCGAAGGTAATTTCAAGGCCCTGTTTGAATCAATCGAGGAGGATCAGATACGTCGCGGAGTCTTGCAATCCAGAGCATGACCAGACTCAGCTGGCTTTGAGCAAGGCCTGAACGCTCACCAGTCGGCTGCTAGCCGCCTTGACGATATCGCCGGGCGATGTCAGATCGATTCCCGACTGCTGAAGCCTGCGTGCCAACAGCAGGTTGTTGGCAGAGGGAATGGAACTGTGCTCCGAGTCCGGCATCTCCGACTGGATGATCAGCAATGCGGCGGTTACCAGGTCGGTGTAGGTGATTTCGCCATTGTGATTGCGATACCAGTCCCGGGCAGTGTTACAGGCGTCGACGAACTCTGCAGGGAAATCCCAGTGCGACATGAGCCAGCCACTGACGATGATGCGCAGATTTTCGATTACAGCGGCCAGTTGCTGTTCGTCACTGAAGCGCTCAGCATGCTTGTTGGCATGCGACAGGATCAACAGCTCGCCGACATCTGCCGTCAAGGCAACCAGCATGGCCACTTCCGGTTTCAGATGCGGCAGCTCTTTCGCGAGCACCTGTACGATGGCCGATGACAACGTGGTTCGCTGAATGAATCGACGCAGACGCTTTTCAATAATGATGCTGGACGGCACCATGGTGTTCCGTTGCAGCAGTCCGGTAAGCGTCCTCTGCGTCTCTTCCACCCCCAGTCGGGTAATGGCACCACGTATGCTGGATGTGGATTCCGCCGTACCGACTTCTGTCTTGTTGGCTGCACGGACAATGTGCACGGCCAGCCCGGGATCACACTGAATGATTTCAGCCAGTTCAGGGATGCCCGCTACCTGGTTGTAGGATGCAAGGATCTTGGCGGCACTGTCGGCTGAGCTCGCCAGTGTTGCCGTATTATTCTCCATGGCGTCGATGATGTCGTCGAACACCAGATTGTCCAGCTCACCCACCTGCACATCGGTCACACTGATTGCGTTCTTCTGCTGCTCCTTGAGCAATATATCCAACTGCTCGCGGCCGAATTTGACGAGCTTGGCAACCGTACTGGTTCGACCGCTCTGGTAGGCACCCTTGTCGAGAAACAGCGGTTTCAGTGCCTCGGGTGTGCGGGCATTGATGACGCCCACTTCCTCCTTTCCTGAATACAGTGTCAGCGATCCTTCAATAAGATACATCAGCCAGCGATGTGAGTTCTCCGGCTTGATCTGGTCGTTGCGCTGTACATGAACCACCGAAGCGGTCTTGCACAGGGCTGCACGGTTGATCGCATTGAGTTCGCTGACAGGGGATACTGCACCTGCAGCAGCCAGCACCAGGGTGGAATTTTCATCAGCATTGGACGCTGAAGGATTCGAGTCGCTCTTGAAAACCATAGTACCTGTATCTTCCGGTTAACCGCCTCGCCGTGCCGGCTT
>JABDKN010000085.1 GCA_013002205.1 Granulosicoccus sp.
CTGGAGCTGCCCACCAGGTCCTCATGCGGCTTGGCCACGAAGCTGGCACTGCACCCGGTGTTCCATGCAATTTCCTTGGTTGCGTGTTTGGCGATGCTGTGGTTGTCAGCCATGTCCAGCGCATCCGAGTACCGAATGTTGAGTTCAGCCTGGCCGGACTCCGCTTCACCCTTGGTGCATTCCACCGGGATGCCCGCGGCAACCAGCTGGTTACGCAACGGACGCATCATGCCCTCTTCCCTGGCTGTCTGCAGGATGTGGTAATCCTCGTTGTAGGCGCTTACCGGTGTCAGGGACCTGTACTGCTTGCTACGCGCCTGCTCATAGGTCTCACGGTACACGAAGAACTCGAGTTCAGTGGCTGCCGTGCACGTGTAACCGAGTGCCTGCAGGCGTTCTATCTGTCGCTTGAGCACTGTTCTGGGCGAATGTGCCACCTCGCTGTGCGTATGATGATCCAGTACATCACACAACACCATGGCAGCACCTTCAGCCCATGGAATGAGGCGTAATGTGCTCATGTCCGGTTGCATCACGTAGTCACCGTAACCGGTCGACCAGCTTGTCGAGGCATAGCCATCGGGCGTTGCCATTTCCAGATCTGTCGCCAGCAGGTAATTGCAGCAATGGGTTTCCTGGTGCGCCACCTCCAGGAAGTTGCTGACGTGAAAGCGTTTGCCCATCAGACGGCCCTGCATGTCCACCATGACAGCCACCACCGTATCTATAGAACCATCTCGTGCTGCGCCTCGCAGCGCATCCAGGGTCAGATTTCCAGGCATCACTTTACCGTTGAATGAAGAGCGCACCGACAGGACCACAGTGCGCCTGTATGACAAATGGGCCCGGCGGACCTGTGAGGTTCAGACTGCACCAACAGCGACCGCGGACCCGTTACTGATTCTGCCTGCAATCCCGAGCGGAACCGGTAAACCGGCAGGACCAACCCCAAATGGGGCCGGACCTGTATTATTCACCAGATTGCTCAGCCGTAGCGATACGGACGACCAGCCTTCTCCATCACGGCATTGTACTGCTTGAAGATCTCGACCACCTGGGCCTTGATGTCGGACTCGGCAGCGATTTCATCCCAGAATTTCAACGCGGCTGCCTCGACGGTTGCCCATTCCTCATCCGGTATGGAGGTCAGTTCCATCTTGGGGCCGTTGACACGCAAGTCTGCTTCGCCGCCCCAGTACCACCATTGTCGGTAGTAGTGAGAGCTGTCCATGGTGAGTTTGAGCAGTTCCTGGAGATGGGCAGGCAGTTCCTGGTACTTGTCCATATTGGCATAGAAGGAGCCTGCCCATGCACCGGAGATGTTGTTGGTCAGGAAATAGTTGGTGACGTCAGCCCAGCCGACCGTGTAGTCCTCGGTTATCCCGGACCAGGCGATACCATCCAGTTCACCGGTCTGCACCGCTACTTCGATATCTTCCCACGGCAGGCTCACGGGCACCACACCGAACTGACTCATGAAACGACCGGCAGTGGGAAAGGTGAAGACGCGCTTGCCTTGCAGATCATCCAGGCTGCGGATCGGATCTTTGGTGGCAAAATGGCAGGGATCCCAGGCACCGGCGGATAACCATTTGACGCCGACCTTCTCGTATTCGGCCTCCCAGATCTTGTCCAGTCCATACTGGTTGAACAAAACCGGGACATCCAGCGAATAGCGGCTGGCAAATGGAAAGTAGCCACCGAAAACGGTCACCTCGGTGGGCGAGGCCATCGAATCGTCATCGGACTGTACGGCATCGATGGTGCCCTTCTGCAGGGCACGAAACAGCTCACCCGTCGGCACCAGCTGATCGGCGAAATACAATTCGATCTCCATCTCGTCGCCAGCGATCTTGTTGAATGAATCGATGGCAGGCTTGATGACATGCTCTGCCAATGCCGGACCGGCGTAGGTCTGCATGCGCCACTTGATTTTCGACTGCGCATGGATGGCTGGAGCCCCCAGAATGGTACCGGCCCCTACAGCAGCCGTACCGGCAGCGGCATTGGACAAGAACTTGCGACGTGTACTCATGATAATCCCTCTCTATCAGTCTCGTTTGAAGAATACCTGACCATCCCCGCCATCAGCAGGCACTGCATACTGCAGCATCACTCACAGTGACACCGTGCTTACCCGGGATGACCGTCGTTCTACCTGCCATACACGGTATCCGGCAGCCACAGGGCAATATCCGGAAAACGCATGACGATGGCAAGCCCCAGCACCATGACCGCCACGAATGGCACGATGGAACGATAAATATCCGACAGGGTGATCTCCGGCGGTGCCATTGCCCGCATCAGAAACAGGTTGTAGCCGAATGGTGGCGTCATGTATGCAATCTGTGTCGTCATCGTGTACAGCACACCGTACCAGATGAGGTCGAATCCGAGCATCTGCACCAGCGGTACGTATAACGGAGCGACGATCACCAGCATGGCCGTATCGTCCAGAAACGTTCCCATGAGAATGAAGGAGAGCTGCATCAGGATGAGAATGGTCCAGGGGTTCAGGCCCAGTCGTTCGGTAAACAGGTCTTCGATAGCCCGCACGGCTCCGAGCCCGTCGAACACGGCGCCAAAACACAGGGCAGCCAGAATGATCCACATGAACATGCAGCTGATGGCCAGGGTCTGCCGCACCGATGTCTCGAACACCTCTCGATTCATGCGTCCCTTGAGCACTGCAGCGATCAGCGCGGTCATGGCGCCAATAGCCGAACTCTCCACCAGGCTCGTCCAACCGTTGACGAACGGCACCATCATGGCCGCGAAGATGACCAGCGGCAGGATACCGGCACCCAGAAGCCGGATTTTCTCACGGACAGGCACATTGCGCTCCTCCGGCGGCAGTGCTGGTCCGAGAGTCGGCTGAAGTTTGCAGCGCACCACTATGTACAGGACGAACAGCGCAGCCATCATGAGACCCGGCAGAACACCGGCGAGCCAGAGCTGGCCCACCGGCTGGCGGGCAATCATGGCATACAGCACCAGGACGACCGACGGAGGTACCAGAATGCCCAGCGATGAGCCAGCCTGCACCACCCCCGTCACCATCTGCTTGTCGTAGCCACGGCGCAACAATTCGGGCAGTGCGATGGTGGCACCGATGGCCATACCGGCAACGGACAGACCGTTCATCGCTGACACCAGCACCATCAGTCCGATGGTCCCGATGGCCAGGCCTCCGCCGAGCGATCCCATCCAGACATGAAACATGCGATACAGATCGTTGGCCAGTCCGGATTCGGACAACACATAACCCATGAAGATGAACATTGGCAGGGTCAGAAGCGGATACCACTTCATCAGCTTCATGGCCGCGGAAAAGGCGAAATCCGAGCCGCCGGTCCCATACAGGAGTATGGCTGCAATGACCCCTACCGCACCAATCGCCGCGAACACCCGCTGCCCGGTAAGCAGCATCAGCATCATTGACGAGAACATCAGGATGGCGATGAGTTCGTAGGACATCTAGCGAACCCGCTGTACGTGGCTGAACGTGGTCTGCGGCCGGGGGCATACGAATACTGGCAGCGTGATCACTGGACGGTGACGCCTCTCAGTCGGGCGATATCCCGGACCAGTTCGGCAATGGCCTGCAGCAGCATCAGCAGGATTCCCAGGCACATCAGGCTCTTGATGGGCCACATTTCCGGGCGCCAGGCACTGGGACTGCGTTCCTTGTATTCCAGCGCGTAGGCCAGGCTCTCGATTCCGCCATACAGCAGTACACCCAGATAGAAAATCAGAAACAGCACGGTGAAGGCATCCACCCAGGCCTTCCCGCGCGGGGTCCAGCTGCCGTACAGCAGGTCCATGCGCACATTGGCACCGAGCTGCATCGCGTACGGGCCGCCCAGGATAAAGTAGGCAACCATCGCGAACTGGGCCATTTCCAGCGTCCAGAGTGATGGCAGGAAAAACGTTTTCGAGATGGACGACCATAACAGGATGCCGATCATCACGAAGATGAAGTACATCACCAGCCGGCCCAGACGGTAGTTGATGGCATCGACGATGCGCACGAATTTCATCGCGAATCCGGGCATGACTCAAGCGTCGGCAGGTATGAAATTCATGGCCGAATACTGTGCTGCCGGAACAACTGTGTCAAGCATCGGACGCACAGCCCCCGATTTCCGTACGGCTGTCGCGGCAGGTCAGGTTCACCACCGCCGTGGTGCCGCGCTGCGTGACATCCGCCCTGTGCATCCGCCAGGCCTACATGGGCCTGGACAGGTAGTGCTGGTCGTCGAACAGGGCGACGGCTCGCGGAAAGTACACCACCAGGATCGTGATGATCATACCTTCCAGGGTGGCCTCACCACCGGCCAGCAACAGGCTCCAGACCGTCCTCTCGGAAAAAACGGCAGCTGGCACCGGGGTTCCCGCCGCCAGAGCGCTCAGTGCAGCACCGGCGCACGCTTGCACGGCATACACCAGAAAAAGCCCGAAAAAACCGCAGCCGAGAAGAAAGACGAACGGGTTGGCCGGTAGAAAACGGCGACTGAGCCTGACCACCTGGACCATCAGCCACACCGGCAGCAATGCATCGACGATCATTGTCTGTGCCATGCCGTTCAGGCTCTGGGTGATCAGCAACAGCAGGGACATGGACAGCAGAGCCCTGGCATAGCCAAGTGTCAGCGCCAGAAACGCAGCCCCTGAATATCGCAGGGTCACACCATCCGGCAGATCATGAGACAGTAGCTGTGCGGCAAAGATGAAGAGGGTAAGGCCCACCCAGATAGCCAGCTGCTCCCGGGATGCTGTGTCGATCCCCGAACGGCGCAGGGCATCCAGCAGACAGGGCAACAGCAGCAACAGGAAGACAAGTTGCACAGGCTCTTCCAGGAATGCGAAGGGTGAGCTCAATCCCTCATGCGGCGCCGGCCTGCACGCCTGGGTGTTTCCGTACTGGCCAGGTACCAGGTGGTTCCGCAGGCCAGGGAGAACAGCCCCCAGAGCAACAGGAATCCGATCGTATAGCTGGCTTCACGACTGTCGTGCAGGTGCGCCGCCACCCAGTCGATCTCCATCGGGTCGATCAGGGAAAACAACAGGCCGACCGTCAGTGCAGCTCCCACGAAGGCCGGCCAGAGAACCTGCATCAGAAATCGCGCAACGGGATGCCGACCGGGATCGGCAGCTGGCTGCAGTGAATGTGCAGGTTTATCGCTGGTCACTTTCGAATTCGACATGGGGTTTACTCCAACCGGATCGCCTCACTGATGAGGATCCCCTCAACGAGACTGTCCAAACAGGGCAGTACCGAATACCTCTTCCGGCAACCTCGCCGACAGCGACAGGGAACCACTTTGCTGCAAGGTGACCATCTTGCTGAACAGTCGCCATGGTGCATCATCACGTGGCTGGATATGAATCCTGAATCGGCCACTGCCGGGCAACTGTACACCTGGCGCCAGATAGCGTTCACCCCCCAGGGATTGCAGTAGCGTTTCCCCGTCACGCTCTGCCTGTGTCACATGCACCCAGCGAATCTGCAGAGTCTCAGGCCAGCGGAAGTCGGCCGTGGCCGCGGCCAGGTCATCCTGCAGCGAGGCAGGCAACTCGGGTGCCCGCTGCGCCACTTCAAGGATGAGTCCTTCCTGGGAAGGCCTGAGCGTGGCATGCAGACCCAGCAATGCTGCTGTCCGATCACGGTCTATGCGCTGGTTGATCGCCTTGCCTTCCTTGTAGTAGTCGTCCACGACCAGCGAGTTGTTGGCAGTGAGTCCCAGGTACAGCATCATGCCGCCCAGTGCCATGGACACAAAGGGAATACTGATCAGGAACCAGGGCCAGCCATAGCGATACCAGGGCTTGAACGGTAGGTCACGATCATTGTCAGGCGGATTGATGGCAGTGCTCAGGGTTGGCCCGGTCATTGAATCTGTTCCGGCAGGAAGAAAGATGTTTTGGCCGTCTGCACGACTGTGGGGTCGTCGGCCGCACGTACAACGAACTGGACTGGATTGCTTCCCGTCTCGCCTGAATCCGGCTCGGAGCGAACGCGCACCGCCACCACTCGATTGGATGCACCCGGCACGGTAACACGTCGTTCCGAGTCGATGCGCATACCCGGAAGCCCCTGCACCGACAGATCGAAGCTGCGCTCGAATTCAGCACTGTTGATCAGCATGACCTGATAGACGTTCTCGATCACGCCATTCTTCACTTCACGAGACAGGGCTCCCCGGTCCCTCATCACATCCACCTTGACCGGTGTGCGGGTCAGGATGTGACCGAACAGAATGCCTGTTACGCTCAGCAGAATGACACTGTATACCAGTACCCGCGGTCGAAATACGCGCCTCCACAACTGCGCCCGGGACCATCCCTGCTCCATGCCATTGAGCGTATCGTACCTGATGAGCCCTTGCGGACTGCCCACCTTCTGCATGACCTGGTCGCAGGCGTCGATACAGGCTGCGCAGCCTATACATTCGTATTGCTGACCATCGCGTATGTCGATGCCGGTCGGACATACCTGCACACACAGACTGCAATCCACACAGTCACCCTTGCCTGCCGAGCCCGATTTTCGGGAGCGGGCTCCGCGCGGCTCACCGCGACCCGGATCATAGGTGATGATCCAGGTGTCCCGGTCGAACATGACACCCTGAAAACGGGCGTAGGGGCACATGTACTTGCACACCTGCTCGCGCAGGAATCCGGCATTGCCATAGGTTGCAAATCCATAGAACAGTATCCAGAACGTCTGCCATGGACCCAGTGACAGGCTGAACAACTGCCCCAGCATGGAGCGAATGGGCGTGAAATACCCGACGAAGGTCAAACCGGTCCATAGCGCAACGGCAATCCAGGCCGCATGCTTGGCAACTTTGAGACGTAACTTGCGGGACGAAAACCCGGCTGCATCCAGCTTCATCCGTCTTGCACGATCACCCTCTATCCGGCGTTCGATCCACATGAAGATTTCCGTGTAGACCGTCTGCGGACAGGCATAGCCACACCAGAGCCTGCCGGCCACCGTGGTAAACAGAAACAGGGACATGGCTGAAATGATCAACAGGCCCGTCAGGTAGATGAAGTCCTGCGGGTAGAGGATCAGCCCGAAAATATGAAATTTGCGTGCGGCAAGATCGAACAGCACAGCCTGCCGGCCATTCCAGTTAAGCCACGGCAGGCCATAGAAAAGCACCTGCGTGAACCACACGAGGATCCATCGCCACCTGGCAAATACACCTGACACCGAGCGCATGTACACCTTGCGGCGTACCTCCAGCAGCATTTGCTCCTGTCGGATACCGCCTGGCGCTGAAGAAGTAGACATGTATGTTGACCGTGATTTATTCGACCGTCACGCGGTGGCGCACGAGACTGACACCCATTACTCCTGCCGCTCGTCAGTTGACTTCCGCCACTTTCTCCGAGGTGTTGGACAGACTCCAGATATACGCGGCCAGCACATGCGCCTTGCCTTCTCCCAGCAGCTCACCAAAGGCTGGCATTCGGTTGTTCAGACCGTTGCTGATGGCGGTTTTCACCGAATTGAGCGATCCGCCGTACAACCATATGTCGTCGGTCAGATTGGGTGCGCCGATGACCGGGTTGCCCTGGCCCTCCGGACCATGACAGGCGGCACACACGGCAAACTTGGGTTTACCCGCCTCCGCCAGTGCCTCATCGTGATTGCTGCCGGACATGGACAGGACGTAGTTGGCAACCGCATCGAGGTCGGCCTCGGTATTGCCGATGGCTGCCGCCATGGCCGGCATCACCGCATTACGCCCGTTGAGTATCGTGTTCTTGATGTAGGCCGGATCACCGGTTCCCAGCCATTCGTTGTCACTGAGATTGGGAAATGAGCGCCCACCTCGAGCATCCGAACCGTGGCACTGGCTGCAATACGTCAGGAACAGTCGCTCACCCATTGCGAGCGCTTCCTGATTGGCCGCTACGGCAGGAATTTCCTGTGCCAGGTAGCCGGCAAACAAGGGAGCGGCGACTTCGTCAATCGTGGCGACTTCCGTCTCGTATTGACCTGACGAGGACCATTTGAGCGACCCCGCAAACGTACCCAGGCCCGGATACAGGAACAGGTATATCACGCCGAAGAGACAGGTGATGTAAAACAGGTACAGCCACCACCGCGGCAGCGGATTGTTCAATTCCTGCAGGTCTTCATCCCAGACATGGCCAGTGGATTCGACCACCCCGTCGACCGACGTTGCCGTTTTGGCACGGGAGGTCAGCCACGCAACAATGAAACAGGCCAGTATGGACAGCAGGGTACCTGCCGCGATGAAAATGCTCCACCCACTGTGAAAGAAATCAGCCATGTGACACCTCCTTCCCTGAAGTTGATCGAGCTTTCTGTGGCTCGCCTGCCTGTGTTGACCCTGAGGAGGAATTTTCCCTGCCCGTGCGTGCCTGCTCAATCGTGCGCTGCTGCATCTCGTCATCGGCAAAAGGCAGATTGGCCGCCTCATCAAAGCGCTTCTTCGAATGGCCGCTGTAGGCCCAGACAACGATGCCGATAAAGGCAACGAAGCTCAACAGGGTGATGACGATCCGCATATCCATGACTCCCATCACTGGACTCCTCTGCCGGCCGTCCCCAGCACCTGCAGATAGGCGATGATGGCGTCAAGCTCGTTCTTGCCTTCCAGCATTCCCGGTGCTGCGGCGATCTGCTCATCACTGTAAGGGTGTCCCAGCATACGCAGCACATTCATCTTCCTGGTGATACCGGCAGGTTCGAGATCAGTCTCGGCCAACCAGGGATAGGCCGGCATGATCGAGTCCGGCACCACATCGCGCGGATCATTCATGTGTACCCGGTGCCATTCATCACTGTAGCGCCCGCCGACGCGGTGCAGATCCGGCCCGGTGCGCTTGCTGCCCCACTGAAACGGCCGGTCGTAAACAAACTCACCGGCAACCGAGTACGGCCCGTAACGTTCAGTCTCGGCGCGGAACGGACGAATCATATGTGAGTGACAGTTGTAACACCCTTCCCGAACATAAATGTCCCGACCCTCGAGTTGCAATGCGTCATAAGGCTCCAGGCCGGCAACCGGCTCTGTCGTCGACTTCTGGTTGAACAGGGGGACGATCTCTATCAGTCCACCCACTGATATCACCAGTACGATCAGGACAATCATCAGGCCGATATTCTTCTCGACCAGTTCATGTGTCAGTTTCATTTTGCGATCTCTCCGGTTGCCAGGATCAGGATTGTGCAACCGGCTCGACGCCAGCAGCTGATCCAACAGACTGCCTGCCGGTACTGACCGGTATGGGCGCAACGATCTGCCTGCCCTGGCGAATGGTCATGATCATGTTGTAGAGCATCAGCAGCATACCGCTCAGGTACAGAAGTCCGCCGAAGAAGCGCATGGTGTAATACGGATGGGTTGCCTTGACCGCTTCGATGAAGGCATAGACCAGCGTACCGTCAGGGTTGGTCGCACGCCACATCAGACCCTGCATGACACCGGCTATCCACATGGAGGCGATGTACAGCACGATGCCCAGGGTCGCGATCCAGAAATGCACTTCGATCATCCTGACGCTGTACATTTCCTTGCGGCCGAACAGTCGTGGTATCAGGTAGTAGATGGCACCCATGGAGATCATGCCCACCCAGCCCAGCGCACCGGAATGCACATGACCGATGGTCCAGTCCGTGTAATGAGACAATGCATTGACCGTCTTGATGGACATCATCGGCCCTTCAAACGTGGACATGCCGTAAAACGACAGGGAAACGATCAGGAACTTGAGAATGGGGTCGGTACGCAGTTTGTGCCAGGCACCCGAGAGCGTCATGATGCCGTTGATCATGCCACCCCAGCTTGGTGCCAGCAGGATCAGCGAGAACACCATGCCGACCGACTGCGTCCAGTCCGGCAAGGCGGTGTAATGCAGGTGGTGCGGACCGGCCCACATGTAGGTGAAGATCAGCGCCCAGAAATGCACGATGGACAAGCGGTATGAATATATCGGGCGGCCAGCCTGCTTGGGTATGAAGTAGTACATCATCCCCAGAAAACCGGCAGTCAGGAAAAACCCCACCGCGTTGTGGCCGTACCACCATTGGATCATGGCATCCTGCACACCCGCATAGGCCGAGTAGGATTTGCCCAGCGTGACGGGAACTGCCGCACTGTTGACGATGTGCAACACGGCGATGGTCAGGATGAAGGCGCCATAAAACCAGTTGGCCACGTAGATATGCGGTGTCTTGCGCTTGACGATGGTACCGAAGAACACCAGCGCGTAGGACACCCAGACGGCGGCGATCAACAGATCGATCGGCCATTCCAGCTCGGCGTATTCCTTGGACTGGGTAATGCCCATGGGCAAGGTGATGGCAGCGGCGACGATCACCACCTGCCAGCCCCAGAATGTGAAGGGTACCAGTGGCCCTCCCCACAACCTGGCCTGACAGGTTCTCTGCACCACGTAGTAGGACGTGGCAAACAGCGCGCTGCCGCCAAATGCAAAGATGACAGCATTCGTGTGCAAGGGACGCAACCTGCCGAACGTCAACCAGCTGATACCACCGTTGAGCTCAGGCCAGGACAACTGGGCAGCGATGACCAGGCCGACCAGCATGCCAACCACCCCCCAGACCACCGTCATGACGGAAAACTGACGAACAACCCGGTAGTTGTAGGTGTCCCTGGATTCGACCTGCAGTTCGTCCTGATCAGAGGCGGCCAGACCTGCAGCCTCGCTCATGGTAGTACTCATATGATTGCATTCCTCGGGGAATTCGGTTCAGCTGTGCCGAATGCCGCATGCTACTAGCGCTTGATCCGCCGCTTCTTGATCTTGGTCAACCTCATTGGACTGATGATCTACAGTGCATCAGTGAAATCGGCACAACACCTTGGAGACAGATGCACAAGCAGGCTTGTACAGCACCTCCACCGTGAGCCGCCACTGGCCCCTGCCGATTGCCCGCCATGGCTCACTGCCTCTCATGACGGCCCGTACGATCGGCTGCGGACAGGGTTTTCCCATCCTC
The DNA here is from genome assembly GCA_013002205.1 of Granulosicoccus sp. Lineage (GTDB taxonomy): Bacteria > Pseudomonadota > Gammaproteobacteria > Granulosicoccales > Granulosicoccaceae > Granulosicoccus. Next base: position 11,009 of record JABDKN010000085.1, read on the forward strand.
CGGCTCCTCCGCTGTCCGATCATCATCCAGCAGAATGCTCCAGGCTGGCCCCTGGTCGTCGTCAAACTGCCCGCCGCGATTCATGCGAAAGAAAAACAGCACTGCAACCAGCACTGCCAATACTGACAGCGGTATCAGAATGAAAAGCGATTCCACAGTCGATTCCCGGCCAGTGGCCTGGTGAGAGCGGGCAATGAGCCGCCGGCGGACCAGAGACGCTGGGCATTGGCGACCACCAGCAGTGAACTGCCAGCCATGCCCACCGCCGCAGCCCAGGGAGGCACGAAACCCAGTGCAGCAAGTGGAATGGCGGTAGCGTTGTAGAGGATGGCCCAGGCAAGATTCTGACGCACGATCTGCATGGTCTGGGCAGATTTGACCAGCAGCGCGTCCAGGCCTTCCAGGCCAGGCATCAGTGATATCACGTCAGCCGCCGTCCTTGCCAGTGCTGTCGCCTCGCCTGCTGCCAGGGAGACATCGGCACTGGCCAGTACCGGCGCATCGTTGATGCCATCACCGACCATCAGTACCGTCGCCCCGCCAGCCTGCAGATCGGCCACATACCCCTGCTTGTCTGCCGGTGTCGCAGCCGCGGCGAACCGGCTGATCTGCAGCGACGCTGCGACCGCCTCCACGACTTCCCTCCGGTCTCCGGACAACAGGTGGACCATGAGCTGGCGATCGTGCAAGGCACGTATCAGTGAACTGACTTCGGGTCGCAGCGTATCGCGGATCAGGAAGCGCGCCAGGACCTGGGGTTCGCCTGCAAGCTCTGCCATGGATAGTGTGTCGACATTACCGGGCGGGGCGCCGGGTTCGTGGCATGCGCTCAGCATCATGACATCGGCTGGCAGTGGGCGCCGCACCAGGTAAACCTCACTGGATGCACGCGCTGCTTGTTCGTCATCCACTTGCCAGCACCTGATCGCTGGCGCGCTCAGGGCGCACCAGCTGGCAGAGCCCAGGAACAATGCCGATGCCCTTCCCTGCTCAGGCTTCAGCATCGCTGCCACCCCCTGTCCGGCAGCGTGTTCCAGCCTGATCGCCGGCTCGGCCAGCCGCTTCAGCTCGGCAATGGCATCGGCCGGTGGCGCCTGCTCATCACGCCGCACCGATGCGTCCAGCGTCAGATCCGCGAGCGCCAGTCGCAGGGCGTTTGCACAGGGATGGGTCGAACCTGTCTCGAGCGCCGTCGCCAGTTGCAGCACTGCCTGCTGTTCCTGGCCCGGGCCGAGCTGTATCGCACTGACCCTCGGAGAACCAGTGGTCAGGGTGCCTGTCTTGTCGAAGACGACGTCTGTCACTCTGGACAGTGTTTCCAGCGCATGTCCACGAGTGATGAGCATGCGACTACGCAGCAAAGCTCCGGTGGTGGCCGCCATTGCTGCGGGTGTCGCCATCGACAGGGCGCAGGGACAGGAGACCACCAGAACGGCAATCGCCGTGCTCGCCGCCCGCGATGGGTCAACGTACAGCCAGAGCATCCAGACCAGTGCAGCGAGTAGCAACAGAGCGGTGACGAACAGGGTAGCGATACGGTCTGTCATCCTGACCGTCGCCGGCTTTTCACTGGCGCCTCGATCGATCAGGCGATCTATGACGGACAGCGTACTGGCAGCCTGACGGCGCAATACGCGAAGTTGCACGGGCGCTCCGCACAGCAATGCCCCTCCGGCAAGTTCATCACCGGGACCTACCGCGATCGGTGCGGATTCTCCGGTTACCAGCGCATTGTTGACGGCGCTGCGACCTGAGCTCACGACTGCATCCACCGGTATCCGCTCGCCATTGTTGACGATGATCAGGTCATCGAGATCCAGTCGTGCAGCCGGTACTGTTTCCACGACATCGCCGAGAATCCGCTGCGCAGTCTCCGGCGCGGCCGCGCTGATGTCATCCACGGTGCGCATGGCGCGACGCCGTGCAGACCATTCCAGATAGCGCGCGCCAAGCAGCAGGAACACGAACATGGCTACCGAATCGAAGTAGATTTCCCCCACTCCGGTTATCGTTGCCCGGACGCTGGCAAGAAATGCGGCCAGGATGCCGATACTGACCGGTACATCCATGCCTGGCTGGCGATGGAGCACATCACGCCAGGCGCCCTGCAGGAACGGCACGGCACTGTAGAGCAGAACCGGTGTCGTCAGTACCAGGCTCGCCCAGCGCAGTAGATTCTCATGCGCAGGATCGATTTCACCGGCATCACTCAGGTAGGCCGGCAGGGCGTACATCATTACCTGCATGGTGGCGATACCGGCCACGAAAAGGCGCTGCAGAAAAATACGGGACTCACGCCTGAGTGCAAGCTCACGCTCACGCGCGTCGAAAGGTGCGGCCTGGAAACCCATCTCGGACACTCGACGCAGAATGTCGGACAATCTGAGGCGTGTGGCGTCGAAGCGAATGCTGGCACGTGCACTTGAAAAATTGACACTTGCCCGCGCAACGCCGGGCAAGCTGCCGACCGACCGTTCGAGCACCCATACGCAGGCACCGCACCTGAGTCCAGCCACGGAAAGATTCAGGTCAACCAGGTCGCTGGATTGGCTTGCTTCACCGGGCTCGACCGGCTGCAGGTAGCGTTCACTGAACTCCGGTTCGTCGAATACGGCCAGTTCGTCCAGCCTGGCTGCCAGATCGTCGGGTAGGACACCAAACTCGGCAGGTTCGGTGCGAAAACGGTAATAGTCGCCAAGACCTGCATCGACGATGGCCCGCATGACCGCCTCGCAGCCGGCACAGCAGACATCGTGACGCTGGCCGTCGAACTCGACTTGCCAGCGCCCGGATTGCAGAACGTTTTCCGTGCAGTGATAGCACCTCATGGGATCATCGTCGCACAATCCGCCAATGATCAGGCATGGGTCATGGACATCATCCTGCCCCACAGCAGCAACCCTGCTGCACCGAAGAGCATGATCAGCATCCCGGCAATCCGCCTGATTCGCTGATTGCGACTGGCACGCGCCAGCCATTGTCCCGATAACCCGAGTAACATCAGATTAGGCAATGTTCCCAGACCGAAGGTCAGCATCAGCAATGCACCCTGCTGCCAGCTACCGGAGACCAGCGCTGCACTGAGCACGGCGTACACCATCCCGCAGGGCACCAGACCCCACAAGGATCCAGCCAGTATCGAATTGACATGACCCGCCCCCTGGAGTCGACTCGTCGCCAACGGCCGGACCAGTTTCCAGACAGGACTTCCCCAGGATTCAACCAGGACCCCGATTCGCCTGAAACCGAACACATAGAGACCCATCAGAATCACCAGCACATTACCGATGAAGTAGGCCACTTGCTGTACCGGCAGGATCGAATGCATCATCCAGGCGACGGAACCGACACCACCGGCCAGTGCACCGAGTAGTGTGTAGGTCGCGATGCGACCCAGGTTGTAGGATGCCACGGCCACCAGTGGGGACACGGTGTGGGTTTTGAGCGTCGATGAGCCTGCAGCCACCACGGATACGGGAAACCGGGGGTATCCGGACATCGGCCTCTGTTGCATCATGCCAAGGGCGCTGACGATGCCACCGCACATGCCGGCGCAATGCACACCGCCGAGAAGACCCGTGAGAAATACCGCCAGCAGTGAGAGTTCAGGTAGAGCCATGATCTGTTTTTTGACGCCGTGGATTCACGGCGATTTTGTCTAAATATTCATCCAGCGCTGAATCACGCTCTTCGCTATGAATCCCAGCATGCCGAATCCAAGCACGAAGAACAGCACGATGGTGCCCGTCCTGCCGGCTTTGGATTCCCTGGCAAGATTCCAGACGATGAAGAGCATGTACACCATGAAGCCGGCCAGACCAAAGGTCAGGCCAAAGCTGGCGATCTGTTGTTCAGTGAAACCAAACACTCAGCTGACAGTATTTCGCTGGACCAGGTCACGGTAGGCATGCCAGGTGGCATGTCCGACCAGGGGGGCTGTGATCAGGAGCGGTAGAAAACCAGCGGCCAGACTCAGGCCGATGATCACCACGATCAACAGTGCCCATAGATACAGGGCCCCGGGGTTGGCATGCACGCTGCGCACACTGCTGAATACGGCCATCATGGTGTCTGCCCGGCGATCGAGCATCATGGGTGCCGCGATGACACCGATGGCAAACACGAGTGAGGCGAAGACGAATCCCACGCCTGACCACAGCAGCAGGAATTGCGGATTATCCAGCGAAAATATCATGCTGAGAATACCTTTCACCGTCGGGAAACTGGTGGTCGATACGAGGGCGAAGAGAATCAGCGACACCCTTGCCCAGACGATCATGGCAAAGGTCAGCATGATGGCAAAAAAGGCAAGACTGCCCGGATTCCTCGACCAGCAGGTGAGCGATTTGAGCAGACTGGCAGACCCGGAGGCTTCGTGCTGCCGCGACAGGTCGTAGATGCCGGTACACAGAAATGGCCCCATGAGAAAGAAGCCGCCTATCAGCGCCATCGTCAGTTGCCATTTGGTGGCATACACCCAGATGATGCCATAACCCATGAGCACGAATATGAGCCCATAGAAACACCCCTGGAATCGAGTGGCGAGAAGATCCTGCCAACCCTTGCGCAGCCAGTTCACCGGGGCATTGACCGGCACCCGGTTGATCGCCGGCATGGGTGGTGGCAGTGATTCTCCCGTGACGGGATCAACAGTCGCCGCCGGCGCCACGTCACCCTGTGCCGCAGTGCCGGGATCGTGCAGATTGTCTGAGCTGTTTGACATGACGCCTCACGGTCAACCCGCCTGGATCATCAACAGGCGAGACGTTAACATAGCGCAGCCATCGCACGCGATCATTGACCTTGATCAACTCGGATGATGAATGTCCTGCAGATGGCAGACAGGCTGCTCCCCAGCCTCCCTTGCGCCGCTACCCCGGGAATTGCAATATGTCATCATGTCCAGTCCACTGCCCGAACCATGCGTCTCCTCCGTCAAGGCAAGGGACTGTTACCGCTTCGTGTGTCTGAGCCGTTCCATCCTGCCCGCCATGCGCCCTCTTCCAGCCAGGTCAATGCTCCTCTCATGAAAGGATTTGCCCGAATAGCCGCCGCGGTCCCTGCAGCGGCAGTCGCCGACATCGATGTCAATCACGAACGCACGCTGGCACTGTGGCGGGAGGCCGACGTGGCCGGTGCCAATGTCGTGGTCTTCCCGGAACTGGGCCTGAGTGGTTACAGTATCCGTGATTTATGCATGAACACCGCGCTGCTGAATGCCTGTGAAGCATCCCTGACTTCGCTGATCGAGGCCGGCACGTCGCTGGAACCTGCAGCCATCGTCGGCTTGCCGCTACGCTTCAATCACGGTCTCTACAACGTCGCCGCGGTCATCCATCACGGCAAGCTGCTCGGCGTGATTCCCAAGGCTTACCTGCCAAACTACCGAGAATTCGAGGAATCGCGCTGGTTCCGCCCGGGGTTCGACCTGCCTGCAGATGCCGTGGTTCACATAGGCCGGCACAAGGCACCGTTCGGCCTGAACCTGCTTTTCAACAGCTCATTGCCAGAGCTCATGTTGAGTATCGAGATCTGCGAGGATCTGTGGGTTCAGCTACCGCCGAGCGGTTTTCAGACATCCGCCGGCGCGACGCTGGTGTGCAACCTGTCCGCCTCGAATTTCACCATCGGCAAGGCTGAACTACGACGCCTGCTGGCCCGTTCGGCCTCCGACAGGGGCAAGTGTGCCTATGTCTACGTCGCCGCAGGTCCAGGCGAATCCTCTACCGATGTCAGCTTCGATGCCGATGCCTTCATCTGTGAAAACGGCAATCTAATGGCCGAGTCGCACCGTTTCCAGCGCAAGGCACAACTCGTCGTCCAGGATATCGACCTTGAATTACTGGCCTACGAGCGGCGCTCGACCTCGACGTTTGGCGACTGTGCCCGGCAACACCTGCGCGCGGTTCGCGTCGTCGACTTCGAGTCCACACCCTCGGAGGGCCTGGTCCGGCAGGTCACCCGCACCCCGTTTCTGCCACGTGATCCGGCCACCCTGGCAAATCGGTGTTGGGAGATGTTCGAGATCCAGAGCAATGCTCTGGCCACGCGCATGGCAGCGATCGGCAAACCCAGGCTTGTTCTGGGTGTGTCAGGTGGTCTGGATTCAACCCACGCCGCCCTGGTTGCTGCTGCCGCACTGGACCTGCGCGCCCAGCCGCGCACCGACCTGTTGTGTATCACCTTGCCAGGTTTCGGTACCAGTGACGGGACACGCGACAATGCCGAGGCACTCGCTCTGGCGCTGGGAGCCTCATTCAGCGAGATAGGCATCTCCGATGCGAGCCGCACAGTGCTGGAAGCGATCCAGCATCCGGCAACCGAGGAGGTAACCAGCGCCGTGCAACTGATCGAGCGCTTGCGCAGCCATCCTGAGCTTGGCGATGTGACACTGGAAAATGTGCAGGCCCGCCTGCGAACTCTGCTGTTGATGACCGTGGCCAACCAGGAAGGCGGCCTGGTGGTCGGCACAGGAGATCTTTCCGAGAAGGCACTGGGCTGGTCGACCTATGCGGGCGATCACATTGCCATGTACGACGTGAACGCCGGTGTACCCAAGACCCTGATCCAGTTTGTCATCCGCTGGGTAGCGAACGAACGGGCCAGCACCTGGAGTGAGAGCGAGAGTCTGCGCAAGACGCTGTTCGCTATTCTGGATACGCCTATCTCACCCGAGCTGCTACCTGCCAGTGCCGAGGGGAACATAGCCCAGCTGACCGAGGAGACGATTGGTCCTTATGAGCTGCATGATTTCTTTCTGTATCACATGGTTCGCCACGGCGCTCGTCCGTCGCGCATTCTGGATCTTGCACGCGTGGCGTTCAATGAGTCACAGTATGATGACGAAGCCCTGAAGCAGTGGCTCAGTGTTTTCATCAGGCGTTTTTTCATGCATCAGTTCAAACGTTCCTGTACCGCCGACGGGCCCAAGGTGGGTAATGTCGCCCTGTCTCCGCGTGGCGACTGGCGCATGCCCTCGGATGCCCGGCCCGACACATGGCTTGCCGACGTGGCAGCCTGGCATCCCAGTCCCACAGTGGCCAGGGATTCGGGGAGCCGGCCATTGTATTGAACACCGGCAGACTCATCGTGTCGAACGCGCCGGCCCGGAGCATGATGTTATGATTCGCGGCCGCCTGCTGGACACGCATCCAGGCGAATCGACCCCATGACAATTTCACGGAATTCCAGGTAACTTATGCGCTCGATATGGCTGGGATCTGCACTGATAGTGTTCGCCACAGTCGCCCGGGCACAGTCGATTCTGGAGCCATTTGGAAACGAAGTCGTGACCCCGGGTGCAGGCTGGCTTGGCTTTACCGACTGGGCATTCGTCACCAGTGCCTTTCTAACCCTGTCGCTGGCAAGCATTCTCGGGGCCGTGGTTGCCTACCACCCGCGTCACGGTCAGACCGCCGACTCCATCGAGGAAATCGAAGCGCCGAAGGTCTACATCATCTACTCAGCCATCGGCGCCCTGATAGGCATCATTGTCGTCAAATACGGTCTCGCAGTGGGCTTCGTCCTGTTCGGCATCGGTGGGTTGATTCGAGTCCGTACCATCCTGCAATCCGCCACGATGACCGGTCGCCTGATCTTCGTAACCCTCATCGGCCTGAGCTGCGGCCTGGAAATGCCCCACGTGGCCGTGCTGGCCACTGTGTTCGTGTTCATCCTCATCTTCATACTCGACTCCCGGGTCACTTACCGCATCAACATCCAGGCCCTGCCGAAGAAACGCGTGGCCGAGGCTGCGGCTGCTTACCGGACTATCCTTGAACGTCACGGCTGTTTCATTCTCAGCGAGAAAAAATACCCGAGCAAGGAACGAGTTACCTTCATTTTTCGTTGCGGGCGAGCCACTTCCCTTGTCGATCTGGAGGAAAGCCTGGAAACAGGCCTGGATCAGTCATTGCAGGGTGCGCTGGACTGGGAGGTCGATTGAGCTCGATGTGACGACGGCAACCTTATGCTGCGACAAGCCCTGCCTCACCGATGACCGGCTGGGGCAATGTAAAAAAGAACGTGGTGCCCTTTCCCGATTCCGACTCGCACCAGATCTGTCCACCATGCCGCCGCACGATGCGCTGACAGGTAGCCAGACCCAGGCCTGACCCCTCGTAGACATCGAGACCATTCAATCGCGTGAAAGGCTCGAATATTCTCTGCCTGGAGTCTTCGGCAATACCTATACCGTTGTCGGTAACCGTAAACGTACACATGCCCTCGGCGGCGGTGTGCACATCTATGACGATACGTGGTGTGCCATCCTTGCAGAATTTCATCGCGTTTGAAATCAGGTTCTGGAAAAGCTGCGTAAGCTGTGCAGGATCTCCGTAGACATCGGGAAGATCGCTGAAGACGATCTGCGCAGACTTGCTCTCGATGACCGAACTCAGATTCTCAACCGCTCCCTGCACGACGCTGTCTGCTGAAACCATAACGGGCTGCAGTTCGCCACCCATCAGAATGTGAGCGCTCATACTCCTGATCAATGCCCCCATCCGATCGGCCGTCTTGCCAATACTGGACACATCGTCGCGCACCAGATCATAGTCTCCATCATTGATGCTTTCCTCAATGAATTCAGTCAGGGCGTGGATCGACAGAAGCGGCGCAGCGAGATCGTGGACGAGCGCATGGGCGAATGTCTCCAGCTCACCTTGCTGCTCACGCAGTTTCCGGCGCATCGTCATGATCGACAGACTGTTGTCGATCAGCTTTACAATCGATCCTGCATCGAGCTCCCGCTTGGCAATATAGTCGACCGCTCCAGCCTTGATCGCTTCAGAGGCGATCTTTTCATCCCCCTGGCCGGTCGACATGATCAACGCGGCGTCCGGCCATCGACTGGTGAATAGTTGCAGCGCAGACAAGCCATCCATCTCGGGCATCTGGAAATCCAGAAATATGAGCTCGTAGTTTTCCCTCTGATCGGTATCCACGCCGCTGGCCACACTGTCGGCTTCGTCCACGATACAGTCGATACCGGTTCGCAGGAGTATGCGTTTCAGATGCTTGCGATCACCTGAATCATCGTCGACCAGCAATATTCGAAGTGTATCTCTGTGCATGAGCTTAGCGCAGTACTGGCAGCTCGACCAGGCGCCAATAGGCATCCAGCGTGTTCACCAGATTCAGAAAATCCTGACCGGCCTTTTCCTTGACGATATAGCCAGCCACGTTGTTATTGTAGGCGGTCGCCCGATCGTCGTTGCTCTTGGATGTTGTCAACATGAAGATAACGTGCTGATGCAGATCAGCATCCTCGCGAATCTGTGACACCATTTCATGACCGCTCATTCGTGGCATATTGATGTCCACGAGAACGATCAACGGCGATAGGGATTTCATCACCTCTTCATCGCGCAGAAACTCCAGTGCCGCAACACCGTCGACGACGCGATGAATGTTATTGGCAATGGCAGCCTTGCCGAATGCCCTGACGACAGCCTTGGCATCGCCATCATCATCCTCGACCAGCAGGATATTGATGGGCATTTCCGTTCTCGTTGCGGCAAGTGATGTCATGCGGCTTTATCCAGTTCAGATGGTACTTGTTGGTATTTCGGCCAGGTGAAACGAAAACTACAGCCTCGTCCGCCCTCAGAAATCAGACTGATTTCGCCACCTGCTACTTCTATGTTTTTCTTGACCATCGCAAGACCCATACCACTGCCTTCCACCTCGTCACGAGGTTTAAGGGTCTGAAACATGCCAAAGACGCGCTGATGAAACTCCGGTGCTATGCCAGGCCCGTCATCAGAGACTGTAAATTCGTAGTGGTCATCCCGATCCTTCACACAGACCTCAATCAACCCCGCTTCAAGATCGTGATGTTTGATGGCATTGGAGACCAGGTTCAGCAGGACGTTTCGAATGGGCATGCGAGGAAGTTGAATACTGGAAAACGCAGGGTCCAGCTCAATTCTGAATTGCGTTGGTGGTGCCACCAGTGCTATGACGTCTTCCATCAGCTCGGATCCGGTGACCGTCTCCTCGGCAAGCCTGGTTCTGCCAATTCTGGAGTGCTCGAGAAGGTCATCCAGCAATCGCTCCATTCTGACGATCCTGCTGCGTAGAAGCGCCATGCTCTCCCGCGTATCGTCGTCCAGATACTGTTCAAGGTCCTCTTCAAGCCATCGTGATGCATTGTCGATCACTCGCAGCGGTGCTTTGAGGTCGTGCGAGGCAATGTAGGCAAAACTGTCCAGTTCTGCATTCGAGCGTTCGAGTGCCGTAATCATTTCCTGCCGGTGACGTTCCTCCAGTCTACGCTCCGAGACATCGCGAATTATCCCGACGAAGCTCGTCCGGTGGTCCGATATCGCGTGGCTTATCGATACCTCCAGCGGCAACTCGGTGCCATCTCTGCGCAATCCCTGGACGTCACGGTTCTCAGCCATCAGGCGGCCGTTTTCGCTCAGCACAGCGTCGTCAACCAATGCCCCATGCCTGTGTCGAATGGACTCAGGCAACAGCATGCTGATGTTCCTGCCGCACATTTCTGCGGGTTCATAACCAAAGATCTTTGCGGCCGCCGGATTCGCCGTCAGGATCACGCTGTCCCGGTCGATTGCAATGATACCGTCAGCCGCTCCATTGAAAATCGCGTCCGCGAAGGCCGAACGTTCGATCAGCTTATTGCTGAGCGTCGAAAAAGCGTCCAACAGATCACCAATCTCGTCATCACGGGTATCGTTCAACTGAATGGATTCCAGCTTGCCACTGCTCTGGGAGATCAGTTTCGTCAGTTCTCTGAGTGGCTCAGCAAGTCGTGCACCCAGAATCCAGGCGAGCACGGCAAAACCAACGGCCAGTAGACTGGAGATCAGCAGTCCACTGCTCATCGCTGCTCTGCTTTCCTTGAGCAGTATTTCCTTGGGGGCAGTAACGACGAGACCGGCGAAGACACTCTGGTGGACATTTGCGGTATCGGTTCGAGAAAAATACGAGAACAGGTCGTCTACACTGTCAAGCGATTCAGACAAGCGGGTCTCTTGCAGGACCTCGTGAAAGGGAGGTGCAACCCAGTCCGGATCGGTGCGAAAGTGATGGGAAATTCGGGTGTCGCGACCGTGATACTCGATGAAGTCTCCGGCAACGGTCGTCAATACGATTGCATGGCCTTGCGGAAGTTGCGGAAGCGACTCCTTCATCATCCTGCGCAGATCGGCGTATAGCACGACGATTCCAAAAAAATCCCTGTTTTCATCCAGCACCGGCCATACGAACCGGATCGCCGGATTGCCTGCATCATCGACGCCTGAATCCTCGCCGCCTGGTACCAGGCTGGCCAGGTAGCTCTCTCCGGCGTCCATGACACGTGCATCGTGAAGATAGGGGCGTTCGTCCATCTGCATCAACTGATCTACCGGGGCTGCTTCTATGCCTGCATCCGTTTGCGAAACCCTCACCAGTTCCCTGCCACCATCGATGGGGCCGATCAGCTCGATCTGCGCATAAAGTGCATGTTCACCGAGCATGGATATGAACAGTTTCTCAAGCCGCGTCCGCCATTTCTGGACATTGGACAGATTGCCCTCGTCACCGGTATCGGGCAGCATCACCGACTGGATCATGCCCGCCATGGAGGGTGTTTCAATCAGGAATCTGGCATCCTGCTCAATCGACATGAACACATTGCTCAGTTGTTCCGAGTAACGTCTCGTGGTCGAGGCAAGTTGATTGGCAGCGATGTTTTCCACCAGATGACGCGACTGCGTGTACTGGATAGCCGTGATGATAAACGCTGGCAACAGCGCCACACACAGCGTGAAGACGATAAACCTGTTTCTGATGGTGAAGCGGCGTTCGAAGACCTTCAATGTGCAGCCCTCTGGCTCGATCTGATGACCGTTTGTAATTTGCAGCCGCTTACGGCTTGACCCGAATTTGCCACTTGCAGCTGTCTAAGCTAATTCAGAATTAACGTTGCTCGATGGCGGACCGTCTGTTAGCCATACCCATTGCAAGCAACTTTCGCTCCAGCGAATTCGATGAATTGACCTGCGGATGCGATTGGATAAAAGCTGTGGACTGTTGCTACCTCAATCCTTACCCAGTATGCGCCTCACAGACTCACGTTCCAGCATGCTCGATCGGTGAGCCACAACCTGCGGATAACGGGATACGTCGACCCCGTCTCCTTCCAGCCACTGACTGATGGCAAACAGGTAAGGATCGCTGATGGAGAAACTGCTACCGTGCACCCACGGCCCCTTCAGCAGTGTGGATTCGATGAGGTCGAAGCAGTGCGCCATGGATACCGGCACAAAGGCGGCCAACGCCGCCAGGGCATCGCTGTCGTCTGTCCATCGGGTCCCACGCCGCCCGTGGGCATGCGCTACGTGTACCGTCGAACCCAGATAGCTGTTGAAGGACTGGATACGGGCGAATGCAAGTGGGTCGACCGGCAATGCCAGTGTCGAGCCAGGCGAGATCTGCGCGATATACACCAGAATCGCCTGCGTCTCGGTCAGAACCTCTCCGTCGACATCCAGCGCCGGAACGCGCAACCTGGGGTTGATTCGGCGATAGTGTTCTGACAGTTGTTCGCTGGCAGCAAAATCTATCGTCACCTGCTCATAGTCGAGGCCCGACTCCTCTAGAGCGATCTGTGTGGCCAGGCCGATCGTGCCGGGGGAGGTATACAGAATCATGGAGTTCCAATTGTCTGCTGGCACCATTCAGCCAGTCTGCTTAACGCCAATGAGGGGCTGTCTCCAAGGCATGCGCGGCAGGCACCATGCCTGCCTACTTCATACCCATACCGCCCATCCCACCCATTCCACCCATTCCCGGTGGCATCTGACCTTTCATGGCTCGCATCATCCTGGCCATGCCGCCCTTGCTCATCTTCTTCATGGTGCGGGCCATCTGCTGATGCTGCTTGAGCAGGCGATTGAGATCCTGAACCTGCAATCCTGCACCGGCGGCAATCCGCTTCTTGCGTGATCCCTTGAGTATCGCCGGGTATTTACGCTCCTGCGGTGTCATGGAGTTGACCAGCGCAATCATGTGCACGAACTGCTTGTCATCCATCTTGTTCTTGACACTGTCCGGCACATCGCCCATGCCGGGCATCTTATCCATCAGTGCTGCCATACCACCCATGCTGGCCATCTGTTCGAGTTGATCCTTGAGATCGTTCAGATCGAAATTCTTGCCCTTGCGCATCTTGTTGGCAAACTTTTCGGCCTTTTCATGATCGACCTTGGCAGTCACCTCCTCTACCAGGCTGACCACATCCCCCATGCCCAGGATGCGTGAGGCGATCCGATCAGGATGGAATGTTTCCAGTGCGTCGGTCTTCTCGCCGGAGCCTATAAACTTCACAGGCTTGCCAGTGATGACGCGAACCGACAGCGCTGCACCGCCCCGGGCATCACCATCTGTCTTGGTCAGCACCACGCCGGTCAGTGGCAATGCTGCACCGAAGGCTGCCGCGGTAGTGGCCGCATCCTGGCCGGTCATGCTATCGACCACAAACAAGGTCTCCACCGGTTTGACCACGGCATGCAGTTCCTTGATTTCCGCCATCATTTCCTGATCGATTGCCAGACGTCCGGCAGTGTCGACCAGCAGGACGTCGACCAGCTGACGGCGTGCCGCCTCCATTGCGGCGGTGGCAATCGCTACCGGCGCCTGGTCTGCAGAGCTGGCAAAGAAGATGGCTCCAACCGACTCTGCCAGTGTTTCCAGTTGCCTGATGGCCGCAGGCCGGTAGACGTCACAGCTGACGACCATGACCTTCTTCTTGTCTCGCTCCCTGAGCAGTCTGGCCAGCTTGGCAACCGTGGTGGTCTTGCCTGCACCCTGTAGACCAGCCATGAGAATGACTGCAGGTGGCTGCGTAGCCAGATTCAACGGGGCAGCGTTGTCCCCCATGATCGATACCAGTTCATCATTGACGACCTTGATGAAAGCCTGTCCGGGTGACAGACTGCCGATGACTTCCTGACCCATGGCTTTTTCACGCACGGCCTCGACCAGCTGCCTGACCACCGGCAATGCAACGTCAGCTTCCAGCAGTGCCATGCGCACTTCACGCAGGGTATCCTTGACATTCTCTTCGGACAAACGCCCCTGGCCGCGCAGGTTCTTGATCGTGCGGCCCAGCCGCTCACTGAGGTTATCGAACATGGTCAGTCCTGATGGGTTGACAATTGATCGGATTGGTACCAGGCAACGATCCGGTGTCCGTCCGTTTATCGACAGTATACGGGACCACGAACGGGGCGTTCACGGTCTGATGTGTCGTGCATCCATGCCATACGCCACTGGCTGGTTCCACAGGTAGTGCTCAATGGAGGCCTTTTTCCCGACGGCCGCCCACCTGCTTGTCCAGCGATACCGTGGCACCATCGTTTGAGCCTGCACTGTGCGCTTCACCATTTCGATAGCGAACCCGCCTGGGTCGGGCGCTCACCAGACCCTCCATGCAGTTGTCGTTAACGATCTGGCGCTTTCTGATGATCAGGCTGGAACTGCGCGGCACGTCTGTTCCTCCAGTATTCCCCTGAGCACCAAGGGCAGAGGATTCGCCTGCACCCCCGCCTGCTGACTGTTGTCTTTCCCGGTCTATTCTGCGGGCCCGCTCCAGCACGGCCAGGGCGAAACCTGTCCGATAATCGAAACTGGCTGACCGGCCCGGCGCAACCGAACCGTCTGTCTTGCGCGACTTCAGGGAACGTTCCATGACGTCTGCCAGATAGCCGAACGTCAGTGATGCCACCTCTGCGTCGATGCTGAAGCCCCTGAATTCGATGGTGCGCCCCTTCACGCAAATGCAATCGTGCAGCAGCGCAACCGCTGAGCCCAGCACACCCACATAGGTCGGTACCGCGCGGAAATCCCTGCCGATGGTGCTGGACCCAAATTCGGACGTCTGCAGGTCCTCTTCACTGATACCGAATTTCGACATCAATGACTGGCACCGGCGCATGGCGATTTCCGCCTCATGGGGGCTCGACTCACTTTCACGGCTCATTGCATAGAGCTTGCGAATGCGTGCCAGCAGCTTTTCCCGATCATCTGTTTTCATGCCCGCAGCATACCGGCAGCAGGTTGCTGCCGTGAATGCAAATCGGTCACTGCGCTGATCAGGCAGCCAGTAGCGCATCCTGTCTGGCATCTGTGACGCATGGTATTCTTGAGTGCCCGCAGCATCCACCAGACACACGGCCGAGCATCGTGACATTCGCCATTTCCCTGATTGCAGCCGTCATGTATGGCCTGTCCAGTGCACGCCTGTCTCGTGCTCTGGGTGACAGGCTACAGCCCGGGAACCAGCTCGATGCCGCTGGCAGTGCAAGCTGGCCAACCGGCCCTTCTCCTGCAAACAGCCCGGGAAGCCGACGGCGAACCACGTTGATGCTGACCACGGCTGCGCTGGTACTGCACGGGTGGGTCGTGTTCCGCCAGAGCGGCATGCCCGGCAGCCTGTCACTGCCGTTGTTCACCTCCATTGCCGCCACCACCCTTGCCATCGTCCTGCTGCACATCGTGCTGTGCCTGAAACAGCCTGCGGACTACCTGGGTATTGCGCTGTACCCGATAGCAGCCGTGTCACTGCTGGCCAGCCAGTGGTCGACTGGCGGAACGGCGGTCATCGGCCATGCGGTCCAGTTTCACGTCTTCCTGTCACTGCTCTCCTATGCCGTGCTTGCCCTGGCCGCCGCGCAGGCCATGCTGGTGTCCATTCAGCGTCATTTTCTGTCGCGGCATAAGCCCGGAGGCCTGATTCGAGCCCTGCCGCCACTGGATACGACGGAGCGGCTGCTGTTCACGCTGCTGACGGCGGGCTTCATTCTGCTGTCGCTGAGTCTTGCCAGTGGATTTTTCTACCTCGAGGACATGTTTCACCAGCGACTGGTACACAAGACGGTGCTCTCCTGCACGGGCTGGGCGGTATTTGCCGTCCTGCTGTTCGGGCGCTGGAAATTCGGCTGGCGCGGCAAGAAAGCTGTCCACTGGACACTGGCTGGTTTCGGCATCCTCGTCCTGGCCTATTTCGGCACGAAAATCATCATCGAGGTGATTCTGCGCTAGGGCGCTGCCACGGGTCGACTCTGCAGCCAGGTCCCAATTGGGGCCCGCACACCGCATGGGGTTCAGCCTGCCCCCCGGCCCTGGACGGCTCCAGAGTAGATGTCGCGAGTCAGATTACGCGCCACTAAGTGAGATCGGGATACTCACAAGGGCGTACTCATTGCTATAGTGCTACCAATCCATGCAAAAAAGGCCAGTTGTTCTTGAACAGTATCCCCATCGGCGTATTGGTATCCATACTGATACTGCTGATATTAGCGTCGGGTTTCTTCTCCGGATCCGAAACCGCCCTGATGTCACTCAATCGCTACCGGTTGCGGCATCAGGCCAATAATGGCAACAAGGCAGCCCAACGGACCGCCCGGCTGCTGGAAAACCCTGACAGACTGATCAGTCTGATCCTGCTTGGCAATAATTTCGTCAATATTTCGGCATCAGCCATCGCTACCGTCATTGCCCTGCGTTTGATGGGTGAGGCCGGCATTGCCGTGGCGACCGGACTGCTGACCATCATCATCCTGGTATTTGCGGAGGTCACACCGAAAACTTTTGCCACGCGGCGCGCCGAACAATTTGCCGCCATAGCCTCAGCGGTCTATGTGCCCCTGATGGTGGTCACCTACCCACTCGTGGCGGCTACCAACTGGTTCAGCTCGCTGATTCTGAAACTGCTGAAGACAGAGGCCGTGTCCAGTGAGGAAGAACACCTGTCCAGCGAGGAATTACGTACCGTACTCAACGAGACGGCCGGCATGATTCCGCAGCGTCACCGGGACATGCTGCTCAATATCCTTGATCTTGGAACGGTATCCGTCAATGACATCATGGTGCCGCGCAACGAGATCATCTGCATCGATCTGGATGATCCCTGGGAAAAGGTAATGCGCCAGATCAGCGACAGTCCGCACAGTCGTCTGCTGGTCTACCGGGACAATATCGACAACGTCGTCGGCTTCATCTACCTGCGCAAGATGCTCGATGCCCTGCGTTCCGGGAAATTCACCCTGCAGTATCTGGAGACCGTCATACGGGAACCCTATTTCATTCCGGAAGGCACGACGCTGACCGTACAGCTGTTGAATTTTCAGCGGGAAAAGCGTCGAGTCGCACTGGTGGTGGATGAATATGGAGACATTCAGGGTCTGCTGACACTGGAAGACATTCTCGAAGAGATCGTCGGTGAATTCGATAACGATCCGAGAATCGCACCAGCGGAAATTCGACCACAGGCCGATGGCAGTTTCATCGTCGATGGCACGGCGCAGGTACGCAACCTCAACAAGTCACTGAACTGGTCACTGCCCTCGGAAGGCCCCAAGAC
This sequence comes from Granulosicoccus sp., assembly GCA_013002205.1. GTDB lineage: Bacteria > Pseudomonadota > Gammaproteobacteria > Granulosicoccales > Granulosicoccaceae > Granulosicoccus. Next base: position 28,383 of record JABDKN010000085.1, read on the forward strand.
ACTCAACGGCATCGTGGTCGAGCACTTCGAGAGCTTTCCTCCACAGGGGGCCGTGTTCACCTTCAATGGCCACCCCATGACCATACTGGCCGTCGAGGACAACAAGGTGCAGCAGGTGCGTATCGAGCCCGCAGCCTTCGACGAAAGCGAAGAGGACTCGGACAACCGGACACAAATGGCCGCGGGCAGCTGACCGGTAATTCGCTGCCCGGTCAAGCCCTGTCTTGCGTGGTACTGCTGGCCACAGCGCCGGGCAAACATGCCACACTGCCGGCATGTCGAGGACAAAGCAACGCTATCAATGTACCGCCTGTGGTGCAATCTCGAGCAAGTGGAGCGGACAGTGCGCAGACTGTGGTGAATGGAATTCGCTGGAAGAATCTGCAGCGCCCGTCAGTGCGAACAGCTCGGCCACGGCCGCTGCCACCAATGCCCGTTATGGAGGCTATGCCGGCGGCAGCGGCATCACCAATGCCTCCGATGTTGCCCTGGTGGAAGACGTCCGCCTCAGTACCGGACTATCGGAACTGGACCGGGTACTGGGTGGGGGCCTGGTGTCCGGTTCTGTCACCCTGCTCGGTGGAGATCCGGGTATTGGCAAATCCACACTGCTGATACAGAGCCTGGCCTACCTCAGCCAGCATCACCGTGTGTTGTATATCACCGGTGAAGAGTCCCTGGCGCAGGTAACCCTGCGTGCACGCCGGCTGAATCTTCCCGAGCAGAAACTTCGACTGCTGGCCGAAACCCAGGTAGAGGCCATTCTGGCGCATGCCAGTCAGGAGAAGCCCGAGGTCATGGTCATCGATTCAATCCAGACCATGTACACCGAACTGCTGAGCTCGGCACCCGGTGCGGTTGCCCAGGTACGCGAAAGCGCCGCACGTCTCGTGCGCCATGCCAAGCAGACCGGAACCTCCATCTTCCTGGTAGGCCATGTCACCAAGGAAGGTGCACTTGCCGGTCCACGTGTTCTGGAGCACATGGTAGACACGGTACTGTATTTCGAAGGTGATCCGGGAAGCCGGTATCGTGTCATTCGCGCGGTCAAGAATCGCTTCGGGGCAGTCAATGAACTCGGTGTATTCGCCATGGACGAGTCAGGACTGAAAGCGGTCAAGAACCCCTCTGCCATTTTTCTCTCCAGGCATCCTGACCCGGTCAGCGGCAGTGTGATCATGGTCACCAGGGAAGGTACCCGGCCGATGCTGGTCGAAGCACAGGCGCTGGTCGATACCAGTCACTCCGGCAGCCCGCGACGAGTCTCGCTGGGGCTGGAGCAGAATCGACTTTCCATGTTGCTTGCCGTCCTGCACCGTCATGCCGGTATCGCCATGTTCGATCAGGATGTCTACGTCAATGTCGTCGGTGGCGTGCGCATCTCCGAGACGGCTGCCGATCTGCCCATTCTGCTGGCGGCCCTGTCCTCCTTTCGTACGCGGCCATTGCCGGGTGATCTGGTGGTGTTTGGCGAGATTGGCCTGGCCGGTGAAGTGCGGCCCGTGGCCAACGGTGAGGAACGCCTGCAGGAGTCGGTAAAGCATGGTTTCAAGCGTGCTATCGTGCCACATGGCAATACGCCCAAGAAAGCCATACAGGGTCTGCGTGTGGAGGGCATCCATCGACTTCACGAAGCGCTGGACCTGCTCGATTGACACTAATCCCGTAAACTGGCCCGGACAGGTTCGCCATCAATTTCAACCAGCAGACGAGTACCCAGGTGTCGCAGAAAACACGCAGGATTCCAAAATCCACCAGGTTCGAGGATGCACTGAAAGAACTCGAGACTATCGTGGAGTCGCTTGAAAGTGGAGAGCCCTCGCTGGAACTCTCACTCGAACAGTTCGAACGAGGTGTCAGCCTGTCCCGTTTCTGCCAGCAAAGCCTGAGTGAAGCGGAACAGAAGGTGAAGATACTGCTGGACGAGGACGATGCCGGGGATGATGATGCGCTGACAGACTTCGATGCCAGTGCGCAGAACTGATGGCCACCGCTGTAACTTCTGACACACTGGCCACCGGTGCACCATTTGCCGAACGCCTCGAGCTCTATCGGCTGCGGGTTGACAGGATGCTGCTGTTGCACTTGCCTGAGACAACAGGCAGTTCTACCCAGTTGCCTGCGGCCATGCGTTATGCCGTCACCAACGGTGGGAAACGATTTCGTCCCGTACTTGCATACGCCACCGGAAAGGCCCTGGGCCTGTCCCTGGACAGGGTGGATGTGGCTGCCTGCGCACTGGAGATGATGCACGCCTACTCCCTGGTTCACGATGATCTGCCGGCCATGGACAATGACGACCTGCGTCGCGGCAAACCCACGTGTCACAAGGCCTTCGATGAGGCTACGGCCATCCTGGCCGGCGATGCCTTGCAGGCACTGGCCTTCACGATCCTTGCGCTCAACCGGGATGCCGGGACTTCCGCTGCCGCGAAGTTGCGTATGGTGGAAATTCTCGGGGTGTGCAGTGGCGCCGATGGCATGGCCGCAGGACAGGCCATCGATCTGGAATCCGTGGGTCGAGGCCTGACGCTTGCAGAGCTGGAGAACATGCACAATCACAAGACTGGTGCGCTGATCAGGGCCAGTGTGTTGCTGCCCTCGGCAATGGCCGATTCGGTGGATGCGGCACTGATGCAGCGCCTGGATCGCTACGCGGGAGCCGTTGGACTGTGTTTTCAGATAGTCGACGATATTCTGGATGTGACCGCAGACACAGAAACCCTGGGTAAGACGCAGGGCGCGGACATGGCGCGCAATAAGCCGACGTACCCGGCCCTGCTGGGCCTGGAAGGCGCGCGTGTACGCGCGCAGGACATGCATGAGGCGGCTGTCGCCGAACTGGAGGGCCTGGGAGCGGACTTCGACGAACTGCGGATGCTGTCATCCTTCGTGCTCGAGCGCACATACTGAATGGACGAGCCATCGAACCTTCGAACCTTCGAACCTTCGAACCTTCGAACCATCACCAGATTGTAACGTCGGGACTTGAATATCGGTAAATTCACACCTTTGGGGCAGTCGGGTTGTCAAGCGGACCGTCCAGCAGTGATAATCCGCGTTACACCGCAAACGTGACACCATGACTACGGCAACGGAATATCCCCTGCTGGACCGCATTCACGCACCTTCAGACCTGCGTAGACTCGATGTGCAACAGCTGCCGGCCCTGTCGCGGGAGTTGCGCAATTACGTGATTGATTCCGTGTCGCGCACTGGCGGACACCTGGGTTCCAGCCTGGGCACGATCGAGCTGACCGTTGCACTCCACTATGTCTACCTCACTCCCTCAGACAAGCTGGTCTGGGACGTCGGGCACCAGACCTACGGTCACAAGATCCTGACCGGGCGTCGTGAGCAGATGTCCACCATTCGCAAGCAGGGCGGACTCGCAGGCTTTCCCAATCGGGCCGAGAGTCCCTACGACACCTTCGGTGTCGGCCACTCCAGCACCTCGATCAGTGCGGCGCTGGGCATGACACTGGCAGCCCGGCACCGCGCTGCGGCCGGCGGAGAATCCGGACAGAGTCCGGAAAAGGTCGTTGCGGTCATCGGCGATGGGGCATTGACGGCAGGACTTGCCTACGAGGCGCTGAACCATGCCGGTGGCGTGAAGGCGGACATGCTGGTGATACTCAACGACAACGACATGTCCATCTCGCCAAATGTGGGGGCAATGAACAAGTACCTGGCCCGCATGCTGTCCGGCAAATTCGTCTCCGGCGCCCGGGAAGGCAGCAAACGTGTACTGAGCCGGGTACCATCGATGCTGGAGCTGGCTCGCCGGACTGAAGAACACGTCAAGGGGATGGTGGTTCCCAGTTCACTGTTCGAGGAGCTCGGCTTCAACTATTTCGGCCCGGTGGATGGGCACGATGTGGAAAGCCTGGTGGCGGTTCTGCGCAATCTGCGTGAGCTGAAAGGCCCGGTCTTCCTGCACGTCGTCACCCGCAAGGGCAAGGGATACAAGTTCGCGGAACAGGACCCGCTGGCGCTGCACGCCATCGGTCCCTTCAATCCCGAAACCGGCAAATCGCACAAGAGCGCGGCGTCGAATCATCCCACGTATACCCAGGTGTTCGGGCAATGGTTATGCGACATGGCGGAGAGGGATGATCGCCTGGTCGGCATCACGCCCGCGATGCGGGAAGGATCCGGCATGGTGGAATTCGAAAGGCGATTCCCGGATCGCTACTTCGATGTCGGCATCGCGGAACAGCACTCAGTGACCCTGGCTGCGGGCCTGGCCTGCGGTGGCCTGAGACCGGTGGTTGCCATCTATTCCACGTTCCTGCAGCGTGCCTACGACCAGCTGGTTCATGATGTGGTCGTGCAGAACCTGCCCGTACTATTTGCCATCGACCGTGCCGGACTGGTCGGACCGGATGGTCCCACCCATGCCGGAAGCTTCGACTTCTCGTACCTGCGCTGCCTGCCCAATATCGTCATCATGGCCCCTGCCGATGAGAATGAATGCCGACAGATGCTGTATACCGGCATGCAGATCGACGGGCCAAGCTCGGTGCGCTACCCGCGCGGCGGTGGGCCGGGCGTGGACGTCGAGGAAACCATGACCGCGTTGCCCGTGGGCAAGGCTGAGGTTCGTCGACATGGCAAACGGGTAGCCCTGCTCGCGTTTGGCACCCTGGTCGAGCCCGCCACTCAACTGGCCGATGAACTGGACTTCACACTGGTCAACATGCGCTTCGTCAAACCACTGGATAGCGCATTGATAGACTCCGTCGCCAGCTCTCATGACCTGATCGTCACCCTGGAGGAGAATGCCATTGCCGGTGGGGCCGGTGCTGGCGTACTGGAACACCTCAGTGAAGTGGGCGCCTCGACGCCCGTCAAACTGATCGGGCTCCCGGATGAGTTCGTGGAACACGGCTCACGTGAGGAGTTGCTGCACCATTGTCGGCTGGATCTGGACGGACTGCGCAAGCAGATTGCTGCGCTGGTTGAAGCGGAACCGAGCCTGCGCGAAGTCAGCTAGCCCGGGCTATTCATGAAGCGTATCGCCGACAAGCACGAGAGCGCGCCACCCTCAGTCGTTTCTCAGGCCAGGTGCCAGTAAGACCGTCAGTCCTGCCAGCAATGCAAGTACAGCAAATGAGACGCGCAAGCTGCTGAATTGCGCGATAAAGCCAACTATCGGCGGGCCTAGCAACATCCCGCCATATGCCAGGGTCGCAACACTTGCAATGGCGGGTCCCGGACGCATGGAGGGGTCGTTTGCCGCCCTTGAGAATGCTATCGGCATGACGATCGCATAGCCCACCCCGATCAACGCAAACCCTGCCAGGGCGACCGGCAGGCCTGGTGCCCCGATGACTGCCGCAAATCCGATGAGGGCGGTCATTCCGCTTAGCCGCGCAGTCTTTGCCGGTCCGAATCGATCAACGATGAAACCGCCAGCCAGCCGGGTCAACACCATGGTCGTACTGAATGCCGCGTAGCCCAGCGCAGCCTGCGCCTCCGTTGCCTGGGCAACGATACGCAGGAACACCGCACTCCAGTCAGCCATTGCACCCTCACCCATGGAGGTTGAAAACGCGATCAGGCCAATCAGGAGCAGTGAGCTGGATGGCAGTGCGAACAGCGGCTGAGAAGCAGCTGCCGTTGCCGTTGCCGGGCTGGCAGCCCTGGCAGGCAGCATAGTGCGCGCGGCGAGTACTGCGCCCAGACCCGCAACAACGACAAAGTGCACCTTCGGCATGTAACCCAGGCTGGCGGCGGCAGCACCACTGGCGGCTCCAATGCCGGCTCCGAGGCTGAACATGGCATGAAACACCGGCATGGTGTGGGTCTCCAGCCGCTGCTCAGTGCGCGCTCCCCAGCCGTTCATTGCCACATCCATCGCACCGTGAAAGATGCCAAACAGGAACAGGGCAATGCCCAGTATCCAGCTGTTCGGAGCCAGTGAGATCAGTACCAGTGCGGGTGCGTAAGCCCAGGCGCATCGTAGCGTCAATCGCTCGACACCCCATTTTTCCGACAGGACGCCGGCAAACGGAAAGGCGACTATCGCACCACCTGCCAGGGCAAGCAGCAACACACCCAGCATCGCAGGCTGCAAATCGAAGCTGTCCTTGAACGCCGGCACACGAGAAGCCCAGGCACCGAACAGCAGGCCATTCAGTGCAAATGCAGCGGCAACCGCCCTCCAGCCTGCATCTTTCCACACGCTCACGGAGGGTGAATTCATCGCTCCAGTGTCTTCGCTGTCGTCGTTGCGGGATAGGATCGTTACATCGTTCGTCGGCGTTTACGCGAGGTCAGCCAGCCGGACACTGCCTCCTGAGCTGGCAGGCGCCAGGGTGATGCCTCCAGCGGTGGACAGTCCGTCCGGATCGGCGACGACGTCGAACCACGGACTGCAACAGTGCTGTGCCAGCACCGAGATACGTTCATGGCGATCTTCGAGGTGCTCCTGAATGGTCGCCAGGGCCACGGCATCGGAGTTGTTCTTTTCGGACAGGTGCCCGAGCAGGATGCACTGCAACTCAGGATGATCCAGTTCCTGCAGCAGCACACCAGCCTGATCATTTCCCAGGTGTCCGTAATCGGAGCGTATACGAGCCTGCAGGCTCGGTGGATAGGGTCCTTCGCGCAACATCTGGTTGTCATAGTTGCATTCAACCACCAGTCCGTGCACGCCCGCCAGTTTTTCCCGTACGTGCGGCGTACAGGCACCCAGATCAGTCACGTTGGCAAACCGTGTCTCGTTCACGGTAAACACGAACTGGCAGGATTCCGCCGCATCATGTGGTGTTGGGAACGGATCCACCTCCACATCCCCGATGACGAAGGGTTCGTGCGCATGAAACAGTCTCACTGAGGCAAATCGATTGTCCCGTGCCTGGTGATAGGTGCCATGCGTACACCAGACGGGCAGTCCGAACTTGCGTGACAGTGGACCGACTCCCTTCATGTGGTCACCGTGTTCGTGCGAGATCAGCACCGCATCCAGGTCCGAGGGGGACAGGCCCAGGTGGACCAGGCGCGCGATCGTCTCCTTCATGGTGAACCCGCAGTCGATGAGCAGCGTCGTCCTGCCCGCACGCAGCAACAGGGAATTGCCCGAACTGCCGCTACCCAGGGCTGCCACCTTGATCATCGTCAGGCCATCTGTGCCAGCAGGGTATTCAGTACCTCCAGCTCCCGTAGATCCGGCAGGCGTCGTCCGTCCTGGTCACTCAGCGCCACGCGCACCTCACTGACATGCTGCGGGGTCAACTCGATGACCAGGGGGATTCCCCCATCCCTGAACTCGATACGTCCCACTCCGTCATCACTGCTGGTGATGGCATAGTCGAGCCTGCCCAACGCTGCCAGCACGGCATTGAACGATGGTTGGAAACCGCGATACACGATCAACTGACTACCAGAACCCGTGGTGATGACCAGCGCATTATCGGTCACCATATGCGCCTGATCCTCATTGACGATGCCGCGCGCCTTCTGCTCTTCCATACCGAGGAACACCAGCAGGCGGCTCAGCAACTCACTGGTGGCTTCCGGGTCGTGCGAGCGCGCCGGCCAGCTGAAGGGAGTCGTGCCCGCAGCCGTTGCCACTTTCTCGGACGCAGCCTGTGATCGCGCGAACAAGCGGCTGCCGGAGCCGTTTCGCTCAAGCCTGAATGCGATGCGGGTGTACTCCTCGTCGCCCCCTATCAGGTTCTGCAGCAGGTTTCCCCGGGCTATCGCGCTGGCGGCTCGCCATTGAGTGACGATGAGGCCGGCAGCAGGTTCTGTCCTGTCGATCAGGTATTTTTCCTTTTTCATGAAGGCAAGCAGCTGAGGCCAGACGGCCTCTGGCGGCGAATCGAGCGCCAGCCAACTCTGCTGACCGGCACGTTCGAACGTCACAGTGGAGAATTGCGGCAACAGTGTATTGCGCGAAACCGGTCCCCCGTTGGTGCCGGGCAGGACGAACTGTTCGGCGTTACTGATGTCCGTCAGATCCGGTGGGATCTGCAGCGAACGTGCCTGTTCGGCGTTATTGTCATACCGCACATCCGGACTGTTGGGCGAGCTGAAACTGCCACAGCCTGCCAGCCATGGGACGGCCAGCAACAGCAGGTAAGCTACATTGCGAGGATTCACGTTAAGGCTCCAGCCTTTTTCAGGGCAGCGGTGACCGACGCATGATACTCGCTTGCCAGAGGCGTCAACGGCAAACGGATACCCGGGCCGATGCGCCCCATGGCCTGCAGCGCCCACTTGACCGGTATCGGACTGGATTCCTGGAACAACACCGTGTGCAGGTCGCTGATACGCTCTTCGATCGTCATGGCGGTGTCCCGGTCGCCGGCGACGGCCGCCTTGCACATCAGGTGCATCTCGCGCGGTACCACGTTCGCCGTCACCGATATATCCCCCTGTGCACCGGCCAGCATGCTTTCCATGGCAGTTGCATCGTCGCCGGTCACGACCATGAAGCCATCGGTGCAGATAGCCAGCAACTCCCGTATACGTTCAACCGTGCCGAATGCTTCCTTGATGCCGATGATGTTGTGCAGCGCGGACAATCGTGCCGTCGTGGCAGGCAGCATGTCCACGGCGGTACGACCCGGCACATTGTAGAGAATCTGCGGGATGTCAACGGCCGAGGCGATGGCCTGGTAGTGGCGAAACAGCCCTTCCTGCGTTGGTTTGTTGTAATACGGCGTCACCAGCAGGCAGGCATCCGCACCGGCCCTGCGGGCATGGTCGGTGAGCTCGATTGCCTCTGCGGTGGCATTGGCACCGGTACCGGCAATGACCGGAATACGCCGGGCCACCAGATCGATGATCTGCCTGATCACACGTGCATGCTCCGGTATCGTCAGGGTAGCCGATTCACCGGTCGTGCCCACGGCCACGATGGCATCGGTGCCAGCCTCGACATGAAATTCGACCAGATCGGCCAGCGCCGCGTCATCCACCGAACCATCGTCGAGCATCGGAGTGACCAGCGCCACCATGCTGCCCTGAAACATGTATTACTCCCGAGTTATCCCCGCCATGGTACTTTCGCCTTAGCGCTTTCTCAACCGATTTCGCGAAAGACCACACCAGCACCCTGAGTACAACGGACATCCATGAACACACCAGAACTCGACAAGCCGGCCCCGGCCTTCGATCTGCCGGCCACCGGCGAGCAGCGCATTTCACTGGCCAGCCTGGCAGGCAGCAAGGTCATACTGTATTTTTACCCCCGTGATGCCACGCCGGGTTGCACCACGGAGAGTCAGGACTTCAGAGACGCCAGCGAGGCATTCACGGCCCACGGAGCCATCATTCTTGGCATATCGCAGGACTCGGTGGCGAGCCATGAGAAATTCAAGGCAAAGCAGTCCATGCCCTTCGACCTGCTGTCAGATGAGCAGGGTACCGTCTGCGCTGACTACGACGTCATCAAGCTGAAGAAAATGTACGGTAAGGAATTCGAGGGAATCGAGCGCAGTACCTTTCTGATCGACGACAAAGGCGTCCTGCGACAGGTTTGGCGCAAGGTCAAGGTACCCGGTCACGTGCAGGAAGTACTGGAGGCCGTGCAGGTTTTATAGACTGAAAAATCCGGCGGCAGATTGCCAGGCCAGTTCACAGTGGTTGCGAGTGATCGTGATGCGACCGATGTTCCAGTGCCTTGGGCCAGGCATTCATGACCGCCTGCACCAGTGTGGCCAGAGGGATGGCAAAGAACACTCCCCACAGTCCGAACAATCCGCCGAAGAACAGAACTGCGGTAATGATGGCCAGCGGGTGCAGATTGACCACTTCGGAAAACAGCAGCGGTACCAGCACGTTGCCGTCCAGTATCTGGATGATCTGGTAGGCAATCAGCAGGTAACCCAGCTTGGGCGTCAAGCCCCACTGGAAAAAACCGATCAGGGCGATCGGCACGGTCACCGCGATGGCACCCACATAGGGAATGATGACCGACAGACCAACCAGGAAGCTCAATAGCAGAGAGTAGTTGAGGCCCATGACGGCAAACAGGATGTAAGACACTACCCAGACGATGATGACCTCGACAAACTTGCCGCGGATGTAATTGGCGATCTTCTGGTCCACTTCCCGCCAGACCTGGAATGTCAACTCGCTGCGGTGGGGCACGAACTTGGAGGCAAAGCCCAGCAGCTTGTGCTTGTCCTTCAACGCGAAAAACACCATGATCGGTACCAGCACCACGTACACGGCTATCATCACGATGTTTCCCAGGCGTGCCAGCGAGAAGGACAGGACACTCTGGGTAAAGGAGGTCAACTCGCGTCGCAGATTGGAAATCAGGTCGTTGACCTGTTCCACTGTAAAGATGTCGGGGTATTTCACCGGCAGCCGCAGCAACTGCTCCTGAATATTGCCGATCATGCCAGGCAATTCCCTGACGATTCCGGTGAGCTGTTGCGACAGAACCGGAACCAGGCCGAACAGAACGATCACCGACAAGGCGATGATGAGACACAGGACGAAGACCGATGCCAGTGTTCGCGGCACATGCAGACGCTGCATGGCGGCTACCACGCTTTCCAGCAGGTAGGCAAGTACCAGGGCCACCAGCACCGGTGCCATGATGTCGCCGACCAGCCAGAGAAGGCCGAATACCACCAGCAACAGAAAGGCAAGGATAACCGCCTGGGGGTCCGAGAAATTCCGGGCATACCAGTCACGGATGATGTCGTACATCGCCGGGACGACTCCTGGATAATCGATTGAATACAAGGCCGAAGCCTCAGGGCCCCGATAGTCGCACAGTATGACACCGGCAGACTCCGGCTGCCGTCGCGAATCGGTTCTCCTACCAGCCTGCAAGATGAGTGCACACCGGGTATGCCGTTTTTTTGACGCCCTCGGTGGCAAGCGGAGAACCCGGACAGCCGATCGTCAGGCGGGATGCTCAGTCCGGAGTCTGCACGTTGTCGAAGTAGGTGCGGGCGAACTGGAACAGATCGTCCATCAGGTGCGTACGGAACTTCTGCCGCTGGCGCACGAAATAGAATGAACGCAGCAATGGCGGTTCCAGGGGTACGGCCACCAGATGACCCAGCGCCAGCTCTTTGTACACGGTCGCCCTGGACACGATGGTGACACCAACACCTGCCTGCACCGCGCCCTTGATGGCCTCCGTACTGCCCAGCTCGAACGGCTGGTTCAGCGTATTCCCGTCCACCCCATGGTCTGCGAAATAGCGTTCGATGACACTCCGGGTACCCGAGCCGTCTTCTCGATAGATGAAGGGATAAGGTGTCAGTTCGAGTGGCGCTACGGCAACTTTCCCGGCCAGCGGGTGGCCAGGCGGTACGATGAGCTGCATCTCGTCCTCCTGACAACGCTCCACCCGCAGAAGCTGACTGTCCACCTCACCCTCCACCACGCCCAGGTCAATCGAATTGTCGGCCACCATGTTGACCACTGCATCGGTATTGGCGACACGCAGGCGGATCTGTACGTCGGGAAACCGTCGCCGGAAATCTCCCAGCAAACCGGGCAACATGTATTCGGCGATGGTCGTGCTGGCACCGAGTGTTACCAGCCCGGTTCGATCACCGGTCAGCGCCTTCACCGATTCCTGCATCTCGTCATAGAGTGTCAGTATCTGGTCCGCATACTCGACCACCCGCTCTCCGGCGGCAGTCAGGCTGATGCGATTGTTGCGGCGATCGAACAGGCGCGCATTGAACTCCTCTTCCAGTTGCCGGATCTGGTGAGTCACAGCAGGCTGGGTCATGTGCAGGATTTCCGCAGCACGGGTGAAATTGAGAACACCGGCCACGGTGTGAAATACCTGTAAACGACGATCAGACATATAGGAAGCTGCTGCTCAGAGTTGAATACCGGCCCTTGCAAGGCATACATGGTACTCGCCTGCCCGCGGCCGTGGACGACATGCACATCGCATCGCTCGCTATACTGCGCACCAGAGCAACGGGATCATGTGCATGCGCGCCAGTCAGTTCCATATCAGTACTACCCGGGAAACCCCCAATGATGCGGAGATCGTCAGCCATCAACTGATGCTCAGGGCCGGCTTCGTGCGCCGTCTGGGTGCCGGCCTGTATTCGTGGATGCCATTGGGTCTGCGAGTACTGAGAAAGATAGAAGCCATCGTCCGTGAAGAGATGAACCGGGCAGGTGCGCTGGAACTGCTGATGCCGTCGATTCAACCAGCCGAGTTATGGCAGGAAACGGGGCGCTGGGATAAATTCGGCCCTGAACTCCTGCGCCTGCAGGACAGGCACCAGCGTGATTATTGCGTTGGACCCACGCATGAGGAGGTCATCACCGACATCGCCCGGCGGGAGATCAGAAGCTACCGTCAGTTACCACTGAATTTCTACCAGATTCAGACAAAATTTCGTGATGAAATCAGGCCACGCTTCGGCGTGATGCGTGCGCGCGAATTCATCATGAAGGATGCCTATTCATTCAACCTGGGTGAGGAGTCTCTGCAGCAGAGCTTCGACCAGATGCATGACGCCTATTGCAGGGTCTTTGACCGGATGGGACTGCACTACCGTGCAGTGGAAGCAGACAGCGGCAGCATCGGCGGCGCCCGTTCACGTGAGTTCCATGTGCTCGCCGACAGCGGCGAGGATGCCGTGGTGTACTCGACCGAGGGTGACTATGCGGCAAACATGGAAAAGGCCGCAGTGGTTCCCCGGGGCAGCCGCAGCGATCCTGCCCGTGAACTGGAGACCATCGACACACCGGGCGTACACACCATTGCCGAACTGGCAGCGCAGCTTGAGGTACCCGAGAGCACCTGCCTGAAGACGCTGCTGGTCAAGGGATCACAAGGCTCGGTGGTGGCCCTGGTGTTACGCGGTGATCACCAGCTCAACGAAGTGAAGGCCGAACACCTGCCTGAGCTCTCCTCACCGTTGACCATGGCTGACGCCGATGACATTCGCGCAGTGGCCGATTGCGATGCCGGCTCGATAGGCCCGCTTGGCCTGGCCGTTACCGTGATCGCCGACACGGATGCTGCCACCATGAGCGATTTCATCTGTGGCGCCAATACCAATGGGCAACACCTGCGCGGTGTCAACTGGGGACGGGACCTGCCCGAGCCACTGGTTCGTGATCTGCGTAACGTCGTCGAGGGTGATCCCAGTCCGGTAGGGACAGGAACCCTGAAAATCGTCCGGGGCATTGAAGTCGGCCACATCTTCCAGCTCGGTGATACCTACAGCCAGAGCATGGGAGCCACGGTGCTGGATGAAAGCGGCAAGCCGCAGACCCTGATGATGGGATGTTATGGAATCGGTATCACGCGCATTGCCGCTGCCGCCATCGAGCAGAACAGTGATAAGGCGGGCATCATCTGGCCTTTGGCCATTGCACCGTTCGAGGCAGTCATCTGCCCTGTCAACATGGTGAAATCAGACGCCGTAAAGGCCGCTGCCGAGACACTCTACGAGGAACTGCTCAAGGCAGGCGTGGATGTGCTGTTCGACGATCGACCGCTACGACCGGGTGCCATGTTCGCTGATATGGAACTGATCGGCATACCGCACCGTTTCGTACTCAGCGACAAACACCTGGCCAACGGCGAAATCGAATACCGTGGCCGACGCGACCCTGAGTCTTCAATCATCAGTCGCGCCGACGTACTGGCGCAGATGAAACCGAACTGACGACCCGGGATTCATGGACAAGCGCCATTCACCGCAGGCGATGAAAAATGCTGCACAGACGGCAGTGTGACGGTTCGGCAAACGACTGCACCCGGATCATGTAATTGATCCGGGTGCACATTGCCGACTAATGGTTGTGGGTACGGGCCGGAACTCACTGTTCCGCTCGACCCGCCTTCGAACCGTTGGCCATGAAACGGTCGAACTCTTCCTGATCAGCCCGCCGGCGAGCGTCCATGCGAAATTCACTGAATCGCTGGGCCCGTGACTTGATCTCCTCCTTTATCTCACGGATACGATCGTACTGAGTCTGCTGATAGTCATTGAACACGACGTTATCCGACCCCGCCGGAACCTGCCCGTTGCCGTGGAACAGGCGACCCCACTGTTCGCGGATCGCACCTGGCAACTCCTGGACGTTTCGTCCTGACATGATCCAGAACAGAACCACCAGTCCGACAGGCCAGAAGAAAACGAAGGCCACGACCATGACGGCGATATTGAATCCGGACCACCTGGCCGATCGCCCGAACTGACTGCCGCAGCGTGTCGATGACTGATGGTGGCGCGGCTCGACTGTATGTGCATTGGATGTAGACATCTTTCACCTCTTTCTCTGGTATTGACGAGAAGCGCATTGTCGTCACAGTGCTCGCCGACCAGGTAACGTTGACGCCCCCGATCCAGGCCTGATCCGCTTCCGTAACCAAGCTATGTAAACACTGTTCACATACTATATCTGATAATTGAACTACTTTTCAAGTAATTTCGAAAAAAAAGTGAACAACAGTCACATTGACGAGTAGAATCAGGAACATGAAACATCCCATGAAAAAGGACAAGGGCGCTTATCACCACGGGAATCTGGCGGAATCCCTGCTCGACGCGGTGGACGAAATAGCCAGCCAGTTCGGTCTCGAAGCGGTCACCCTGCGCGCCTGTGCCAAACGTATTGGCGTCTCACCCTCGTCGGCCTTCCGACATTACAGCGACAAGCGCGACCTGCTCACATCGTTTGCCACCCGTGCCCTGATGCAGCTTTCCCGGAACCTGGCCGTGGCCAACACCCGTGCCCGTCAGGACGGTGACAATGCCCTGATGGCCGTTGGCCTGGCCTATATCGCATTTGCCATCGACAATCCGGCTTTCTTTCGAGCCATGTGGAATGAGGAAATTATCTACGCCGGTAATGATGCCTATGTGGCTGCCTCGGAACAGCTCAGTGCACATCTGAAGGGCGGTTTCGCCGATTCCATCCATGATACTGACCCGGCGCAATTGAGTGTCGAGGAGCTTCTCGCCTGGTCATCCGTCCACGGCCTGGCCAGTCTGCTGGTCGAGGAAGTGGTCGGTCGCGGACATTCCAGGGAGTACAAGCTGAATCTGGCCACACGCATGATCAGGTCGATGGCCCCGGCCTTCGACAAAGCGAGCTGACGGATCCGGTTTCATCCCTGCCCACCCGTCGGCCGTCGGCCGTCGGGCAAGGCTCTCAACAGCTCGCCGAAGCGCGTTCCCGCCAGGCGTCCAGCAGTCGATAGCGCCAGTAGGTCGCCTGCACCGCAGCACGACCGATCAATCCGGCCGTGTAGTCCAGGCCGAAGGGCTGAAAATGCCGGTAGCGTTCCGAATGCCCGGTGATTGCTTCGGCCACCACCCGGCCACCTATGGCCGTGGTATTCAACCCATGCCCACCAAACGCGGTGCAATACCATATCCCGCTACCCAGCTGCCCGATCTGCGGCATGCGGTGCCGCGCATAACTCATCAGACCGGACCAGGCCATGTCTACCTCGAGACCAGCCAGTTGCGGGAAGATGTCGGTCATCGAACGCTGCAGCATGCGTGACAAGGCCCGTGGCTGCGTAGTGCGCGTGGTGATCCCGCCACCCCACAACAATCGCCGCCCGTCATCGATCAGGCGGTAATAGTCGCTGGCCAGCCGGTCATCGAAAATAGCCGACCGGGTACCGATGGCGGTGGCCAGCAGCTCGGGATCTGCCTGGGTCGACATCACGTAGGTGGCAATCGGCAGGTAGCTGCGATACAGCTCGGTCGAGAGCCTGCCGGTGTAACCACCGGTGGCGATGACCACATCCCTCGCCTGCACCTCGAGCGTGTCCGTCACCACCTGCCAGTCACCCCGTCGACCATCGATGGCCGTCACCGGACACTGCTCGAAGATTTCGCCGCCCTGCTGGTGGACTGCATTCGCCAGACCCCGTGCGTAGCCCAGTGGATTGATGTGAAATGCCTGACGATCATGCAGTGCTTCGTGATAGCGGGTTGTCTGCAGGAGCTCACTCAGCGCCGCCCTGTCGAGATAGTCCACCGTATAGCCAAACTCCTCTGCCAGCCAGTCACGACGTGCCTTGAGCTCTGCAGCTGCTCGGTAGCGTCGGACGCTGAGTATTCCGTCTACTGCCTCGGCGCACGGTATTCCCAGTGACCGGATATTATCGGCCACCATCTGCAGCCCTTCGATGGACATGCCATGCAGTATGCGCGCTTCGTGACTGCCAGCTCTTGCCTCGATGGCCGCATGCTCCAGCGCATAGCCCGGAGCGACGAACCCGCCATTGCGACCCGAAGCCCCCCAGGCGACCTGCTCCGCTTCCAGCACGACCACCTGATGCCCGTGCCGCATCAGTTCGCGGGCACAGTTCAGGCCTGCCAGTCCTGCGCCGATGATGCAGACACCAGTGCTCCGTGTTCCATCGACCTGGACAGGTGTTCGCTCCGGCACGCAGCCTCGGTACCAGGTGTCAACCAGCACCGCTGTCATCCCCGGGATAGAGAAGTCGTGGAGAATCGAGAGGTGTCACCAACGTCGCGATACTCAGTCGTGCACGTCCCCACTCAGCCACGCAGATGCCCTGATGATCCTGAAACCTGTGTGGGATGGTAGCACCGGTACTGAGGACCAGTGCAGCAGGGCCCTGCCCATCACCCAGGTTTGCCGATCTCGGCTTGCTGCGCGCTGTGCAGGGCTCGCTGCATATAGACCACATCCAGCCATCGCCCATGCTTGAATCCCAAACCCCTGGCAATACCCACCAGCCTGAAACCACACCGCTCATGCAAGGTAATTGAAGACTGATTGCCACTGTCCCCGATGACGCCGATCATCTGACGGTAGCCCTGCATCGTGCACCGCGTTACCAGCGCGTTCAGCAACGCTCTACCCACACCCTGCCCGATATGATCCGGTGCCACGTAGATCGAATCCTCGACCGTGAATCGATAGGCAGAGCGCGGCTTGTAATTCCCCGCATAGGCAAACCCTGCAATACGACCATCGATTCGAGCCGTCAGGCTTGGATAACCAGCCGCCTCACGAGACTGCCAGCGCTCCTGCATGGCCTGCTGATCCGGTGGCACTTCCTCGAAACTACCGCAACCATGCAACACATGATGGGCATAGATCTCGGTCACGACATTCATGTCGTCGAGGGTGGTAGCCTGGAGGGCAATCGGCATGCAACTGTTCACGATGCTGGAGCATTCCGTACAGGTTATGAATGTGCGGGATTATCGTTCAGGCCTGCACCAATCTCAATCCAGCAGTGGCGCCGGTGTCACCTTCAGGACTTCTTCGAAGCAGGTCCTGCCCTGCGCAACCTTGCCAAGCCCGCTGATGCGCATGGGACGCATGCCGTCCTTATAAGCCTGTTTACGCAAGTCCTCCAGGTGCACATCCGGTGTGATCAGGTTCTTGACGCCAGGCGTCATCTGCAGCAGTTCATAGATACCCGCCCGTCCCAGAAATCCGGTATTACGGCACTCCAGACAGCCTTCGGCCACGTGCATATGTTCAGGCACCGGCGCCTTCCAGGGTGCCATCAGTGCTTTCCACTGCTCTTCGTCCATCCTCTGCCTGGCGACGCAGGACGGGCAGAACGTGCGAATCAGTCGCTGCGCGATGACCCCGATCAGGGTCGAACGAATGAGATAGTAGGGAATACCCAGTTCCAGTAATCGGGTAACGGCCGATGCCGCATCGTTCGTGTGCAGGGTCGACAGCACCAGATGCCCGGTGAGGGCTGCCTGAACAGCCATCTGGGCAGTTTCCAGATCCCGGATCTCTCCGACCATGATGATGTCCGGGTCCTGCCTGAGCAGGGTTCGCACCCCGGCGGCGAAATCCAGATCGATATTGTGCTGCACCTGCATCTGGTTGAAGGCCGGCACCACGAGCTCGATCGGATCCTCGATAGTGCAGACATTCACATCCGGTGTTGCCAGCAACTGCAGGCTGCTGTAGAGCGTCGTCGTCTTGCCCGAACCGGTTGGACCGGTCACCAGCAATATCCCGTTCGGCTGCCGGATCATCGAATTCCAGATGCCCGCTTCACGCGAATCGAAGCCCAGTTGAGTCTGATCCTTGACCAGTACCTCGGGGTCGAAGATGCGCATGACCATCTTTTCACCAAAGGCCGTAGGCATGGTGGAGATACGCAGCTCCACTTCCTTGCCTTCACCGTTGCGGGTCTTCAGCCGGCCATCCTGCGGGCGTCGCTTCTCGGCCACATCCAGCCGGCCCAGTATCTTCAGGCGACTGGTTACCGCTGCCATCACCGTTGCCGGCATGTCATAGACCTGTTGCATGACACCATCGATGCGAAACCGTACGGCACCCGTTTCGCGACGTGGTTCCAGATGAATATCGCTGGCCCGTTGCTCATAGGCGTATTGCAGCAACCAGTCCACGATACTCACCACGTGGCTGTCATTGGCTTCCAGTTTGCCGTGTCTGCCCAGCTCCATGAGCTGTTCCAGGTTCTGCACCGCGCTGGAGCGGTGATTCTGATCCTGCTTGGCACCCAGCACGGATTTCGATACCGAGTACAGTTCCTTCAGGTAACGCCGGATGTCGGCGGGGTTGCAGATGACCAGGCGAATATCTTTCTGCAGCACATTGCGCAATTCCTGCTGCCATTCGTCATAGAAAGGTTCAGCGGTACCGAAAACCACATACTCCGGTGTGACCTCGATACAGATCACATTGAACCGGCTGGCATAGGCATTCGAGGTAACCGCGGTGACGGCGGGTACATCGATCTGCAGTGGATCGATACGTTTCCACTCCAGGTCGACTTTCCTGGCCAGCCAGCGCGTCAGGAAATCCAGATCGATCTTCTGCGAGGGATCGTGGGCATTGACCCAGCCACCAGCGGCTATTCGCTCCAGCGGCCCGTAATTCGCGGGGCTGCTTGCGGACTTGGAGATCGACCGCAACAGCGTGCTGTTGGACTCTTCGATCAGGCCGTCTATCAGCAAGCCGTCGAGCACCGCTTCCAGTTCAAGCTTGCCCGACACGGGATCGGCGAATCGTTTGGCGTTTTCGGTGAGCACTATGGTGACGGAGGTTTCAGCATTGACACCCTTATCGGCACTGGAACTCCAGGTGTGAATCAAGCGCACCCAAGCTATCGCCCAGGTCACGAAGTGGCTGCCGGATGTGACACACTCGAAGAACCAGCAGTAACCACAGTGAGTACCAGTACACATGTCAGACAATGACCGGGCCCGCATACTGATCGTCTACGATTCCAACAGCGGCAACACCTATCGAATGGCGCAACAGATAGGGCGCGGTGTCGAATCGGTCCGTCAGTGTACTGCCTTGCTCAGAGCAGCCCCCAAAGTGGGCGAACGCAATAGCAGCCGACTCCCCCCGGTACCGGACAGCGGTGCGCCCTATGCCGAGGTTGCAGAACTTCTGGAGTGCGAGGGCCTGATCATCGGCAGTCCGACGCACTTTGGCAACATGTCTGCTTCCCTCAAGCACTTTCTCGACCGGACGACCCCGTACTGGCTGGGCGGTAAGCTCAGCGGCAAACCAGCGGCTGCATTCACCTCCACCGGCAGCATGCACGGAGGTCAGGAGGCCACACTGCTGGGCATGATGGTGCCCCTGCTGCATCATGGCATGTTGATCTGCGGACTGCCCTATACGCATCCGCAACTGATGCAGACGAGGCGCGGCGGAACACCCTACGGTGCCAGCCACGTCTCGGGCGAGGACGGCAAGGCACCGCTGGTGGACAGCGAGACGGTCCTGTGCAGAGCGCTGGGTGCCAGGGTGGCCAGTACTGCCTGCTTGCTGGCAGGCCGGGCATCGGACACCCTCAGCAGCAGCTCATGAGTACACCGAGGAAACCACGCAAGCCCCGTGTCGAATCTCCGCAGCATGCAGCAACCGGTCGGCTGCTGACACTGATCGGCTATTTCGGACTGCTGTTGCTGATCGTCAACTGGTTCACGTGGATCGCACCACCGGTTCAGGTGCCTCGCTCACTGGTACTGGCAGCGCTGTCCATCCCGCTGCTCTTTCCATTGCGCGGCATCCTCCATGCGCGTCGCTATACACATCAGTGGGTCGGCTTCCTGAGCCTGCTGTACTTCATGATCGGCGTGGACGTCTGGTACAACCGTATCGGACTCGAACGCCTGCTGGGTATGAGCATGGTGCTGTTCAGCCTGCTGCTGCTGATCGGCAGCGCCATGTACGCTCGTTTTACCCCGACTCCCCCGGATCAGCGGAAATCCGTCGACTAGCACCATGAGGGGTATGCCGAAGCTGGTTATCAGCTGCCTGTCAGGATCACTCTCCAGCACTGACGTCCTGACAACACCCTGCGCGTCACTGAGTCTCAGCGAAGATTTTCTGATAACGCGGCACGCTCGGCCTCACCGAATACGCTCTTGACCAGGGGAATCGTGATACGTCGCTGCTCGGTAAGGGAGACTTCATCCAGGGTGTCCACCACGCTCTTCAGGGCGGACATGCGTCGTGGGAAGCGGCGCAACACATAACCGATCACCTCGTCACTGGCTTGCAGTGAACGGTTCTCAATCTCTTTGCGCAATGCCTGTCGCAGGCCTTCGTCGCCCATGGGCTGAGTGTGGCAAACCAGGCCCCAGGCCAGGCGAGTTTCCAGGTCCTTCAGGGCCAGTCCGAGTCGATCCGGCGCTCGATCGGCGGCGAGAATGAGGCGGGACTGCATCTGCCGGCACCGGTTGATGCAATGAAACAGGTCAACCTCCGAGGCATGGTCGAGGCGCTGCAGATCGTCAATGCACAGCAGATCACAGTACTCCATACCCTCCAGCGCACCCGGATGATTGATCATCTCCCCGGGCATGTAGGCCACCCGGTAGCCCTTGTGTGAAAACCACTGGCAGGCAGCGCTGAGCAGGTGCGATTTACCGGTACCCATATCGCCCCATAAGTAGATCTGCACCTCATCCAGACCGCCGCCGGCAAAGGCTCGCATGCTGTCCAGGACCAGGCGCGTGGATTCGTCCACATGGAAGCTGTCGAACGTGGCGCCCGGTGCAGTGTCCAGCGCAAGGGTCAACTGCGGATGTGCATGCAGCAATGACACAGGCTGGTTCATGGCGGCAATCCCGGCACGCAGACTGCGGTCAACGTCCGAATTCAAGTGCCAGGTCGGCGTTTGAACTCAGGGAGCCGGGGACCTCGGTAATCGGTGGCACCGTACGGCGAAGCCAGTTTTGCCGGACAGCCGCGGTTTCGATCTCGTTCAAGGCGCTGCGGGGCAGCACGGCAAACACCATGGCGCTATCATTGACCTCCTTCGGATAGACCGTACCGACGCTTGACAAGGACTCAAAGAATTTCATCATGCTGGCGTAGTCTCCAAGGGAATTCAGCGAGCCGACCCAGACCAGTGCTTCGGTATCGGAGGACGCATTACCCCCGTAACGATAGCTTTCATCGATGACCCCCTCGTTGCTGAGCATCGACAATCCATCCTGCAGTGCCTGATCCAGGCTGCCTGTATCAAAGCTGTTCTCCAGCACCGCCCCTCCCAGCAGCCTGACCCACTGACCGCGCCAGCCTTGCGCGCCGTTGCGTGACAGAGTGCCGGCGAGGACCATTCCCTGGTGGTATCGATCAGAGGCAGCAGCGATGCGGTCCAGATCTCTGGTGATCATGTCCTCTACGGTCAAGGCCTGCTGATCTTCTGCATCCCCGGCCGGAAACAGCAGCGAGATTCCAGCTGCGCCGGCAATCTCGCGAGCCCTGCTTTGCACGTTCACCGCAGCAGGATCACTGATCATGATGTCCCTGCCATCATCCTGCACCAGCAACCAGACCAGTGCGCTGCCAGGCACATCGGACGTTACCGGCGCATCGCCCTCTGCCGGTTCGGATCCACCTTCGGCAGATTGGTCTATCAGCTGCCTGACCAGCGTTCGATCGAAACTTACCAGCATAAGCTGGGTGGCCTGACCGGTCTGGCGAACGAGGTCAGTGATGGGTGTATCAGATGCGATGACCGTGCCGGGTGGCGGCGTGCGGTAGTTGACGCTGGCAACGTATTCCTCGGAGCGTTTCAATGCAGAGCGGACTGCATCGCGATTGAGCAGTGTCTTGTCACCACTGTTGTCCAGCAGTACACGCCGAAATCCCAACCTGAATGCATCCTGCTGTTCTTCCGCTCCACGATCGGCAACGGCCACCTCCACCGAATAGGCATCCCGCTGCGCCTGTGCCGTGCCGGCAAACAGCAGCAGGGCAATCGTGGTTGCTACCAGTGCGCCCAGACGCTGTCGCAGCCTGCACCGCTTACCCGTCCTGCTGAATGCTGCGCAAACTACCGCGCGTGGCACATCGATCACCCTGGGCAGAATACCCGGCGCTGCTCTGTCAACCGTACTGCCTGCCATCGGCCTGCTCACCCCACATTATCCAGCGCGCATCGCGCGAACACCGTCATGGCATTAAGCGTATCATTGAAAACCACTTTGCTTTGCCCTGGACCACTGTTTCGCTGCAACGACCATGACTGACGACACGCAGAGCGCACCTGCAGATGCGCCCCCCGGGCTGACCTACGCGGACGCCGGAGTGGATATCCAGGCCGGCAATGAACTGGTCAACCGCATCAAACCCCTGGTGGCCCGTACGACACGTGCCGGCGTTCTGGGAGGCATCGGTGGCTTCGGCGGTCTGTTCGAACTGCCTACAGATCGCTACAAGCAACCGGTCATGGTCTCCGGTGCCGACGGTGTTGGCACCAAACTGCGCCTGGCCATCGAACTTGGCATCCATGACACCATCGGTATCGATTTGGTCGCCATGTGTGTCAATGACATTATCGTGTGCGGTGCCGAACCACTGTGGTTCCTGGACTACTTTGCCACCGGCAGGCTGGACGTCGAACTGGCGCAGGCGGTCATCAGCGGCATCGCCGAAGGCTGTGTCCAATCGGGAGCCGCGTTGCTTGGTGGCGAAACCGCAGAGATGCCTGGCATCTATGCAGGCCAGGATTATGACCTGGCTGGTTTTGCCGTCGGTGTGGTGGAAAAAAGCCGCATCATCGATGGCGCTGCAGTAGCAGCCGGCAACCTGATCGTCGGCGTGTGCTCCTCGGGACCTCATTCCAATGGCTACTCACTGATCAGAAAACTCATCGAGGGTCATGATTTACAGAGTCCGATGGGTTCATCGACCCTGGGCCAGACACTGCTGGCGCCTACCCGCATCTATGCCAGGTCAGTGGCACAGGTACTGGCCCATCACCCGGTACACGCGATCGCACATATAACCGGCGGCGGTCTGAGCGAAAACATACCCCGCGTGCTGCCGGACAACACGGTGGCCGTGATCGATCGACGTAGCTGGAAACACCAGGACGTGTTCGACTGGCTGCAAAATGCAGGTGGCATCAGCGACACGGAAATGCTCAAGACCTTCAATTGCGGCATCGGCCTCGCGGTCATCGTGTCGGCCGCGGAGGCGGAGGCGGTCGTCTCCCGCTTCCAGGATTCCGGTGAACAGGCGTTTGTCATTGGGCAGGTGGAGAGCGACACGATCGCACCGTGCGTTCGATACATCCCCTCCTGAGACCTGCAACCGCAACCGACATGTCTGAGGCATCTTCGTCAGTTCCGGGGCAACAGCCCACGCTGGCCATATTGATCTCCGGACGCGGTTCCAACATGCTGGCCATCGCCAAAGCGTGTCAGACCGGTCAACTGGCTGCCAGGGTATCGCTGGTCGTCAGCAATCGCCCCGAAGCGGCCGGAATTGCCGCAGCTTCCGCACTGGGACTCGACACTGCGGTCATCGATCACACCGCATTCGACAGCCGTCGGGATTTTGACCAGGCTCTGCACGAGCGATTACTGGTGGTGCGCCCGGACTGGATAGTTCTGGCCGGATTCATGCGTATCCTGACCCGCAGTTTCGTGGAACGCTGGGAGGGTCGTATCCTGAACATTCACCCATCGCTGTTGCCCCGGTATCCCGGACTGGATACACACGCCCGGGCTATCGCCGCCGGTGATTCCCATGCAGGCGCCAGCGTGCATATCGTGTCACCCGAACTGGATGCCGGCCCGGTCATTGCTCAGGTTCAGGTTCCCATCCTGCCGGATGACACGACCGAGTCACTCGCACAAAGAGTTCTGAAAGAGGAACATACGCTGTATATACAGGCTCTGCAGCAATGTGTAGGCAGACACGGCCTAGCGTCGTTATTACCGTGATGTGATCCGCTTCAGATGCGAACATACGCTACCCTGCATGCATCCTTACACGGCAGCGAGTGCCATACACTGCATACTTCTGCCAACCACGCCCACAGGGACCTAATCATGACGAGTCTGCAACCGACCGGAACCATGAGCCGATTTCCAGCCCGTGCGCTGGCCTGCATCGTATTGTCATGCGCGGCAGTCGGACAGGTCATGGCCCAGTCGATCAAGCCGGGTGACATTGCGCCGTTCGAAGTGGTGTACGAGGTGGGCAACAATCTGCTCAGTGCCGGTACAGCGCGACTGACACTCACCACTTCAGGCGATCTCTGGCACTACAGCCTCAACACCCGACCAAAAGGGGTGTTCAAGCTCGCAGGAAAAGGCGAGATATCCGAACTCAGTACGTTCCGGATCGTGAAATCCGATGCCGGTGTGGAACTGCAGCCGCAGATCTATCGTTACCGCCAGGATGAAGAACGGCGTCGCGAGGTCGATGCAACTTTTGACTGGGACAAGCGCTCCCTGACGCATGTATACCGGGGACAAACGGCGACTGAATCTTTCACCGACCCTGTCCTGGACCGTCTGACTGTCACCCTGGTCATCATGAACGCCCTGCGCAACGATTTCGACAGAGCCGAACTGGCCGTGTTCGACAGCGGGAAAATCAAGCAAGTCGAATTCATCAACGAAGGGTCCGAAATTCTGAATACACCTCTGGGTGATATCGAGACCTATCGGGTGATCAACCGCAATGCAACAGGTGGCAGCCGGGAGACCACTACCTGGATTGCGCCATCTCTGGACTACCTGCCGGTCAAGATCGAGCACCGGAAACGCCGGGAGCTGGTCGCCCGGCTGAGCCTGTTGAGTCTGGACAACCGGGTCACCAGCATCGAGCTGGGGGGAGCGATACCTGAGGAAGCCGACGCGCAAGCCTTGCCATTGGAGGCGGGTACCGGGGAAGAGGGTACCGGGGATGCGGACAACGGTGCCGGCGACGCCGTTGCTGAACCGGTCAAGGCGGAGTAGAGCCTGATTGCGTTGCAAGTGATACGGGTGGTAACGGCTTAGCGAGCCGAGCTGCTAGAACTGCTTTTCGAATACCGCGCGTAACCGGTAGTCCGGCTCACCATCGTCATCGAGCGTCTCGAATTCCACCGGCACCTGCATCTGGGCGGAAAATGTGAAACCAGGCTGTTGCCAGAACAGACTCGGGTTCAGATACCAGTCTCCCCGGGTTTCCAGTGATTCGCCATTGGTATCTTCCAGGATGTCGAAGTTGCCCTGGACTGACAGCAGCCATAGTGGGGAATGGGCGCTCAGCCCGGTAAAGCCCAGGCGTCTTCCGGTAGTGACGTCCAGTGAGAGCACATCAGGCTGCTGCGCGCCGTAGGGTTCATCGGCGAACTGCTCGAGATTGACATCGATGCCACCGTACCAGAGACGACCGAGACGGCCATAGGACAATCCCAGTAAGCTGGAACTGACATAGGCGGTGCCATCGATGTGCTCGTCTTCATGTTCGATACGCAGTCCGGCGGAATACACGAAACCGTCGTTGAGTTCCGAAATCGCCTCACCGAGTCTTGCCGGCCCCATGAGCCGACTGTGGACAGCCAGCTGGGGATCGGCGAACAGATCAAGTCCATAAGCACCGCGACGGGAAAAATCCGGACGTTTGGGCTTGAGCTTGAATGACAATTCCGTTTGCCGCCAGACCACGCTGTGTTCTCTTTCCACAGGCGCTCGCTTGCGGCTCGCCATCTGCGGTCTGTCGCGCTCTTCCCGCGAGCGTGTAAAGCGAATTGGATCCAGTTCGGCCGGATTGAAATCGAAAGGATTTCCCTTGCCGTTAGCAGCGGTGTTGAAGTCCGCTGCCCAGGCACACGAACCCGTCGCCACTAAAAGCGCTATGATCACCAGCTGCGTTAGCAAACGTGCCATCAAGTGCGTCTGGTCCGGAAGCGGACGAGCCCTCTTAATCCTGTCGTTATGCAATTAAACTCTTATTGTCGTAAAAAAACAACGGAATAACAGTTTCTTGTGTAGCTGGAATGTAAATAATCAGACGAACTAGACTTTTGGACGCAACGACCCTGAGTAAATGATAGACGAAAATCCAGACAGTTTCGAGGTCGACCCCGACACGGCAGATGGCGCAACTGACGAAATCAGCAAGAGTCAGCGAAAGCGCGATGCAGACTTGGTACGTGACCTGGGCGCCAGGCTGGCCGAACTGGGCGCCAGTGAACTGGCCACTATTCCGCTACCGGATGACGTTCTGAGCGCCATCCACGAGCTGAACCGACTCAAAGCGCACGGGGCGCGTAAACGCCAGCTCGGCTTTCTGGCAAAGCGCCTGCGGCAGATCGATGTCGAGCCGATCGATGCCGCCCTCCTGCGGCTGCGCCAGGCTGCTCGCGCTAACACCAGGAGCCTGCACCTGATCGAACACTGGCGGGACCGGCTGCTCGGTGAGGTCGATGGCGAAAGCGAAAAGGTGGCGCTGACAGCATTCCTGGATGAATACATGGAAGCAGACCGGCAACGATTCCGGCATCTGCAACGCCAGGCTCTGGATGAACGACAAAAAAACAGACCTCCCGCAGCGGCGCGCCTGCTGTTCAAGGCCATTCGTGAGGTGGTGGTATCCGGCTCGGCCAGTGAGTAAGCGGCGACAGGTAACCCCGTTGCGCATCGTCCGGATATTCCTGGTCATGCTCGCCTCCGGCTTCGCTTCCGGCTGCGCCTCGACGAATCATCTGCCGACCCGGCCACCGGATGCGCGCTTCGGGCAGGCGATGGGTACCGTGATGGCTGAGGAGTCGTCGCGCTTACCGGCCACGCCGGCTGCAACGGAGATGCCTGAGCCAGCAACCCGGATCATCGATGCGATCCAGCAAATCGGAACGCTGGAAGATGCGGCTCTCGACGAAGTCAGCGGCATGGCTGCGTCGCGCACGATCCCCGGTGTACTGTTTGCAATAAATGACAGCGGTGCTCCAGCCATGCTGTTTGCGTTCGACGACAGCGGTGCACACCTGCGGCAATGGCACCTGGAGGCGGACAACCGGGACTGGGAAGACATGGCGA
>JABDKN010000110.1 GCA_013002205.1 Granulosicoccus sp.
AGGATCGTGGCTGGCTGCATCGTCGGATTGAACGGCGCTTGCACCACATGGTCGAACAAGGGTTCATCGGGGAGATGCAACAGTTGCGGCGAAACCCACTGACCCACAGTCAATTGCCTGCCATGCGCAGCGTCGGCTACCGACAGGCGTGGAACCATCTCGATGCCCTGTCACTTGACGGTGGGGATTTCGCGGCCGGTAATGACAGCATCTGGATGGACAAGGCCGTTGCCGCCACCCGGCAATTGGCCAAACGCCAACTGACCTGGTTGCGCAATATGCGTAATGTGAATGTCATCGCCTGTGATACCTTGTCACTGGCTGCGCAGCAGGAGAGCGTGCTTTCCCGACTGCGCACACTGGCATGAAGGTCTGGACACGAATCGCCACAAAGGTCATAGCCAACACCATGAAAGAGGCAGGTCCGCATCTGAACATTCCGTCGCTTGTCGAGCAGATCGGCAATACGCGACTGGTCCCTATTCAGCGGATCGCCGCCAATCAACGTGGCAACCAGGTGCTGGCCAAACTGGAAGGGGACAACCCGGCAGGCTCTGTCAAGGACCGTCCGGCTGCCAACATGATCGTGCAGGCCGAGGCTCGTGGCACCATAAAACCGGGTGATACGCTGCTGGAGGCCACCAGTGGTAACACGGGCATCGCCCTGGCCATGGTCGCCGCTACCATGGGGTACCGTCTCAAACTTTTGATGCCGGATAACATGACGGACGAACGCAAGGCGCTCATGATGGCCTATGGAGCCGAACTGGTTCTGGTCACCGAGAAGCAGGGTATGGAATATGCCCGCGACCAGGCGGCGGCGATGGCAGCAAGAGGAGATGGCATTGTGCTGGACCAGTTCGCCAACCCGGACAACTGGGGAGCCCATTATCAGGGTACGGGTCCCGAAATATGGGAGGCGACCCGGGGCCGGATCACACATTTCGTCAGCTCGATGGGAACCACCGGTACGACAATGGGAGTATCGCGCTACCTGAAGGAAAAGAATCCAGGCATCCGTATCATCGGCGTGCAGCCCGAAGACGGATCAAGTATCCCGGGTATACGTCGCTGGCCTGAGGCATACCTGCCCAGAATATTCGAACCGGCGCGTGTGGACACGATCATCGATGTCAATCAGGCGGAATCCGAAGCAATGGCGCGCCGACTTGCACGGGAAGAGGGAATACTCAGTGGTGTGTCCTCCGGTGGAGCGCTGGTGGCAGCCCTGCGTTTGCTCGACACACTGGACAATGCCGTGGTCGTCACCGTCGTCTGTGATCGGGGAGATCGTTATTTGTCCAGTGGATTGTTTCCTGTACGCTGATTCCGGTCGGCACACGATGGGTGGCCCGCGTGTGTATCCGACACTCGATTACCTGCCCGTACGAATTGACCGCTCCCGTGGTGCCGATCGTTCTGGTGTTTGCAGGTGTCGAGCAGCCGGTGCGGTTCTCAGGAGAGCATGAACTCGACGTCGATGCCGGCAACGTTCAGTTCATCGCCACTGTGCAGCAGGACCGGTTCATCACCAATGGAGTCGTGATTGAGCGTTGGCCGATCCACGCTGTCGTCGCTTTCGATGTGCATCAGAAAGTAGCCGTCCGGTTTGCGCATGATGGCGGCGATCTGGATACCTGGACGTCCAAGTGTCGTGACTGGTTTGTCGATTGGCAGTATTTGTCCGGATTTGGCGCCATTCTTGATTTCGATGACGGCTCCCTTGGACGTAGACGGGTTCGAATCCAGCTCATGCATTGCTGACTGGGCTGTTGCTGAATTGGCTACGGCGGCCGCGGCCATCACAGATGCCCCCGGACTCTCGCCAGCTGAGCGGCTTGGGAAATCGCTTGCAGATTTGCTCGTGGAATCGCTCGCGGAATCGCTCGCGGAATCGCCTGCAGATTCGCTTGCAGATTCGCTTGCAGATTCGCCTGAAGCGGTGACACCGTGCGTTGCGCTCAAGGGATCGACACCGTCCAGCGGATGAGGTGTGCTGCCGGCACCAGTCTGTGCACTCTCGGCTGACCCGTCGGCAAAAGCGGTGCTGCCGGCAGCAGTCTGTGCAGGCTCTGCTGACTCCATGGGAAGGGGTGTGGAGGTCCCGGAATCATCGTCGATACCACTGCTTGACTGGTTCATCGACAGTGGGTCGATCTCATCCATTGCTTCATGATGCCCATCGCCGAAATCGCTGTTCACGGTGACCGCAGCAGCGGTTTCCGCAGGTGCGCCGGCCGTGTAGGCGCTGACATTGCCGGACAGGCAGGTAAGCCGTATCTTGCCGATAACGATTTCATCGCTGTCGACAATCGTCTGGCGTTTCACCGGCTCGCCGTTGACGTAGGTGCCGTTGGTACTGTTCAGGTCTTCAAGCCAGATCGAGTCGGCGTCCACGGTAATCCGGGCATGATTTCCACTGACCGACAAGTCTGGAATGCATACATCGTTACTGGAACGGCGACCAATGGAAATGGTTCCCTGACCCGCGTCGAAAACGAATTCGTCTACCTCGTTTCCTTCATGAGTAACGATGATGGTGGTCATTGGCAGTCCCTGATGGTCTTGATCGGCCGTACACCGAGTCTGGTACGGATCGTGCGGCGGGTGAAACCCGGCCAATTATTGGCAATAGAGCAGGTTACGTCAACCGGCACACCGCGATAGCGTGGATTGCTGCTGAAGCGCCTCCTTACGCCAACCTGATCTGGATACTTTATATCATCCTTTGGTCGTTCGCGACTTCACTGATTCATCCGGTCCTGTCCAGATCTATCAGAATTGACAGTACATCGCCCGGGTGAATCCTGTCGGTCGCCAGTTCACGGCCCTGTGCATCGCGAATACGGTTCAGTCGGACCGAAAAACGCCGGGCAATATCCGACAGTGTGTCGCCGATGGTGACGACATACTCGATTCTGCCTTCGCTGTCACCGGTGCTATGGCGCACAGCGAGCTGTTGCCCGATGCGTATCACCGAGCTATCCAGGGCGTTGAGCTCCATCAGGCGGGCCTGGCTGAGTCCATAGAGTCGGGCCAGAGTGCTGATACTGTCGCCGGCAGCCACGGTATGAGTGGCAGGCACCGTGAAGAGTTCGGATGCATCCAGTTGCGCAGTAGCCGCGATGATGCGCGCGGCATCACCCTTCAACACATACAGGCGATGCGGACCCCTGGGAGGAGTGACTCCGTGTACCAGGCCTGCATTGATCCTCTTCAGCGTCGATTCGGGAATGCCACTGGCTGCCGCCACTTTGTCGACGCTGGCTCGATGGGGGAAATCGAGTACCTCGAAGCCATTGCCGCGTTCTACGTCAGGGATATCGAATTCAGGCAGGGAATCGTGTCGCAGCATGGCAACCAGCGCCAGGAACTTGGGCACGTAGTGGGTGGTCTCCACCGGTAAGCTCAATGACCAGAAATCCACCGGCAGACCTCGGCTACTGTTCTGTTTTACAGCCTTTCTGACTCGACCCGGTCCGGCATTATAGGCAGCCAGTGTCAATAGCCAGTCGCCGTGGAATTCCGCGTTCAGGTAACTCAGGTAGTCGGCGGCGGCCACGGTCGACTCCACGATGTCGGCACGCCCATCGAACCACTGCGTGTGCCTGACACCGATATCCCTGGCGGTGACTGGCACGATCTGCCAGATACCTGCAGCCCGCTCTGCGCTGTGGACTTCGGGTTGGTAGCCACTTTCGATCGCTGGCAGAAGTGCCAGTTCCACCGGAAGGTAGCGCTCATCGAGCACCTCGACGATATGCCCGACGAATGGTGTCGCACGATTCAGGATCTTGCTGATCCACAAGGCCTCCTCCCGGTACTGACGGCGGTAGTTGTCGATCATGGGGTTCTCAGGGATCTTCAATCGCCTGGACTGCTGCACGAACTGCCACACCGTCCTGGCCGGGGGTGGAGCGTCGCTGGGCTTCGATAATGGCGGAACACCGGGGTGCCCGACCTGTTCCGCCGGCTGCCGGAAACTGCTGGCAGGGTCGAAAACGTGCTGGTCGCCGATCTCGCGCAGCATCAGGCGATCCGCGGAGGATGAGTTGCCAAGCGCTGGCATGATCAGCGAGGCGACCTCCGCCAGGCCTGCTGAACTCTGGGCAAAAGCTTGCGGAATCACGAAAGTTGACAGCAAGGCCACAGACAGGCGAATCTGTGACGCTATACTGGATATTCGGGCGGGCGATGCACACCATCCAACTGGCTGTGTGCAGTGTCCTGGAGCGTCTGAGGCCATCTGATCCAATGACTTAACGGGTTGCTTGCGATGAAAGGTATTCGAACGGTACGACAAGGCCCCGTCTGGCTGGACGCGCAGGCGCCACTGGCGCAATGGTACGCAACCGGCCTTGGACAGTCCATCGCCGAGCGTCTCGAAGTGGAGCTGAGCAGCCGCCTGGGCGACGTATTCGGTTACCAGGGGCTGCAAATCGGCAACCTGGTTCCCGGCCTGCATCTGCTTGCAGGCGCTGGCCTGCAGCGCAACCTGATACTTGATGCACCGGACAATCCGGCGGATATCCACGGGGATGTGTTGTCATTGCCGGTGGCCTCGGACACCATGAAAGCGGTCGCCTTCTTCCATACCCTGGATTTCTGTGATCATCCGCACCAGGCGCTGCGTGAAGCGGATCGGGTTCTGACCGAAGACGGCCAGCTGATCATCGTAGGCTTCAATCCCTACAGTGCATTCGGCGCACGCCACGCGCTGACTGCATGGCGGCGACGTGAACCCTGGAATGGCCGGTTCTACGCCCGGCACCGGATCAGTGACTGGCTGTCTGTGCTCGACTACCGTGTACTGGACAGTACGGCAATGTTCATCCGTCCACCGATCAACAGCGAGCGCGTGCTGCGCCGGTTGCGCCGGCTTGAAGCGCTGCAGCCCTGGCTCGGTGGCGTAGGTGGCCTGTACGTCATGCGTGCGCGCAAGCAGACCCTGCCGATGACCCTGATGCGTCAGTGGAGACAGTCCAGGGCGACACTGTCGGCTGCCAGCTTCGCCCGCACCGGGGAGAAGACCTCAGGCCGGCCTCGCGCAACGGTGGCGCGGATCGATACCCGCACTCGCTGACCCAGGCAACTGACAGCAGAGCGGGGGACAGTGAAACACTGTGTCAAACTGCCTCCTATTGAACTCCTGACATGATCGAGATCTTTACTGATGGCGCCTGCCGGGGAAACCCCGGGCCAGGTGGCTGGGGCGTACTGTTGCGAGCCGGCGAGCATGAGAAGGAGTTATGGGGCGGGGAGGCACATACGACCAACAATCGCATGGAAATGACGGCGGTCATCGAGTCTCTAAAGGCGCTGAAGAGACCCTGCAAGGTCATCCTCACCAGCGATTCACAGTATGTTCGCAAGGGCATTACCGAGTGGATCGGTGCCTGGAAGCGCAACAACTGGCGCACGGCTGCCCGCAAACCGGTAAAGAATGCCGATCTCTGGCGTGAGCTGGATGCGCTGGCAGCCAGCCACGATATCGAATGGCGATGGGTCAAGGGACACAGTGGTCATGCGGAGAACGAACGCGTGGACGAACTGGCCAATCGTGGCATCGATGAACTCGACAAGGCATCCTGAGCCCTACTGTGGGTTGCCGACCTGCCAACTCACTCCTGCAATTCAACTATTCAGAAGTATCCAGAGCAAAGTCAAACAGGTAATCGAACAT
>JABDKN010000040.1 GCA_013002205.1 Granulosicoccus sp.
GTGCATACGCGACTATGACCGGGAGCGTCGACGCTTCCTGTTCGCGCTCTGCCGCGTCGAGTAGATGAATGCCAGGTCGATTGCTTCCTGCGACCACAGCGGAACGATCTACACTGTGTAACTGACACCGACACCAGAGGTCCAGGCAAGATGGCTAAAGTGACACCCGGCGTAGGTCCGGATTTTCCGCAGATCGTCGTCCTGTTCGGCGCCACGGGAGACCTGGCCAGGCGAAAACTGATACCCGGACTGTTTCACCTGAGCACTGCCGGCTTCATTCCCGACTGCAGGATCATCGGGGTGTCCCTGGATGACTTCGGCACGGCGGAGTTCCAGAACATGTGCCGCGAGGCACTTGAGGAGTTCGCCTCGCGCACGATTGAAAACGATGACTGGGAGGCCTACAGGGCCCGACTCTCCTACCTGCCACTGTCAGCGGGTGCGGATGCGCTGGCACAAGCCGTGCTGGCTGCCGAAGATGCCATCGGCCTGGAATGCCGAAGACTGCATTACCTGAGTGTGCCTCCCAAGGCAGCGCTCGAGGTGATCCGCATTCTGGGCGAGGCCCGCCTCATCGAACGTGCCCGGGTGGTCATGGAAAAACCGTTTGGGGTGGACCTCGAGTCAGCCGTGAGTCTCAATGGAGAAGTACACAAGGTATTTACGGAACAGCAGGTCTTTCGCATCGATCATTTTCTCGGCAAGGAACCTGCGCAGAACATTCTTGCGTTCCGCTTCGCCAACGGTCTGTTCGAGCCCATCTGGAATCGCAATTTCATCGATCACGTGCAGATAGACGTTCCTGAAACGCTGGCCCTGGACAATCGCGCCAGCTTCTATGAAACCACCGGCGCGTTTCGCGACATGGTGGTTACCCATCTGTTCCAGATACTGGCGTTCGTCGCCATGGAGCCACCGGTGGCACTGGAACCGGATTCGATCAGTGAGGAAAAGAACAAGGTGTTTCGCAGCATGATGCCAATCCTGCCGAAACATGCCGTGCGTGGTCAGTACAATGGCTACCGCGAGCTCGAAGGCGTACACCCCGAATCGGAAACAGAGACGTTCATTGCCCTGAAGTGCACCATCGACAACTGGCGCTGGGCCGGCGTACCGTTCTACCTGCGAACCGGAAAACGCCTGGCAGAAGGTCAGCGCATCATCTCCATAGCCTTTCACGAGCCACCCAAAAGCATGTTCCCGCAGGATTCGGGCGTCGGTCTGCACGGTCCCGACCACCTGACCTTCGATCTCTCCGATGCATCACGCACGTCCTTGTCCTTCTATGGGAAACGCCCTGGCCCCGGTATGAAACTGGATAAACACAGTCTGCAGTTCGCCATGGATGAAACCAGCACCATCGGAGAGGTACTGGAAGCCTACGAGCGGCTCATCCTCGATGCCATGCGTGGCGACCACACCCTGTTCACTACCTCGCGGGGCATCGAACGACTCTGGGAAGTATCCGCACCCCTTCTGGACAACCCGCCGCCGGTAGCCCGCTACGCACCAGGCTCCTGGGGCCCGAACGCCATTCACCAGTTGATCGGACCCCGTGCGTGGCGTTTACCGTTCGAAAGGAACTGGCGGGATTGACCAGGATGCCGGGTAACGCGCTACAGTCTGATTCCATCCGCAAGCACTGAAGCGGGGCCCCTGACACGCCGCCGATGCTCTCTCTCATCTCTGCCTGCCAGCTGCGCGTTCAGCCAGGGCAATGCCTGCCAGCACCAGCAGTAGACCTGCCAGGTGATACCAGTGGAACCGTTCACCGAGTATCAGCACAGCTAACAGGGAGCCGAAGATGGGCACCAGATTGACGAATAGTCCGGCCCGGTTGCTGCCCAGCAACTCCACACCCCGCGCGTAGGCCAGCTGGCTGATCACGGTTGGGAAGATCAATACGTACAACAGTACCAGCCAGCCCTTGATACCCGGCATGGTGAACTCACCCTGTGACAGTTCCCAGCTGGCGAAGGGGATGGTCATGATGAAGGCGCTGAGTGCAATCATCCACATGAAACTCATCCAGTGAATGGCCGGACGCCAGCGCAGGCCGAAGGTATAGGCAGCATAGAACAGGCAGCCGAACAACATGATCGCATCGCCGCGATTGAGCCCTTCGGTGAAGAATCGCGCTGGCTCACCAGCCGTTGCCGTCACCAGTACACCGAACAGGGTCAGCAGCAGGCCGACAATCTGCATCCAGCGCACACGCTGCGACAGGATGATGAAGTTGGCCAGCATGATGAAGACCGGCATGGAGGCCTGCTCGATACTCACATTGATGGCCGTGGTGTAATTCAGCGACCAGTACATGAGCAGGTTGAACATGGCCATGCCGCCAGCCCCCAGTGAAAACATCAGCCACAGATTCTGACGAAGCAGCGGCCAGTCGCGTCGCAACGGGCCGATTGCGAACGGCAACAGGAAGACACAGGTAAGCAGCCAGCGCAGGGAGGTGACCGTAAACGGCTGCCAGTCCTCGGTGGCGAGACGTCCGGCCACCGAATTTCCACCCCACATCAAGGGTGCAATGATCAGCAACAGGTAGGCGTTGCCGACCGTGCCCAGAAAGGCACGTCTGACAAGTGCCGTCATGGGCGTGAAATCGGTGCGATCACAATGGCGTGGCGCCGGGTATGACCATCCTCAAATTTGCTCATCCAGTCCAGGCTGCGCTAACGGGCCACGATATTGACCAGTCTACCGGGCACCACGATGACCTTCTGCACGGTCAGGCCATCGATGTGCCTTTGTACGCCCGGGTCGTTTCGGGCAGCCGCTTCACACACCTCCTTGCCGGCATCGGCTGCAACGGTGATCGACGAGCGGCGCTTGCCATTGACCTGGACCACCAGATCCATGTCATCGCGGGTCAATGCCTCGTCGTCGGTTTCAGGCCAGGCTTCGTTGATCAGCGCCGTGGTGTAGCCCATTCCCTGCCAGCATTCATGCATGATGTGCGGGACGAAGGGACTGAGCAATCGCACCAGTGCACCATAGGCTTCGAAGACGACGGCTTTGCCGGAGTCGCTGTGATCATCGTAGCGGCTCACTTCATTGAACAGCTCCATCATCGAGGCTATGGCCGTGTTGAACGTCATTCGGCGTTCGATATCGTCAGTGACCTTGGCAATTGTCTCGTGAGTCTTGCGGCGCAGCGCTTTCTGCTCTTCGTTCAGAACGTCGATATCCAGTGTTGCCTGCATGAAGGAGTCGTCCAGCGCGCTGATGGCGCGCCATACGCGCTTGAGAAACCGGTGCATGCCCTCGACACCTCCCTCCTTCCACTCCAGTGACTGGTGTGGCGGGGTATCACTCATCGAAAACAGACGCATCGTGTCCGCTCCATAGCGCTCGATCATCTCCAGCGGGTCTACGCCATTGTTCTTGGACTTCGACATCTTTTCGATGCGCCCGACCGTGACCGGCAGTCCATCCTTCTTCAGCGTGGCACTGGCAATGCGTCCGCGCTCATCATGCTCGATATCCAGCTCACGCCGGTTGTAGTATTCCGGCTTGCCGGTGTCCTGTTCGCGGTAGAACGACTCAGCGACTACCATGCCCTGGGTGAGCAGGCGGGTAAATGGCTCATCGGATACCAGAAGGCCGGCATCACGCATCAGCTTGTGAAAGAAACGTGCATAGAGCAGGTGCAGGACCGCGTGTTCCACGCCACCGATGTACTGATCCACCGGCAACCAGTAATTGGCACGTTCATCCAGCATCGTCGAGGCATCGGGGCAGCAGAATCGTGCGTAGTACCAGCTTGATTCGAAGAACGTATCAAGGGTGTCCGTCTCGCGCCGCCCGGGTTTGCCAGTGCCCGGCACTGTGGTGTTGATGAAGTCGGGATCCTCCTTGATGGGTGACTTGACCCCCGAGTAGGCCACCTCTTCGGGAAGGCGCACCGGCAGATCCTCATCCGGAACGACATGGGCATGGCCCTCTTCGTCATAGATGATGGGAATGGGGCAACCCCAGTAACGCTGGCGGGACACACCCCAGTCGCGCAGTCGGTAGTTGATCTTGCGTTCGCCCCTGGCCACCCTGACCAGATGTTCAGCGGTAGCCTCGAAAGCCTGGTCATGAGCGAGGCCATCGAATTCGCCGGAATTGATCGTGAAGGTGTTTTCCTTGTCCGTAAAGGCCGCTTCACTGACGTCCACCGGGTTTGTGGCCGATTGCACCACCTGCTTGATCGGCAGGCCGTAGCGGGTTGCGAACTCCCAATCGCGCTGATCATGGCCAGGCACGGCCATGACCGCTCCGGTGCCGTAGCTGATCAGGACGAAATTGGCGACATAGACAGGGATTCTCTCACCGGAGACCGGGTTGACGGCTTCGATTCCCAGCGGTACACCGCGCTTTTCCATGGCCTCCATGGCAGCCTCCGAGGTTCCCATGCCAGTGCACTCGGTGATGAAATCCGCGACCTCGGAATTTCGCTTGCCCATGGCTCGTGCAACCGGATGTTCCGCAGCCACCGCCATGTAGGTTACGCCGGCAACCGTATCGGGTCGGGTCGTGTACACACGCAGCACGTCGGTGACGCCATCGCCGGTAATGTCCAGTGGCTTGTCACCCCGGCCAGCCAGTGCAAATTCGAATTCGACACCTTCCGAACGCCCGATCCAGTTTTTCTGCTGGGTTCGCACCGACTCCGGCCAGCCTTCCAGCTTCTCTGTCTCCTCCAGCAGCTCTTCCGCGTACTGTGTGATCCGCAGAAACCACTGCGGAATCTCACGTCGCTCGACCTTCGCTCCGGAACGCCAGCCACAACCATTGGAATCTACCTGTTCATTGGCCAGCACCGTGCCCTCCACGGGATCCCAGTTGACCACCGCCATTTTTCTGTAAGCCAGACCCTTTTTGACCAACTGTGTAAAGAACCATTGCTCCCAGCGGTAGTATTCCGGCGTACAGGTTGCCAGTTCACGTGTCCAGTCATAGGCAATGCCCAGCTTCTGCAGCTGCTCCCGCATCTCCTCGATGTTGGCGTAGGTCCATTGGGCCGGCGCAGCGTTGTTCTTGATCGCGGCGTTTTCCGCAGGCAGCCCGAAAGCGTCCCAGCCCATCGGCTGCAATACGTTGAATCCCTGCATACGCTTGTAGCGCGATACCACATCACCGATGGTGTAGTTCCTGACATGCCCCATGTGCAGGCTGCCGCTTGGATAGGGAAACATGCACAGGCAGTAGTACTTGGGTTTGTCGGGATCCTCGGTGACCCGGAACGCATCGTTCGACGTCCACACGGCCTGCACGTCCGCTTCAGTGCGGCGAAAATCGTATTGGTCCTGCATGTGTATTCTTCGACGAATTATTTGAATGACAGGCGAATCGGTGCCAGAGTCGCCCCCGGGGCCAGCACAGCCACCAGGACTCACTAATATACAGGAGCCGCCTCGTCTGCGACGTTATCATCGGCGGTCCGGCACCGCGTACGTCCCGGCATTGCCCAGCCGTACGCTCAGAGATCGCGCAACCAGGCCAGGGTGAATACATGCGCCGGAGTGACGGCCAGTCGCAACTGCACGGCCGCAGCCGGGTAACTGGCATTCAGCTCATCGCTCAGCAAGCGCAATTGTGGCCTGCCGCAGGCAATGTCGCCTATCTCCACCTCATGGAACTGGATGAACTGCCCATGTGAAGGTCGCAGGCACTTGTAGATACTCTCCTTGAGGCTGAACAGCGCTGTGGAGTGCCAGGGCCTGTCGCCGGCCTCGGCCAGCTCGGCGATCTCGGCGCGGGTGGCCACCATGGCGAGCACTCCCGATTCGATGGGCTGGATGCACTCCAGATCGACGCCAAGGCTGACCGCCTCGCTCATGGCATCCACGGCAACCGCCGCGACGGCCCAGTCGCTGGTGTGACTGATACTGCCGATGACGCCGGGTGGCCACACCACAGCACCGTCTTCCGCGCGCGGCAAGGGACCTGGTGCCAGGCCGGCCTCGGCCAGAGCGGCGCGTGCACAGGATCTGCCGCTGGAGAAGGTGCAGCGGCGCAAGGAAGCCGCAGACTCGATGGCCGGCAGCTCCTCCGGATACAGGGTATCAACCCGATCAGCGACCGGTGCGCTGGACAGGAACAGGTTCGTCCCGGCCCATTCCGGTGCGTAACGGAGGCCGTTGATGGGGCTGTACTGCGCATCGGGAAATACACTCACGCCAGGATCACTCAACTCACCGGGATGTCTTCGTACACGGCAGAGCGCGTCTCGGGTATGGGCTGGTTGTCCTCGGCACGGTAGGTATAGACCAGTGAACGCTTGATGACGGTGGATTCATTCTGGCCGGCTGCGTGCAAGGTCCGCGAGTGGAAGAACAACATATCACCCGCGTACAGTTCAATCGCAACGGCCCGCGCCAGCAGCGCCTCATTGGCTGGAAGGTCGGTGCGCAGAAACAGCGCAGCATCGAACTGTCCAGGTTCGAAATCCAGTTTATGCGAACCGGGAATGACCATCAGGCCACCATTGTGTTCGTTTTCGGGGCCCAGGGCGAGCCAGGTACTGACCAGTTCCCGACGATCGAATCGCCAGTAGCGGATGTCCTGATGCCAACTGGTCACACTGCTGAACCCGGGATGCTTGGTCATGACGCAATTATGGTGATTCTGCGACAGGCGAATACTGTCCGAACCGATCAGTGCCTTGAGGAGGGAGACGACCTGCGGATTCCGGGCCACGTGCTGAAACAGTGCATCCCGGCCATAAGCATGGAGTAAACGGCGTGGTGTATTTCCACCGGGTGAGGACTTCGACGGCGGCGCCCCGGGATAGTGGACGTCTGCCTCGAATTCAACCGGTGCCAGTGCCGGCGACAACGAGCGATCGATCAGCCCGACCAGTGCCGATACAATCTCCTCTGGAAACAGCGACCGTGCCACGTAATATCCGTCCCGATCAAAGCTCTGCACTGCATCGCCTATCGTATTCACCGCTTCAATTCTTCCCACTTGATGTTGTCCTTGCCCTCGGCACCGTGTGAGATCTTACAGCAGGTCGATGGTGACACCTCGGGCAATATTTTCGCCACATAGTCCAATTGGCTCATCATCCGTAAACTGTAGCGGGCATCACAGCCTGTCTGGTCCGCCAGACACGATCGTCGTTTCTCATTGCCCGCCGGGTCATCGGGCCGACTTTTTCAAGGACAACACCCTTTCTCCATGAGCAAGAAGATACTGATCGAAAATGCCCATCAGAACAACCTGAAGCATCTCGATCTGACATTGCCGCACGGTGAACTGATCGTGTTCACCGGCGTCAGCGGCAGTGGCAAATCCACACTGGCTTTCGACACCATCTATGCAGAAGGCCAGCGCCGTTACGTCGAGACGTTCTCTCCCTACGCCCGACAGTTCCTGGATCGGATGGATAAGCCACGGGTGGAGCGCATCGAAGGTATTCCACCCGCCATCGCCATCGACCAGACCAACCCGGTGCGGACCTCCCGCTCGACCGTTGGCACGATGACCGAACTGAACGACCACATCAAACTGCTGTTTGCGCGCACAGCAGAACTGTACTGCGGAAACTGCGGCCAGCCGGTCACACGGGATACGCCGGAAAACATCAGCAGCCACTGGTTCGATGGCGCTGAAGCGCGGCCGGTCATGATCACTTTCCAGGTGCCGATTCCGGAGAACTTCAGCAGCGGAGAAATCCAGGACTGGCTGGCACGCCAGGGGTATACACGCATTCATGGTCAGAGCGAGACCACGATCGACGTGATCCAGGATCGACTGCGCACCCGGGAGGACAACCGCGCCCGGTTCATCGAGGCCATCGAAGCCGGTCTACGCTACGGGCAGGGCAAGGTCAGCGTGCACACTCTCGATAGCCGCAGGCAATCCTCCGGAAGCACGACCTATTCGGTTGACCTGCGGTGCGAAGCCTGTGGCATACGCTATCGCGAACCGACGCCTTCCAGTTTCTCCTTCAATTCACCGATTGGTGCATGTGCGACCTGCAAGGGATTTGGGCGGGTCATCGGCATCGATTACCGGCTGGCGATACCCGATGTCGGCAAGACACTCCAGGAAGGCGCCGTCAAGGTATTCCAGACCGACAAGAGCTCGGTGTGTCAACGCGACATGGAACGTGCCGCCAGGCGCCAGTCCATTCCGCTGGATGTGCCCTTCGAGTCGCTGAGCAAGGCGCAGCAGGATTGGGTGGTGCTGGGTGACGGCGCGGATGACAAGCATCACTGGTACGGCGTGGCCGGCTTTTTCCACTGGCTGGAACGAAAGTCCTACCGCATGCATGTACGGGTGATGCTGGCCAAGTACCGTAGCTACGATGAATGCCCAGCCTGCAAGGGAGCCAGGCTCAAACCTGAATCGCTGAACTGGCGAGTGGGAACGCTGGCGGATGCCTTGCTGGTGATTGAGCCGGAGAAGCGGCATCGCTCAGTGCAGAAACCCTTGCCCGACGAGGTCATGGCGACACTGCCCGGTCTCAATATCGTCGACATCATGCAATTGCCGCTGTCCGCTTCGCTGACATTCGTCGAGGCCATTGCCCGGGGTCATGTGGACGACCCTACCGAAATGGTGGTACGCGAAATGCGCTCCCGCCTGAGCTACCTGAACGATGTCGGGCTCGGCTACCTGACACTGGACAGGCAGTCGCGCACGCTCTCCGGTGGGGAGGTGCAGAGAATCAACCTGACCACGGCGCTGGGTACCTCACTGGTGAACACGCTGTTCGTGCTCGATGAGCCAAGCATCGGGCTACACGCCCAGGACATGGCACGAGTGATCCGCGTCCTGCAACGCCTGCGTGATGCCGGCAACACACTGATCGTGGTGGAACACGACCCACAACTGATCCTGGCAGCGGATCGCATCATCGACATCGGTCCGGGAGCGGGTCGGGCCGGTGGCCGGATCGTGTTCAAAGGCAAGCCCGCTGCGTTGCTGGCAAACCGTAAGTCGCTGACGGCAAAGTACCTCACCGGTGAAAGGACGCTGGCATTCCAGTCACCTGCTCGCAGTCATCGCGGCACTGACCGGTTGGTTTTAAGAGGTGCCCGTGGTCATAATCTGAAGAACGTGACGCTGGAGATACCGCTGAACCGCCTGGTGTGCCTGACCGGACCGAGCGGTTCGGGTAAATCCACACTTGTCCAGGACACCTTGTTCAACGCCCTGACGGCACTGAAAGGCAAACCGAAGGAACTCGCCGAAGCCTATACCTCGATTCAGGGTGATGAGCACATCACGGACGTGGTGCTGGTGGACCAGTCGCCGATCGGCAAGTCTGCGCGCTCCAACCCCGTGAGTTATACCGGTGCCTTCGAGCCCATCCGCAAGTTGTTCGAGAAAGTGCCTGAGGCCCGCGAGCGCGGCTACAAGGCAAGTGCCTTCAGTTTCAATTCCGGTATGCGATGTCCTGTGTGCTCGGGCAACGGATTCGAACACGTTGAGATGCAGTTCCTGTCGGATGTCTACCTGCGCTGCGCAGAATGCCAGGGACGAAGGTATCGACCCGAGCTGCTGGAGATCAAGCTCTTCAACGAGCACGAGACAGAAGGGCAATCCATAGCCGATGTGCTGGAGATGACGGTAGATCGCGCACTGGAATTCTTCGTCGACGACAAGGCGGTGGTCACCGCCTTACGGGCTCTTGCGGATGTGGGACTGGGCTATCTGCAACTGGGTCAGCCGGTGCCGACACTCAGCGGCGGGGAAGCGCAGCGCCTGAAGCTCGCCGCGTTTCTGGGTCAGGCCGCGCTGGTCCGTTCCCGACGCACGATCGAGGGACACACACTGTTTCTGTTCGACGAACCCACCACCGGCCTGCATTTCGACGACATCGACAAGCTGCTGGGTGCGTTCGAACAACTGGTCGGGCAAGGACATTCACTGGTGGTCATCGAGCACAATCTGGATGTCATCGCCAATGCCGACTGGATCATCGACCTGGGTCCGGCCGGTGGCGAGGCAGGTGGACAGATCGTCTGCCGCGGTACACCGATGCAGGTGATGGCACACAAATCCAGCGTGACGGCTGCCGCGCTGCGTGACTACCGTGACGCCACCGACCGTCTGAACCTGACCGGTGTCGCTGAGGCGGGAACGCGCACCAGGGTAAACGTTGCGGAGAGGGGCGATGCCATACAGGTGCACAAGGCTCGTGAACATAATCTGAAAAACATCGATGTCACGATTCCGCGCGACAGCTTCACGGTGATCACCGGCATGAGTGGCAGCGGCAAGAGCACGCTGGCGTTCGACATCGTGTTCAATGAGGGCCAGCGCCGGTACCTGGAATCGCTGAATGCCTATGCGAGGCAGTTCGTGCAACCGGCCTCGCGCCCGGATGTGGATGCCATCACCGGTATTCCTCCCACCGTTGCCATCGAACAGCGCACCAGTCGCGGCGGGCGCAAGAGCACGGTGGCGACGATGACCGAAATCTATCATTTTCTCCGACTGCTTTTCGTCAAGCTCGGGGTGCAGTACTGCCCCGACTGCGAGGTTGCCATCTCGGCGCAATCAGTGGATGCCATTACCGCGCAGATCATCCGGCAGCATCGCGGCAGGAGCGTATCTCTGCATGCACCGCTGATTGTCGATCGCAAGGGCTACTACACGGATCTGGCCAAATGGGCACGCAACAAGGGCTTCCAGACATTGCGTGTGGATGGCGAGCCGCTGCCGACGGATAACTGGCCGCGCCTGGATCGGTTTCGCGAACACACTATCGATCTGCCGGTCGGCAGGATCAAGGTGGAGGTGAAGTATGAGGCAGAACTGCAGGCACTGATTCAGCGTGCCATCGACTTTGGCAGCGGTGTGGTCAAGATCGGCAGTACCAGCAAGAACGAAAGACTGTTCTCCACACAGCGTGCCTGCCCTGCCTGCCAGCGCAGCTTCGCCGAGCTGGATCCGCGTATGTTCTCCTACAACTCGCGTCACGGCTGGTGCCCGGACTGCTTCGGTACGGGCGAGATCATTCCGGGCTTTGATGAAGAACAGACCGGCGAGGAGCGCAACTGGCGCCGCGATGACCAGGAGCCGCTCGTCTGTGACAGCTGCGCAGGCCAGCGCCTCAAACCCGAGTCGCTGTCCGTGTATTTCCAGGACTGGAACATCGCCGACTACACCGCACTGTCGATTGTCGAGGCAGGCAAGGTGTTCGACAGCCTGGCACTGACTACGCGTGAAGCGACGATTGCCCGTGACAGCCTCACGGAGCTGAATTCCAGACTGGCCTTTCTGGGCGAGGTGGGTCTGTCCTACCTGTCGCTGGACAGAGCGGCACCGACCCTGAGCGGCGGCGAGGCCCAACGAATCCGCCTGGCCGCACAGCTTGGCTCCAATCTGCAGGGTGTGTGTTACATACTCGACGAACCGACCATCGGCCTGCATCCCCGGGACAACCGCATGCTGCTGGATACCCTGGCCCGTTTGCGGAAGAAGGGCAATACCATCGTCGTGGTGGAGCATGACGAAGAAACCATCCAGAGTGCTGATCACGTCATCGACATGGGGCCGGGAGCTGGCGTTCGCGGCGGCGAGATCGTCGCCGCCGGTACCGTCGCCCAGGTGCGCAGGAACCCCCGTTCGGTGACCGGGCGCCTGCTGGATCACCCGTTGCAACACCCGCTCTACCCTGCACGTGGCAAGCCGGAGAACTGCCTGTCGGTGACCAATGCCAACCTGCACAATCTGCGAAATGTGTCGGTCGACATCCCGCTGGGGCAACTGGTCTGTGTAACCGGGGTGTCCGGCTCGGGCAAGAGCACGCTGATCAGGGAAGTGG
Source organism: Granulosicoccus sp. (assembly GCA_013002205.1). Taxonomy (GTDB): domain Bacteria; phylum Pseudomonadota; class Gammaproteobacteria; order Granulosicoccales; family Granulosicoccaceae; genus Granulosicoccus. Next base: position 11,783 of record JABDKN010000040.1, read on the forward strand.
TGCACGACAATCTGCGAGGACTCAATGCGCAGAAGCGACAGCGCAAGCTGGGACCTCTGGTCGGTTGCGAACAGATCAGCGGCTGGGAAAGCATATCGAGACTGCTGGAGGTTGACCAGACACCCATTGGCAAGACCTCGCGATCCTGCCCGGCTACCTACATCGGCTTCTGGGACAACATCAGACGCCTGTATGCCGATACCACCGAAGCACGTATCCGCGGCTATACCGCCAGCCGTTTCTCGTTCAACACCGGCGATGGGCGTTGCGAAGAATGCGCAGGCCAGGGAATGCAGCGTATCGAGATGAGTTTTCTACCCGATGTGCGCGTACTGTGCGATGTCTGCAATGGCCAGCGATTCAACCATGAGACGCTCTCTGTACGCTACAAGGACAAATCGATCGGCGACATTTTGATGATGAATGTGGATGACGCTGTCGACTTTTTCGCGTCGCATGTCGGCATTCACCACGCGCTGAAGCTGTTACAGGATGTCGGATTGGGGTATCTGACACTGGGACAACAGAGCAGGACGCTCAGTGGTGGCGAGGCACAACGCATAAAGCTGGTATCCGAACTGGCCAAGGCCAGGCCATCCGTCAAGGATGCATCCGGCCGGAGTATCGTCACCGTGCATACTCTGTACATACTTGACGAACCCACGGTCGGCCTGCACATGGCCGACGTCGAAAAGCTGATACACGTGTTGCACCGACTCGTCGAGGCAGGAAACTCGATCATCGTCATCGAACACAATCTGGACATCATGGCCGAGGCGGACTGGATCATCGACATGGGCCCTGAAGGCGGCACAGGTGGTGGCAGAGTGGTGGCACGCGGTACGCCAAAAAAGGTAGCCGCCTCGAAACGCTCTCGCACCGCGCCTTACCTGAAGGCAACGCTTGGAGGGGGTGATTAAATAGTAGACGCGGGTTACGTGTTGGCACATAATTTGATTGGTTCATCACAGTTTTCGACTTCCTGTGATGTGTACTCATGGACATCAAATTACTGGGTAGTAGCGGTGCTGCGGCACTGGCGATATTTGCACTGATTGCCCAATACGGAAGTGGAACACAGGCATCATCGCTGCACAGGTTGGAAACTGCACATCGTGCCGACACCGTCAGCATGCTGACACCTCCGACCAGGGCGCAGGCACCCACTGGAGTGCACGGGCGGCCGCGCCCGTCACCACACCCGCCTGTCCGGGCTGCCCTGCGCAGTGAAATCGTCCCCTCGGTGATCGGCTCGAATCTCAGCGACGACCTGACGGCGGCGCCGGTCACTCGGATGAGCAGCTTCGCGATACCCGGTATCACAGGGTTTCTCAAGCCTGGCGGTTTCGATCGACCCGCCTGGCAGCGCATCAGCCAGCTTACGGCGTTAGCCGCGCCGGAGGCGGACGTGGAACCCTTCATCGTCATGCTGGACCCTGGACATGGTGGCACCGACCCGGGTGCCGAAGCACACAACGGCCTGCTGGAAAAACACCTGACGCTGGACATCGCCCGCCGCGCACGGCTGTTCCTGTCTGAGTTCGACCACATCGAGGTGGTTCTGACCAGGGATCATGACCATGGACTGTCGCGCCAGGCCCGCGTCAACGCCATCCAACGCAGCCGCGCCGACATGGTGGTGTCCCTGCACTTCAATCATCTGCCGCAGTCCGAGATCACCCTGGTGGAAACCTACTACGCAGGCCCAGACAACATCGCCGCAAGCCTGTCCCGTCAAGGTCGTGCAGAGCAGCAGAACGCCGGCGAAAGGCTGACGAAAACGCGCGGCAGCCAGTTGCCGGATTTTGGTTTCACCCGAGGATCAGAACGACTGGCCAGGACATTACAGCAACGCATGTTTGCGGAGGTCAGCCATGAAAACCCGCTGGCCGACAACGCTGGCGTCAAGAAGGAAACCCTGTTCGTACTCACTCGCAGCTTTACCCCCGGTGTCTTGATCGAACTGACCTGCCTGAGCAACGAGCAGGAGGCAGTCAGGCTCGACTCGGAGGCATACCGCGACCGTCTGGCCGCTGCACTGGTGGATGGTATCCGCACGTATCGCGATTCACTGGTGCATTCACCGCTGGATACACTCACCGACATCGGCGTCTGAGCGCGAAACCGCATCGACCTCAACCGGTGCAGCCGGTATCCTGTCACCAATCACAGTTCCATCCATGTCCAGCATACCTGTTCCGGAAAAATTGAATCGATTCTCAGTCGTGGACAGGCCGGGTGAGTTACTATCGTTCTCGTCAAGCCAGAGACCGGCAAAGCATCGCTGATCCGGTCCACCAGCGACAGGCGAGTTCTCCAGATCCCTGTCGCGGGCCAACTCTTCTGCGACAGCCATCACTGGCACGCTATCATGGCGGCACTGTGAGCAATTCCCATATCATCGATTCACCCGAAGCCCTGTCTCGGCTGTACCGGGCACCCGGTACGACGTCACGTCTGAAAGTCCATGGCTTTCTGAGCGAGGAGATGCAACGCTGGCTTGCGCACTCGCCGTTCTTCATACTGGCAAGCCACGGTGAGGATGGCCTCGACTGCTCACCTCGCGGAGACGAACCGGGCAAGGCGTTTCGCGTGCTCGATGCCTGGACGATCGCCATACCGGACCGGCGTGGTAACAACCGACTCGATACGCTGCATAACCTGCTGGTGGACCCGCGGGTGGGCCTGGTATTCCTGATTCCCGGTATCGAGCAAGCCCTGCGCATCAGGGGAAGTGCCAGCATCTCCGTCGACCCTGACCTGCTGGCTGATTGCGCTCTGGACGGAGAGCCTCCGGCCACGGTCATACTGGTCAAGGTGGTCGCAGCCTACGTGCAGAATGCACGGGCAATACGCAGTGCCCATCTGTGGACTGACGACTACCGCAAGGCCTGCCAGGATGTACCCGGTGCCTCGGAGCTCTCAGGCACTGGATGAGCTGTCCCGAGGGCACAGAGCACACTGGCACGTGGTCGCAGTTGGTGCCTCTATGCGAAATAGTCTACATCGAGATCACACGCGACGACCCCATACTTGTATTATCTGTCTATATAGCCTGGGTCGCAGCACCGGCTGCGACCTGGCAGAAAAACCCGGGAACCCGGGCGGCGGTGAATCAGCGCCTGCGGCGACGCAATCGCTCGTTGTCCGCCTCGATGACAGAATCGCCGACACCCCAGCTGAGCGTCAGGCCGGATGTGCCGGCAGCCGAAAGGTCATTTGCAGGTGCGGGTATGCGAATGGCTCTGGCATGAAACTGAACCCGCAACAATCCGCCGATGAGATCCTCGAGACTGTGGTGGCCCACTGAAAACACCTGCCGGTACCGGAAGACTCGCAGCTGGCCGAACTCGGCATTGAGAAGCTGCCTGAGCTGTCGCATGAGTGAATCGACGGTTGCTGCTGAATGGCACGACTTCAGCAGTTCGATATCATCAGCACCGATGGACGCCTGGAAGCGCAATCTCTGGCGCATGGACAGCAAGGTAGCACTCTGTCGAGATTCAACCGGTGACACCTGTCGCTTGCGACCGGGTGTATCCAGCAGACTCACCATATCCACGATCTCGGCAGTGTGTGATCTGTTCGACTGTGCACTCATGAGCTGATCTGTTGAACTCTGCAACATGGTAGAGACAAGGATGGAAAACCGGGCAGGCAAGAGTCGTGATCCGGTGACAGCCTGACCCTGCTGAAGCCCGAGTGTACATTGATGGAATCAGGTTCGCCAAGACGATGAAACAATTCGTGACATAGTCAGTTTATTGTCATATGACACGATGTTTTACGTCAGATATTTGTCGATGATGACAGCCAGCTCCGGTCGATACTTGCGCACTTCATCATGACTCAGCCCTTCCAGTGAATGTGGAAACTTGAGCCACTGATCGGTCTCGTGAAGGTAATAGTCCGGTGCCCTGCCCGTGCGGTTACGACTTGGCTTGTAGTACGGAACGGCAACACGTATGTCTACAGGTGCGTTGCGACGTGTTCTCTGCCTGAGTGTATCAATCACTGCCTGAACACTGCGACCCGTGTCATAGACATCGTCCACGATCAGCAGCCTGTCCTCGGCGCTTATCTTGCGAATCAGGTAGTTCATGCTGTACACCTGTACTTCACTGGCCTGTTTGTCGATGTCGTGATATGACGAGGTTCGCACGGTAATATGGTCTGTATGCACTCCGCGGTAGGCCAGCAATTCCTGCATTGCGATGCCCATGGGTGCGCCGCCGCGCCACACTGCCACGATGAAACTTGGACGAAAGCCGCTGCGGTAGACATTCGCCGCCAGCCGGAATGAGTCCTCCAGCAGCTGCTGGGCATGCAGATACAGTTTCTCGCTCATCGCCCGAGTGTACCTGAACCGGTGCTCGACTCGCGGTCGATAGACCGTGCACCAGTCAGTCCACATGGAATACAGATGAAGGGCTTGATCGCAAAGCGACACCAGCAAGCACAGGTATCGCAGCAAATTGGTTAAACTTCCTCCTGATCGCTTCCCTTATCCGACACAGGCACCCATCAGTGCAGTCCAAACGCTACGTTACCGAAACGGATCTTCTGCACGATGCCTATCGACTGGGCGTCAAGATTGCGGAAAGCGGATTTCGTCCCACGTTCATCGTGGGCCTGTGGCGTGGCGGCAGCGTAGTGGGCATTGCTGTTCAGGAATGCCTGCAGTATATCGGCATACCAACTGATCACATTGCCATCCGCACATCCTATCGCGGACTGGCCAGTTATCAGCAGATGGTCGACAATCCGGAAACCGAGATACGCATCCACGGTACCCAGTATCTTCTTGACACTCTTGATCGCGACGATGCCTTGCTGATCGTGGATGATGTCTTCAGTTCAGGATTGACCAGCAGTGCCGTGATACGGCGGCTCACGGCGCGATTGAAAAACAATATGCCTGCTGATGTGCGTATTGCCGTTCCCTGGTACAAGCCTGCGCACAACCGTACGACGCTGAAGCCGGACTACTATGTGAACACGACCGATGACTGGCTGGTCATGCCCTATGAACTGAGCGGGCTGACGCATGAGGAAATCAGTCGCAACAAGCCCTGGCTACTGCCAATCCTGGCAAGTCTTGACCAGGTGGACGCTACATGAACGATGCCGTCACGCTGTTTCTCAAGGGACTGGCGATGGGCGCTGCCAATGTCATCCCTGGCGTTTCCGGCGGCACGATAGCACTGATCACTGGCATCTACGAGCGCCTGATCAATGCCATCAGACGGTGTGACCTGACCGCTGCGCGGCTGTTTTTCAAAGGTCAGTGGAAAGCCTTGTGGGCGCATGTCGACGGACAGTGGCTGAGCATTCTGCTGGGTGGCGTGGCCATCAGCATCGTCACGCTTGCCCGCCTGTTCGAATTTCTGCTGATCGAGCATGAGCAATACACCATGGCATTTTTCTTTGGCCTGATCCTGCTGTCCATCGTTTACGTGGCCCGCACTGTGTCGCACTGGAATTCGGGCGCGGCAGTGGCATTACTGGTGGGCACCGGAGTCGCTACCAGCATAGCCCTGCTGGCACCGGCTTCACAGAACGACAGCGCCACCTACCTCTTCCTGTGTGGCGTGCTGGCCATCAGCAGCATGATCCTGCCCGGACTTTCGGGCTCTTTCATACTCATACTCCTGGGCAATTACGCCCTGGTACTGGGCGCAATCAGCACATTCTCCCTGGGAATTCTCATTCCACTGGCACTCGGGTGCGCCTTCGGCCTGGTCGCGTTTTCACATGTACTTGCCTGGGTGTTCAGGCGTTATGCCGACCTGACACTGGCAGTGATGACCGGATTCGTGATCGGCTCACTGGTGGTCATCTGGCCCTGGAAGGATGCGATCAGTCAGACCGTGCAACGCGCAGGCAAACCGCCACGCGAAGTCGTCACCAGCTACGAGTGGTACCTGCCGTCATTGTCCAGTCAGGATACCTGGATTGCACTGCTGCTGATGATCGTCGGCGCGCTCACCGTTGCCCTGATGGAGCGCTTCGCCCTGGGCACGGAGCGCGCAGGCCAGACGGAAACCTAGTGGGTCGCGCGGAAAGTTCGGTGACAAACTTTTCGTTGCCACAGTCGTGAGGGCAAGGCGGAAAAGCGCAGGCATATCGGGCATACGTCAAGCTTTTCTAACGCAGCCATCGCGACTGTGGCGGCGATAAAGTGTTATCG
>JABDKN010000133.1 GCA_013002205.1 Granulosicoccus sp.
GTGCTGGATCGAAATCGATACGCTGCGATGATGACCTCGTTTGCCAATGGCGGGCAACTTTCGGCCTCCAATGCCGAAGTCTGGACGCAATTCTCTACGGTGCTCAAGGGTATTCGCTGGATGTTCAAGCGCGATGCTCCGCTGTTGATCAATCCACGGCCGGACTGGCACAAATACTCCTGGATGGCTGAGTTCGTTGGCAATATACCGAACTACGAGAGCAACACGATCGAATCGACGAGACTGGCCATTGCCGCTCGTCACCACCTGTTCGACTGGGCCAGTCGCGAAAACATCGACTTCGACCATGAGGCACGGGGCATCATGCATATCTGCGTCGACAAACACGGGTTCGAACACGGACAGCGAGTCAATGAATTACTCGCACGTGGAGGACTGGAGCGCCATTCGGTAACCCCCGACGAAATGCGTGCCATCGAACCGGCCCTGAGTGGTGACCTGTATGGCGGTTTCTACACAGAAAGCGACTCGACGGGTGATATCCACAAGTACACCAGGGGACTTGCCCAGGCCTGCCAGCGCAAGGGCGGTAAATTCCTGTTCGACGTTCGAGTGCAGAAACTGAGCAGCGAGAACGGGAAAGTGCAGATTACCTATTACGCTGATGAAGACTACACGGTGGAGTGCGATACGTTCGATGGCGTGGTAATCTGCGCCGGCATCGAGAGCCGCCGATTCGCCAGGCAACTGGGTGACAGGGTGAATATCTATCCGGTGAAGGGCTACTCGATCACCATCGATCTGCCGAATGCCGAGAGTCGCGAAGCTGCTCCGTGGACCAGCCTGCTCGATGACAAGGCCAAGGTCGTGTCAAGTCGCCTTGGCGACAATCGCCTGCGAATTGCCGGTACCGCCGAGTTCAACGGTGTCAACTACGATATTCGTGATAATCGCATACGCCCACTGGTGTCCTGGTGTCGACGTTTCTTTCCCGCCGTGGATACTGAACACGTCGTACCCTGGGCCGGCCTGCGCCCCATGATGCCCAGCATGATGCCCAAGGTCGGTGCCGGTAGACAGCCCGGTGTCTTCTACAATACCGGGCACGGGCACCTGGGCTGGACGCTGTGTGCCGCGACCTCGGAGATAGTCGGCGATGTCATTGAAAAATCATTGCCATCGGCGAGTGGCTAGCCCGGACCAGGTTCAGCTGTCAGCCACGCAGGTCTGGCGCTGCTGTCCCAGATTCTCGATGGACAGTTCGACCACGTCGCCAGCCTTGAGATAGCGTGGTGGACTGAACCCCAGTCCCACACCTGGCGGTGTCCCTGTGGAAATGACATCACCCGGATGCAGGGTCATGAACTGGCTGAGATAACTGACCAGGTGGGCAACGCCATAAACCATCGTGCGCGTGGAGCCGGATTGTAAGCGTTCACCATTGACCTCCAGCCACATGCCCAGATTCTGCGGATCGGCGATTTCATCACGAGTAACCAGATACGGGCCAATCTGGCCGAAATTGTCACAGGATTTACCCTTTGTCCATTGCCCTTCCCGCTCAATCTGGAAGGCGCGTTCAGATACATCATTGACGACACAATAGCCGGCGACATGTTCAAGTGCCTGTGCTTCGTCGACATACTTGGCCGGCTTGCCGACGATGACGCCAAGTTCGACTTCCCAATCGGTTTTGGTGGAGCCTCGTGGAATGATGATCGGATCATTGGGTCCGCAGATGGCACTGGTTGCCTTCATGAAAACGACCGGCTCACTCGGTACGTCGAGCCCACTCTCGGCGGCATGATCAGCATAGTTCAGGCCGATGCAGATGAACTTTCCGGTGTTCCCTACGCAGGCGCCCAGGCGAGTGCCGGATTCCACCAGCGGCAGGTTCTGCCAGTCGATGCCACTGAATCGATCAAGCTCTGTCAGCACTGTCCCGGCAATGTCAGGGCAATGTCCTTCAAGGCTCCTGATATTGCCTTCCGGATCCAGCAATCCGGGTTTCTCCTGTCCTCTTTCCCCATACCTGACAAATTTCATCTGGATGACTCCCTGTATGCCATTTCTGATAGACGCCTGAGCATAGCAGCTGGAATGGTCAGCTAATGCCACCCAGGCAGACGTATTTTATTTCCAGGTAATCATCACAGCCGTAGTGTGATCCTTCCCTGCCTTGTCCGGATTGCTTGATGCCGCCGAAAGGAGCGACTTCGGTTGAGATCAACCCTGTATTGACACCCACCATGCCGTATTCCAGAGCTTCGGCCACTTTCCAGACACGCGCCAGATCGGTGGCGTAAAAGTATGAGGCCAGCCCGAATATCGTATCGTTGGCCTGGGCAATGACATCCTCGACCGTGTCGAATCTGAACAGCGGTGCAACCGGTCCGAAGGTCTCTTCGGTGGCCACTTTCATGCCCTTGGTGACGCCGATTAGAACCGTCGGCTCATAGAACGTCCTGCCCAGTTCATGCCGTCGGCCTCCCGCCTTGATGCTGGCCCCCTTGGACACGGCGTCAGCCACGTGGTCTTCGACCTTGGCCAGCGCATTGGCATCGATCAGCGGACCTGCAGAGACACCGTCGGCGAAACCGTCGCCAACCTTGATCCTGCCAACAGCCGCCGCCAGCTTCTCGGCAAATTCGTCATACACGGCAGATTGGACATAGAGTCGATTGGCGCATACGCAGGTCTGCCCATTGTTACGGTATTTGGAAATCATCGCACCTTCTACGGCAGCGTCGATATCAGCGTCATCGAAGACGATAAACGGTGCGTTGCCGCCGAGTTCCATCGACGTGCGCATGACCTGATCTGCCGCCTGACGCATCAGAATCCTGCCTACCTCGGTGGAACCGGTGAATGTGAGTTTGCGTACGTGTTCGTTCTCGCAGAACTCCTTGCCCATCTCGGACGAGCTCCTGGAGGGCAGGATGCTCAACAAGCCTGTGGGCAGTCCGGCTTCCTCGGCCAACCGCGCCAGAGCCAGTGCCGAGAGAGGTGTCTCCCCGGCAGGCTTAGCCACGAACGCACAACCTACTGCGAGCGCCGGCGCCATCTTGCGGGCGATCATTGCGTTGGGGAAATTCCAGGGAGTGATCGATGCCACGACACCGACTGGCTGCTTCTGCACCAGTATGCGTTTGTCAGGCTGGTGTCCGGGAATGATCTCACCGTAGATACGCTTGGCTTCTTCGGCAAACCACTCGACGAAACTGGCACCGTACAGGACTTCCCCACGGGCTTCAGCCAGCGGTTTGCCCATTTCTGCAGTCAGGATAGCGCCAAGGTCATCCGCATGCCGAACCATCAGGTCATGCCACTTACGCAAAATACCGGCGCGATCCTTGCCTGTGCGCGCGGCCCATGCCTTCTGCGCGTCAAAGGCCTTCTGAATTGCAAGTCTGGCATCCTCACGGGTAAAATCCGGCAAGGTTGCGATCGTCTCTCCGGTCGACGGATTGGTCACGGCAAACTGCTTGCCACTGCTGGACTCGGTAACCCAGTCACCCGCGATGAATCCTGCGGAACACAACAGGTCCTTGCGCTCGAGTCGTTCGTTCAAAGAATTCATGATGCAGCCTTCGCAGCCAGGATGGAATCTTCCAGAATGTCCATGGCTTCTGAAAACACCGTTTCCTGTATGGTAATCGGGGCAAGGAATCGAATCACATTGCCATAGACGCCGCAGGTTAGCAGAATCAAGTTGCGCTGCAGTGCTTCGGCCTTGATGGCATTGGTCAGATCCGGGTTTGGTGTTCGTGTTCCAGCGACATTAAATTCCGCTGCATTCATGAACCCGGGTCCCCGGATGTCCACCATTTCCGGGACACGATCACTCAAGCCGCCAAGGCGCTGTTTCAGTCGTCCACCCAACTGTTCTGCGCGATTGCACAAGTCCTCCTCGACGATGACGTCGAGCACTGCGTGCGCTGCGGCCACACCGATGGGACTGCCGGCATAGGTTCCACCCAGCCCACCCGGATCAGCAGCGTCCATGACCTGCGCGCGCCCCGTGACTGCGGCAATTGGAAATCCGCCACCCAGGCCCTTGGCCATGCACGTCAGATCTGGCGTCACTGCATGGTGTTCCATGGCAAACAGCTTTCCGGTACGCGCGAAACCGGTTTGCACTTCATCGGCAATCAGCAGAATACCGTGCTCGTCACACACTTTTCGCAGATGCTCCAGTAGCTCGGCGGGCGCTTCGTAGAAACCGCCCTCGCCCTGGACCGGCTCGATCATGATCGCGGCTACCCTCGCCGGGTCCACGTCTGTCTTGAACAACCTGTCCAGGGCGGCCATCGAATCAGCTACTGAGACGCCGTGGAGTTCAACCGGGAACGGTACGTGGAAAATATCGCCCGGCATGGCCCCGAACCCCTTCTTGTAAGGTACGACCTTACCGGTCAACGCCATACCCATGAACGTGCGGCCGTGGAAGGCTCCGGAAAAGGCAACCACCGCAGACCGCCCGGTCGCCGCGCGGGCGATCTTCACCGCATTCTCGGCAGCTTCCGCACCGGTCGTGACGAAAATCGTCTTTTTCCGAAAATCGCCCGGTACCAGTTGATTGAGACGCTCGGCCAGTGTCACGTAATTCTCATACGGCACTACCTGGTGACAGGTATGCGTAAAACGATCCAGTTGCCGCTTGACCGCTTCGATGACTTTGGGGTGCCGGTGTCCGGTATTGACCACGGCGATGCCGGCTGCAAAATCGATGTAGCGTTGGCCCTCGACGTCCCAGATTTCCGCATTCTCCGCGCGCTCCGCGTAGATCTGGGTCATCATGCCAACTCCGCGCGCAATGGACTCGTCGCGAAGTTGCGCAATTTCTGCATTCGACATGGTTGTCTCCTGGCTGCGCACACGGTCGGTGCGAGCGCTGGTTGTGTCAAGAAATACCTGCGGCCAATCCCTTGTCAGCTCGCATGGAAAGATTGATCAGCATGTGACCATCCCCACGCTCACGGGATGGCCGATGAAGCCCGCTCGCCTTTGGGGTGTGGGTCAGTTTGATGCGCGTATAGTAATCGTACCGCTGGCAGATTGTCAGGTCACCGGGATATTTTTCAAGTCCCGGGTTAAGGCGCGCGCAAAGCAGAAATTCATTCACTTGCCGGCAGCCAGGCTACTGGCGTACGAACAGAGCATCTCATAGAGGATGTTCGCACCCAGCACGGCGGTATTACCAGACTGGTCATACGGGGGCGATACCTCGACGAGATCGCCCCCGATCAGGTTGATGCCATAAGTACCCCGCACGATTTCAATGCCCTGATGTGATGTCAGGCCGCCGGGCTCCGCTGTACCCGTGCCCGGGGCATAGGCCGGATCGAACGCATCGATGTCAAACGTGAGGTAGACCGGATGCTGCCCCATCATCTGTCTGACCTCTGCCATCAAGGGGGCCAGGGACTGGTACCAGATGTCTTCGGCCTGCACCACCCGAAAGCCCTGCCGGCGCGACCAGTCAAAATCATCATCAGCGTACCCGGTTGCACGCAGACCGATTTGCACCACTTTATCCGGCACCACCAGACCTTCTTCCACCATTCGCCTGAACGGTGTTCCATGAGCCACCTTCTCACCAAACATCACATCGTTCACGTCTGCGTGTGCATCGACATGAATGACTCCGACCGGCCCATACTTCCTCGCCATGGCACGAACGATCGGCAGTACGATCGTGTGGTCTCCCCCCAGAGTAAACGGGGCACTATCGCAAGTCAGGATGGCATCGTAAAAGGATTCAATTATCTGCACACTCTTGCCAAGACTGAATGTATTGATGGGTACATCGCCGATGTCGGCGACCTGCAGACAGTCAAATGGCGATAGCCTGGTTGCCATGTTATAAGGCCGGATCATGGCCGACTCCTGACGTATCTGCCTGGGCCCGAAGCGAGTACCGGAACGGTGAGAGGTACCTATATCCATCCCGATACCGACAAAACAGGCATCAAGGCCCTCGGCAGTTGTCTGCGCAGGCAGGCGCATCATGGTCGACGGACCGGAAAATCGCGGCATCTCGTTGCCGCCGAGTGGTTGGTTGTACATGCTCACAACGGCTCCTGCAGATTGGTCCCTGCCTGCATCGTAAACCAATCGCACATTGCAATGCGGGCCGTTCCCAGGGACGGCATCAGGTGGATGAAAGTGGCCGACAGTTTCCAACTCATACTGTGGAACCAGACTGCTCGTCGGGCTCGATCCGCTCGTTGCCTCCGGATGGCTCGACTTGTTCGATTGGTTTCAGTCGCAACCAGCGCATATGCCCGTCGGCTGTGACCTGCGCGGCTGAACCAACGACGCCACTATCGATCGCCACGATGAAAACCGATGCCGGTTGCTGTTCTGACAACTGCTTTTCGGCATCCTGGCGACGGGCACAGGAAAATGAATTGCAGATATGCGCGCGCATTCGACGCGGTAGTGCGCAACCTCCAGCTGTATGAAACACGCAGGATTCCGAGTACGATTCCCTGGGTAGTCGTGCCAGATAATCCCGATAGATCCTCGCAGCCGAATCACCCGGCCTGCCCCTGACCAGGCGAGGCAGGTAGATCTCATCGAGGAAAGCATGGGTTGACCCCTGCCTGCAGCAGTGTCCTCCGCACGCTATACACGTGGCTCGCAATGGTGCCGAAGCCTGTGCATCGGGATCCCCGGTAGCTTCACCGTCATCGCTGACTGACTCGTCGGTGCCTATGGCCTGAAAGGCTCTGCGCAAATATTTTTTAAGACTTTGACGAAAAGCGGCCTTGCGCCTCTCGGGCAATGGCACGACGGGACAGTCCATGAACGGTACCCGTATGGCCAGATCCCCACACGAGCGCATCGCGGCATCCTGCTGTTCCACGTACTGGCGGAACACATTCTGGTCTGCTTTATCGATTTCCTCCCGCCGTTGAATGGCGATGCGTGTCCGGCAGGCCAGTGAGGCGCAGGTCGGACCACTTACCGCCTCGTGTCGCGTCCTGGCTGCACCACAGATCGCACAGGGGGCACTACCCTGGCCAGGCAATGCATTCACGGGAACCGCCCGTGACCCCACCAGGACACTGGTATGCCGGTCAGTAAATCGTTGTCCTGCGGCTCTTCAGGCTTTCGCTCAGGCACTTGGTTCATCCGGATACTTCTGGCTCCGTTTGACTGTAAGCCACTGTTGCAATTGACCGTAACCCGGAATGTGGCTCCCGGACCCGGAATACCACATATCTCGCGGAAATGGCACCCCGGTCCTCCCGACAGGGACAAAGTGATGGAGTTTGATGACAAACAAACTTACACTGGTTCACCCACCGGAATTCATTGAACGACAAACAGATGACACCATTCGCCATTGCCGGAGTCCAGATGCACGTTACCGCGGTGGAGAGCAACGTTGACAGAATAATCCATCATACCGACGTTCTGATGGCCAGGTTCCCCTGGACCCAGATGGTACTTTTCAGTGAACTGGCCTGCTTCGGGCCATTGCACAAGTTCGCACAGCCATTGCCCAACGAGGCAGAAAAACGCTTCCAGGAACTGGCCAGGAAACACCGGATCTGGCTGATCCCCGGCTCCATGTTCGAGGCTGCCGAGGACGGCCGAATCTACAACACGTCCTCAGTCATCGATCCTGACGGGAATGTCGTCACCCGGTACCGCAAAATGTTTCCGTTCCTGCCCTATGAAGCAGGCATCAGTGCGGGCACTGAATTCTGTGTATTCGATGTACCGGCGGTCGGGCGATTCGGACTGTCCATCTGCTACGACATCTGGTTCCCTGAAACAACGCGGCAACTGACATCCCAGGGTGTGGAAGTACTGCTTCACCCGGTATTGACAGGCACCACCGATCGCCAGGCAGAACTGTCCATTGCCAGGGCAACAGCAGCACAGTTTCAGTGTTACGTATTCGACGTCAATGGGCTCGGTGCAGGCGGTGTCGGGCAGTCGTGTGTCATCGATCCATCCGCCAATGTACTGCACCAGTGCGCAGGACAGGAGGACATGTTCCCCCTGGAGATCGATCTTGACCAGGTACGTCGCCAGCGTGAAACAGGCATGCGTGGACTGGGCCAGCTACTGAAGAGTTTCCGCGACCGGCCTGCCGATTTTTCCGTTTATGATCGCACCTCGGATACTGATGCGTATCTGCATTCACTGGGACCACTGCAGATGCCCGTCATGGGTTCACGTGCGGGACTCGGCACACCACCTGAACCGGACTCTGGCGTGGTCCCCATCACTCGTGGCAACGTAGCCAGCGGCACCTGACATGTTCTACGGCGGCTTGTCAAAGCTGAATCCACGCTATCGATCAACTCGGAATATAAACAGTCATGGGTAGTCATTCGATAACTGAGTACTACAGCGGAACGCAACTTCGGGCAGACCGCTGGAGCAATTTGCGAGAGACAGTCGAGGGACTGGTCGCCGAAGGTCTCTCCGAGTCCAGGGAAACAAAATTGCTCGTTCGAGCCAGCGAACTGTTGGACGCCCTGGCACCGATCGAGGCGTACTGGGCGTTTCCGGGCGTCCTTGCTTTCGGTCAACTGGAACGCATGCTCACCCAGAGAAACTACGCTGATCTGTGTTCGGCGACGCAGCGAGTGGTGCGTGGCCTGACCACAGGGGCCTACAGGCGTCGACATATCCCGCTTATCTCCGATGATGCAGAAGGCGATGAACTCGAGGATGCCGCCTCATTGTCAGTGGAAGCGCGTTCATTGACCAAGCCCTACTTCGAAGTGCTGGTCGTGGATAATCTCAGCGATCACCAGGCGCGCTGGTTGAAAGACAGCCTTCACCAGATGCGACGCCTGGAGGATCCGTTCATCTATGAGACGGTCATCGTTCCAAGCCTGGAAGACACACTCATGGGCATACTATTCAACCATAATGTCCAGGCAGTAGTGGTCCGCCCGGGCCTGAGCCTCCGGTCAGACAATGACATGCCGATTCTGCGCGGATACCTGAAGCACATCCCGGAAGACGAGGATCTTGATGCGCTGGCCTCGGTTGATTACGGTCCCGAACTGTGTCGCCTTATTGGTCTGGTCAGACCCGAGCTGGACACCTATCTGATTACCGATCGGGCGGCCGAGGATATCGCCGGACGCGACCTCGGGCAGTGCCGTCGGGTCTTCTATAACCAGGAGGATTTCCAGGAACTTCACCTGAACATTCTTCGAGGTGTCAGCTCGCGCTTCGAAACGCCTTTCTTCGACGCGCTGAAGCGATACTCCCGACAACCGACCGGTGTGTTTCACGCGCTGCCGATCAGCCGTGGCAAGTCGATCTCCCGAAGTCACTGGATACAGGACATGGGAGCGTTCTACGGGTCGAATATCTTTCTGGCGGAGACGTCCGCCA
The DNA here is from genome assembly GCA_013002205.1 of Granulosicoccus sp. Taxonomy (GTDB): domain Bacteria; phylum Pseudomonadota; class Gammaproteobacteria; order Granulosicoccales; family Granulosicoccaceae; genus Granulosicoccus. The sequence continues at coordinate 9,337 of JABDKN010000133.1, forward strand.
CAAGTGGTGGGCTCGATAGCCTGCTGGAGCCTCGCGGACCGATCAAACAGGCGCAGCAACTTGCCGCGCGCGCCTTCGGTGCCAAACAGACTTTCTTTGCAACCAATGGCACGTCCACCTGTAACAAGGTGGTGGTACAGGCACTGGTGCAACCGGGTGATATCGTGCTGGTAGACCGTGACTGTCACAAGTCACATCACTACGGACTGGTGCTGGCCGGGGCTCAGGTGGTGTATCTGGACAGCTACCCGCTATCCGAGTATTCCATGTACGGTGCCGTGCCATTGCGTGAAATCAAGCATGCGCTGTTGCACTTGAAGGCCAGTGGCAAGCTGGATCGGGTGCGCATGTTGCTGCTGACCAACTGCACCTTCGACGGAATCGTCTACAACGTCGAGCGCGTGGTGGAGGAGTGCCTGGCAATCAAGCACGACCTGGTTTTCCTGTGGGACGAGGCCTGGTTTGCCTTTGCCCGATTCGGGCCTACCTACCGGCAAAGAACCGCCATGCACGTGGCCAACACCCTGCGCGTAAAGCTCAAGAGCGACGCGCTAAGGCAGGCCTGGGAAAAGCAGCAGTCTGAACTGGAAGATGCCGATGATGCAACACTGATAGCCACACGGCTGGTCCCCCCACCGCATGCCAGGGTCCGCATCTATGCAACCCAGTCAACGCACAAGACACTGACCTCGTTGCGCCAGGGATCCATGATTCATGTCAATGACCAGGATTTCAAGGGCGAAGTGGAAGCAGTCTTTCATGAAGCCTATATGACGCATACATCGACCTCGCCCAATTACCAGATCATCGCCTCGCTGGATGTCGGCAGACGCCAGGTTGAACTGGAAGGCTTCGAGTTCGTGCAGCGACAGGTAGAGGCAGCCATGTCCATTCGCCGGGCAATCGCACGACACCCCCTGCTGCAGAAGTACTTCCGGGTACTCACTGCCGGGGACATGATTGCTGAAGAATTTCGTCAAAGCGGCCTGTCCTCCTACTACGACAGTGAGCAGGGATGGACCGATGTCTCCGAAAGTTGGGCGAATGACGATTTCGTACTGGACGCTACTCGAATTACCCTCGCTGTCGGCGGGACCGGCTGGGACGGCGATACCTTCAAGAATGATGTGTTGATGGACAAGTTCGGCATCCAGATCAACAAGACATCGCGCAATACCGTTCTGTTCATGACCAATATCGGTACAACGCGCTCTTCAGTGGCCTACCTGATAGAGGTCCTGGTGGAGATCGCCCGCGATCTTGATGATCTGCTGGACGATGCCTCCAAGATGGAACGACTGTCGTTCGAGCGTCGTGTCCACAACCTGATTTCCAACTGTCCCCCATTACCGGATTTCAGCTGTTTTCATGATGCATTTCGCCTCGATCCCCAGGGCGCTACGGCCGAAGGGGATATACGTTCGGCCTATTTCCTCGCCTATGACGAAAACAACTGCGACTACCTGGAACTGGATGGATCGATGAAGGAGGCTATGAGCAGTGGCAGAAAACTTGTGTCCGCCTCGTTCATCATTCCCTACCCGCCCGGTTTTCCGATACTAGTCCCCGGTCAGGTTATATCGGAGGACATCCTGTCATTCATGCGCGCTCTGGACGTCAGTGAGATTCACGGCTACCGCCCCGATCTCGGACTACGGGTGTTCAGCGAAGCTGCGCTGCAGAGAAGAATGAACGAGCAGTTCGAGAAATCCTGACTGAAAAAGCGCAAGGTAGGAGAAAAAGGAATGGCCAGAAAAAAACTGAAGAACATATCAGAGATACGACGATTCTTTCACCGCAACGAGACACCGATCTATTTCATCTCGGCCACCAACTTCAATCTGCTTGGACTGGATGAGTGGGTGCGTCACTTCAAGTACATCAGTTATATCGACTGCTACGACGGGCGCCATCCCAATGTCCTGGTACCAACAGACAAGGAACACGTCGAATTCCAGTCGATAGAAGATATCAACAATTTTCTGCTTCAACACAAGGATGTCATCGACAGCATCAACAGTCGCGGTGGCAAGCCGAAATTCGTCTTTTTGATGTTCGATGAGGAAACGGAACGTCTGGCCAAGGAACTCGACGCCGAAGTCTGGTTTCCCAAGGCCAAACTCAGAAACAGAGTGGATAACAAGATCGAGACGGTGCGCATCGGTGACAAGGCCGGTGTGCCATCGGTTCCCAACGTTCTGTCAGAGATAAAGAACTGGGATCACCTGTGCAAAGTGGCTGCAAAAGCCAAGCTCGGTGACGACCTGGTACTTCAGTCCGCCTTTGGTGATTCAGGCCACACGACGTTTTTCATCCAATCCGCCAAGGACTTCCACCGACACGAGCACGACATCGTAGGCCAGGGTGAGATCAAGGTCATGAAGCGCATCTCCTGTCGAGGATCGGCAATCGAAGCGTGCTCCACCAAGAACGGAACAATCGTCGGCCCGTTGATGACCGAACTGGTCGGGTTCAAGGAACTGACGCCCTATCGAGGCGGTTGGTGTGGCAATGAAATCTTCCCCACGGCTTTCTCGCCAGCCCTGCGCAGAAAGGCACGCAAAATGACCTTCAAGTTCGGAGAGCAGCTACGCAAGGAAGGTTATAGAGGCTATTTTGAACTGGATTTCCTGGTCGAAGAAAAATCCGACAACCTGTACCTGGGCGAACTCAATCCGCGCATTACCGGCGCCTCATCGATGACCAATCACGCAGCATTTGCGCATGCCGATGCGCCGTTGTTCCTGTTCCACCTGCTCGAATTTTCCGGACAGCCATTCAATCTGGATGTGGAGGAGCTGAACAAGCGCTGGGCTGATCCCGACATGATCGACTCCTGGTCGCAGATGGTGATCAAGCACACGGAAGACTCCGTAGACATCCTGACCGATGCCCCGGAGACTGGAATCTACAAGCTGCTCGAGGACGGATCGGTGGTCTACGATCGATTCGATTACCATCGACGCGCGGTGGAGAGCGAAAACGAGGCATTCTTCCTGCGAATACTCAAGCCAGGGGACTATCGATACGAAGGCGCCGACCTCGGTATCCTGGTCACACGGGGTCGGACCATGACCAAGGGGTTCAAGCTGACGCAGCGTTCCAGGCAGTGGATAGACGGTATCAAATCGGCGTTCGCGGCGACACCGATCAGCCAGTCAACTGCCGGACCCGTCCTCAGCGAGCCTGCCTTCAAGTTGCTTTGAGCCTGCATGAGCCGCGATGCCTTCCTGAATTTCAGGGCCATCGACGCCACGGAACCGACCAGATGGGCCGCCCTCTTCAACGAATACTGGCCCAGTTATCATGCCTGGTGGGCGCGCGACGGGGTCGGCGCTCGTGCCTCCTATCTTTCATGCAGGGCAGCACTCAAGCGCCATATGCCGCGTCTGCTGCCGTTGTACGACGACGCCTGTGAATGGGCAGGCGGTGGCGATCAACAGGCGCGGTTTCTCAGTCACTACAATCCGCCGGCCTATCTCACCGCCTGCAGTCAGGGAATCTGGCGGGGAGAGAAACCCTTGCTGGTACGCAATTATGACTACAGTCCTCACGCGTTTGATTCGCTGATCCTGCGCACTCACTGGCGCGGGCGGACCGTCCTGGGTATAAGCGATGGACTGCTGGGACTGGTGGATGGCATCAACGACGCCGGTCTGTGCCTGTCATTGACCTTTGGCGGCCGCAGTGCCGTGGGTGATGGATTCGGCGTACCCATGATATTGCGCTACGTCCTGCAGTTCTGCGACACGGCGGAGCAGGCTGGCCGGGAGCTGGCAAGAATTCCGACTCATATGAGCTATAACGTCTCCGCTCTGGACGCGGATGGCCAGTTCCTCACCGTGCAGATGGCTCCGGACAGGCGCGCCAACATCACGCACGCAGCCGTAGCGACCAATCACCAGGCCGGGTATAAATGGGAGGAGCAGCAGCGCTACACCGCTACGGTGGAAAGAGAACGCTATCTGCTGCAACACATCGCGTTTCACTCGGAAACCGAGGAAGCCTTCAAGTCCGCGTTTCTTCGCGCACCTTTGTACTCCACCGCCTTTTCCTCAGGTTTTGGAACGCTCTATACCGCAGCATACCAGCCCGGCGAAAAAATGCTCGAGATGCTCTGGCCGGGTGCTTCCTGGTGTCATCGACTCCACGCATTTCAGGATTCAGCATTGCGGATCCGCGTACCTGACGCCGGGTAACGGATTCTCCACGCGCAGGCGGATCCACCCGTCCGTTATTTCCCGCCTTCCTTGCATTTCATATCCTGCCCGTATAAGATCCAAAAAAACATCTGTATGGAGTTCTTATGCCATCCATGTGGATGTCAATAGAGAACACAGGCGAATATTGAGATGGCTGGTCCTAAAGTACCGGATTCCGAAAAACTCACCCTGAATCTGGGGTATGTGGATCTCGGACGGGTTGATTTGCTGGTCTCCGAAGGTTTCTATTCGAATCGTAGCGATTTCATCCGCACCGCTGTCCGGCGACTGCTGGATGAACACGCTGATAACGTCAGAGAGTCGATCACGCGCCAGACTCTGGAACTCGGTCTGCGTGAATTCACGCGCAAGGATCTCGAAGCTGTGCGCAGCACTGGCGCGAAACTCGACATCAAGGTGGTTGGGCTGGCTCGAATCGCATCAGATGTCAGCCCCGACCTGGCACTGGCCAGTATCGCTGCCATCGAAGTCCTGGGTGCTTTGCAGGCACCGGCCGATGTCAAGGCCGCGCTGGCAGAGCGTATTCGTTGACCAGTGCGGTGCACTGGCCTGACACACCATGCCGCACAAGCACACAGCAGAGACACATTCACATGTCGACCACCTTCATGCAATTTGACGCCATCGCGGAATCGACGCCGGGACCAAAATGGCTGTCCCGCTGGCATCGTTCCTGGCCAGAGTACCGGGCCTGGTTTATCTCCAGGGGTGGAGCAAATGGTCCATCGCGCAAAGCGTGCGAGCAAGCCCTTGAAACCTACATGCCCGAACTGTCGACTACCTACCGGCAACTGTGCAGACTCGCAGGCAATGATGATCTGAGTGCGCGCTTTCTCTCCACCTGGTGTCCGCCAGCCTATCTCGGCGGATGCTCCATCGCTGCGTTGTCCGGCGGCGATTCGGTACGGCTGGTCAGAAACTACGATTTGTCCCCTGAACTCAATGAGGGCCTGTTGTTGCATTCCAACTGGACTGGGAAACCGGTCATGGGCATGATCGAATTTCTGTGGGGACTGTCCGATGCGGTCAACACCCGTGGATTGTCTGTGGCACTGGCCTATGGTGGTCGATGCGAGACCGGCCGGGGTTTTGGCGTAACCACCATCCTGCGCTATATCATGGAGACCTGCGGTACCGTTGCCGAGGCGGTTCGTGTCCTTGAGCGCGTTCCATCGCACATGGCCTACAACATCACCCTGGCCGACAGGGTCGGAGCGGCGCTCACCATAGAACTGACACCCGGCGGTGGCGTGCGCAGGATGCAGCAAGCGGTGACGACCAACCATCAGCATGGCAGGGAGACGGCAATGCATCCGGTGTTTACCAGAACAATCGAAAGGCTGGAGCACCTGAAGGCTCTCTTACTGGACAAAGTGGCTCCACGTGAACTGCCCGGGGCATTCCTGAAGAAGCCACTGCACCAGGATGACTACGCGAACGGCATGGGAACACTCTTCACAGCCGAGTATGATCCACGGCATGGCACGATGACCCTGCACTGGCTTGAAGACAGATGGTCACAGTCGCTCCATGCGTTCGAAGAGGGAGTGCGCATGGTCAGCCTGCACGGCAACTCAGCTGTGACGCAATCTGCCTGCCAGGTTCAATTCGCTCCTGCATCCGCTGCACCTACTGCACCTACTGCACCTGCCACGCACACCTTGCCCAAGGTGCCCATCAGCGTCGGTGATGGTGCCTTCAATCTGGAGACCATGATCAATCAGCTGCGACCCAACCTGCCGGCTGCCGCACGGCAGCGCCTGGACGACTGGCATGCGCAAACACGACACGGTGAGACCGACTGGTGCGGATTCGGTCGCGTATTTTATTAACTGGTCCACCAGCCTGTTGTTATCGAGGCAACTGGCGCAGGGGTCCATACTTTTCACATGATCTGGCCGACAGGGTGTCCAGCGAAACGACCTGTTTTGCCATCGGATCACAGACGCGCCCGTATCAGCTGTTATAATGCGCGGCTGACTTCTTCTTTGGTGCGCCCGCGTACCCAATCGCAGGCCTCATCGTGATATCCGCAGCAAACGTTACCATCCAGTTCGGCTCCAAGCCACTGTTCGAAAACATTTCGGTCAAGTTCGGCGATGGCAATCGTTACGGCATGATCGGTGCCAATGGGTGCGGCAAGTCCACCTTCATGAATATCCTCTCCGGTGAACTTGAACCCACCGCCGGCAATGTATCCGTGACACCGAACGAGCGCATCGGCAAGCTGAGCCAGGACCAGTTCGCCTTCGAGGATTACAGCGTCGTCGATACGGTCATCATGGGTCATGCCGACCTGTGGAAAGTCCGGCAGGAGCGCGATCGACTCTATTCGCTTCCCGAAATGACCGAAGCGGATGGCATGCGTGTCGCAGAGCTGGAAATCGAGTTTGCTGAAATGGACGGCTACACCGCCGAAAGTCGTGCGGGGGAATTTCTCAGCGGTGCAGGTATCGATGAGGCGTTGCACTTCGGCCCCATGAGCGATGTCGCACCAGGCTGGAAACTGCGAGTATTGCTGGCTCAGGCGCTGTTTGCCTCGCCGGATATACTGCTGCTGGATGAACCCACGAACAACCTGGACATCAATGCCATTCGCTGGCTCGAAGGCGTGCTGAGCAACCAGAAAAGCACCATTATCATTATTTCGCACGATCGCCATTTTCTGAACACGGTGTGTACCCATATGGCGGACATCGATTACGGTGAGCTGCGTGTGTACCCCGGCAACTATGATGATTTCATGATCGCATCGACACAGGCACGTGAACTGCTGCAATCCGAAAATGCAAAGAAAAAGGCGCAGATAGCCGATCTCCAGCAGTTCGTCAGCCGCTTCTCGGCCAACGCATCGAAGGCAAAGCAGGCGACTTCGCGGGCAAAACAGATCGACAAGATTCAACTGGCAGATATCAAACGTTCAAGTCGTGTCAGCCCCTATATCCGCTTCAGCCAGGACAAGAAACTGTTCCGCCAGGCGTTTACCCTGGAAAATCTGACCAAGGGATTCGATGGGGAACCTCTGTTCGAAAACGGTAATCTGATGCTGGAGGCCGGTGCACGTCTGGCCGTGATCGGTGAAAACGGTGTTGGCAAAACCACTTTCCTGCGCTGCCTTCTTGACGAACTGACGCCTGACAAAGGCAAGATCCAGTGGGCGGAAAACGCCGCGGTTGGCTATTGCCCACAGGACAACACCCGCGAATTCAGTGGCAATCAAAGCCTTTTCGACTGGATGAGCCAGTGGCGCAAATCGTCACACAATGACCAGATCGTCAGAGCCACGCTCGGCCAGTTGCTGTTCTCGTCCGATGACTTTGAAAAACCGGTTCAGGTGTGTTCCGGCGGGGAAAAAAACAGACTGCTGTTTGGCAAGCTGATGATGACATCGCCCAACGTCATGGTGCTGGACGAACCGACCAATCACATGGACATGGAGGCGATCGAAGCGCTCAATCTTGCTCTGGTCCATTATGAAGGGACGATCATCTTCGTCAGCCACGACCGGGAATTCGTATCATCCCTGGCCACACAGATCATAGAGATCAAGCACCGGAAACTGGTCAGCTTCGCCGGCACCTATGACGAGTACCTTGGCAGTCAACGGCAAGAGCGTAAAGTGGCCAACTACTGAGCTACCGGAACTACTGGCCGAGGGAGACGACATGATGAGCGGACTGACCGGCGAGCAGGTGACACGCTTCGGGCAAGACGGTTACCTGGTGGTGGAAGACGTGTTTTCGCAATTGGCCGATGTGCAGCCGGTTCGGGATGAGTACTGCCTGCTTCTGAACGACTGGTGCTCACGCTGGATTGCTGAAGGCAAGCTGGCAGAATCCGTTGCCGCTCTGACTTTCGAAGAGCAGCTGCTGGCTGTGTACCGGGCCGGGATCGACTATTGCCAGCCACTCGACATATCCTTGCCGCCAGGCACTATCGACGCTGACATGCCGCTGCATACAGGTCCGGCCATATTCAATCTGATGCGTTCTGAGAAGTTGCTCGACTGCGTACAATCGCTGATTGGCGCTGAACTGACATCCAATCCGATTCAGCATGTACGTATCAAGCCACCAGAGTCCCTGGTGAACAGTACCGAGGTTCGCTCCTTCATCACGTCGACCGACTGGCATCAGGATCGGGCAACCACACTGGCCGAGGCAGATGAGACAAAAATGGTAACGGCCTGGGTTGCAATCACTGATGCTACCGAGCTCAACGGCTGTCTGCAGGTCATACCCGGCAGTCACCGGGAAGCCATGCAGGCACATTGTCCGTTGCCGCAACTGGGTATTCCAGACAGGCTTCTGAAAAACCGGGAAACCCGGCCATTGCCGGTCAGATCCGGTGGTGTCGTGCTGTTCCATCCGTTGACCATCCATGGCTCGCTGAGCAATCGCAGCACTGCCATTCGCTGGAGTTTCGACCTTCGCTACAATGTAACGGGCCAGCCTACCGGGCGACCCATGTTCCCCTCGTTCGTTGCTCGCAGCAGGCTGGCACCTGAGTCCGAGCTACGAGATGCGCAAACCTGGAAACAGCTGTGGTTGGATACTCGTGAGCGACTTTCAGGTGGAGCGCCGGTACAGATTCATCGATGGAACTCAGAGTCTGAAGTCTGTGCGTGAGCGTTGTCGTTCATGACTGAGCATGATTCCAGCGATCCGCAGTGAACTGTCAGGATCCGGAATCACCTGGCAGTCCTGTACTGACTGAATAATGCCTGTGCTGACTGAATCATGAGATTGCCTGGCGCGCCCCCTGGCGCACGATCGATTCATGAGCGTCGATCAGTGCACCCCTGAATACCGGATCATTGGCCAGCTGCGCCGGGAATATTTCCGCAATTTGGAGAAACGCGACTACCGTGTCAGTGGCTGACAGAGTCCGACTGGAAATCTTTCGAAACT
>JABDKN010000158.1 GCA_013002205.1 Granulosicoccus sp.
CTGATCGCCGCCGCGGCGCTGGAACTGGTATCGCCGAGCGCCCCGTCCGTGGAGGCGACTGCAAAGGGTCCAGTCGCCTTGCGCCTGGGTATCTGGCAGTTGTGGGGCGAGCCGAAGCGTCAGGTCAACTTGAAAGTCGATGGTCAGACCCGGCTCTGCGAGCTCCAGGCACTGGGCCCTGGCAGCGCACACCCGGCATGGTGCGTACGATGCCCCTCGCTTACCGGCTTTCCGGATGAAGGCATCAGGCTGCGCAGGCTGGGTGAGTCCCGGCTCGAGGTCAACGGTATTGATCTGTTCTGCGAGTGCTGCCTGCTCGGCGACGAATTGTTCATCCAGCTGGGGCCTGAGGGGGCGGTGTTCGGTGTGAACGGTACGGGGGAACAGCTCAGGGCAGGACCTGCTGCAGACGCCGTTCTCTCACCCATGCCGGGACGTATCGTGGCCATCCAGTGTGCCACTGGAGATCGCATCCGGGCCGGTCAGCCACTGATCATCATGGAAGCGATGAAAATGGAGCTGGCGCTGTGTTGCGAACGGGATGGTGTGGTGGAATCGATCCCGGTGCGGGTCGATGAACAGATCAGCCAGGGGCGTGAAGTGCTCAGGCTGGAGAGGGTGTCCGAGTGAGTACAGCCGGGCATCGTCAGAAAATCGGCGGTCACTCCAGTCGGATGAAACGGCACGCCGCCGCTGGGCGGCATCACCCTTGCACAGAGAGCAGTCATCGTGAGTCGTTACAACAGTAGCGAGGTACACGGTGGACTGTTATACTTGCTGGGATAGCTGGTAACGAACTCCCTGGGTCAATGCTCCCGCATTCTCCAACAGTAGCGTTACTGCGGGCGGTCTGGCTCCTGGCCGGCTGTGTCAGTCATCGAGAGGTTTATAGAGAGGCTCCCCAGGGAGCCTTTTTCATTGGTCAGCTTTTACAGTTAAGGCAGGTTTTCAGGTAGATGCAACGAGCCAGTACCCAAGTGGTCAGTGTGATCGAACCGGTAGTTTCCGGGCTCGGCTACGAGCTTGTGGGGGCGGAATTCGGGCAAGCGGAAAACGGGATGACCTTGCGTGTCTACATTGACAAGCCTGAAGGCATCGTCATGGAGGATTGCGCCACGGTCAGTCGTCAACTCGACGCCGTCCTGGATGTTGAAGACACCATAAAGAGTGCCTATTTACTGGAAGTTTCGTCCCCGGGCATTGATCGACCCCTGTTTACCGAGGCGCATTTCGCCGCCCAGATCGGTGAGGAGGTCAAGGTGCGACTGGCCGACGGCATCGGTGGCAGACGTAACTTCAAGGGACAACTGGTGGGTGTCGAAGACGGCGTAGCGACGGTTGAGGTAGATGGCACTGATTATGAGTTGTCCATCGCCGATGTTGAACAGGCACACGTCAAAGGGCGTCTGCCATGATCATGGCCAGGCAGCTCGTGACGTCTGAACGGTTTTCCAGGAATGGGCAGTGCAAATGTTAATCAGGAGTGCAGCGGTGCACCCATACGTATTGAGGCTCAGTTGAAATGAGTAAAGATATCCTGCTGGTCGTGGATGCCGTGTCCAACGAGAAAGGCGTGGACGAAGGAATCATATTCGAAGCGCTCGAAGCGGCGCTTGCCTCGGCAACCCGCAAGCGTCACGGAGGCGACATAGAGGTACGTGTCGCCATCGATCGCGTGACCGGCGACTACAAGACCTACCGCTGCTGGGAAATCGTGGCCGATGATGCCGAGATGGAATTTCCGTTGCGGCAGATTACGCTGTCGGCGGCACAATACGATGCCCCCGAATTGCAGTTGGGCGAATACGTGGAGGAGGAGATAGAGTCGGTGGATTTCGGGCGTATCGCCGCGCAGACCGCCAAGCAGGTTATCGTACAGAAAGTGCGTGAAGCCGAACGGGAACGCGTCGTGGACGCCTATCGTGACCGTGTCGGCGAGTTGGTCATGGGTATCGTCAAGCGCCTGGAACGGGGCGGCGTCTACCTGGATCTGGGCAGTAATGCAGAGGCCTATATATCCCGTGAGGATATGATTCCCCGCGAAGCGGTGCGACCCGGGGACAGGCTGCGCGGTTATCTTCGCGAAGTACGCAGCGAGCCTCGTGGACCACAGTTGTTCGTCACCCGGACGGCACCGGAATTCCTGATCGAGCTGTTCAAACTGGAAGTGCCCGAGGTCGGGCAGGGCGTCATCGTCATCAACGGTGCGGCCAGAGACCCCAGCGCACGGGCCAAGATCGCCGTCTCCTCACTGGATCCCAGGCTGGATCCTGTCGGCGCGTGTGTCGGAATGCGGGGTTCTCGCGTGCAGACCGTTTCCAACGAACTGGCTGGCGAGCGTATCGACATCATTCTGTATAACGAAAATCCGGCTCAGTTTGTCATCAATGCCATGGCACCGGCTGAGGTGAAGGGTATCGTGGTGGATGAAGAAAAGCGCAGCATGGATATTGCCGTGGAGAATGACAAGCTTTCGCTGGCGATAGGTCGAGGTGGTCAGAATGTACGTCTCGCCTCCGAGCTGACAGGCTGGACGCTGAACGTCATGGACGAATCTGCGGCCGAGGAAAAGAGCGAGGAAGAATCGAAGTTGACGCTGCAGGTGTTCGTGGATCAGCTCGACGTGGATGAAGAGGTGGCGCTCATACTGGTCCAGGAAGGGTTTACGACGGTAGAAGAAGTCGCCTACGTCCCGCGTGAGGAACTTCTCGATATCGACGAATTCGAGGAAGAGATCGTTGACGAATTACGTAGTCGCGCTCAGGATGCACTGCTGACCAGGGCGATCGCCACCGAGGAGAAGCTGGGAGGCAAGACGCCGACGGCCGAGTTGATCGCCATGCAGGGGATGAACGAGGAGCTGGCCCTGGAAATGGCGGCTCACGATATTCTCACGGTCGATGACCTGGCTGATCAGTCAGTCGATGACCTGATGGTGGTACAGGGCATGGATGAGGAACTGGCTGCTACCCTGATCATGAAAGCACGCGAAAGCTGGTTTGCCGACGCGCAAGCGCAAGAGGCGACGGCAGAGGCAGGCAAGTAGTACCTTCCGGGTAACCGGTCGTACTGGAAAACACAAGAGAAGCTATGGCTGAAGTAACAGTAAAACAGCTCGCGCAGGTCGTGGGAACACCAGTGGACAAGCTACTGGTGCAGCTCGGCGATGCCGGCATTCCCAAGACCGGCGAAGGCGACATGATCTCCGATTCGGAGAAACTGACGCTGCTTACGCACTTGCGCGAGTCACGTGGTCAGGTGGCCACGGGCGGTGGCGCCAAGAAGATCACTCTCAAGCGCAAGCGCGTCAGTGAGCTGAAGACGGATGCCTCAGGCCGCAAGAAAGTCAATGTGGAAGTGCGCGCCCGACGCACGTATCTGCGCCCTGGTGATGCGGTTGCCGCAGACGAGGCGACCGAGTCGACGCAGGCCACAGAGGCGGTTTCCGTATCGCCGACGACGGTCGATGCCGAGGTGTCGGGTGCAGCTGCGCTCGAAAGCGATTCACAAAGTCCCCCTGTGGTTGATACCCCTGCTGCGGACAGCGCTGCATCCGGCGATGTCGACGCTGCAGACTTCGTCGATGCTGCGGGCTCGGCTGGCGACAGTGCAGTTGCTGACCAGGTGGCAGCCCAGGTAGCGGCCCAGGCGCAGAGAGCAGCCAGTGCACGTACGGCAGAGCCAGCGGCACCCCCGGTCGGCGAGGGCTCGACGGGCGATGCGGCAGCCGATGCCGAGCGTCAGGCTGAAGCCCAGGCCGCAGCGGCCGTGGCTGCCGCAACGACGGCGGCGGAAGAAGCTGCCGGCGCCAGCAAGGCAGCCGCAGCATCGGACATGTCTCCTGCCGAGAAGGCAAAGCTGGTCCGGGAAGCCGAAAAGCGCCTCGAAGTGGAGACCCAGGCTCGCGCTGCTGCCGAACGCATGGCGGAGAAGCAGGTTGCCGCTGAAAAACGTCGGGAGTCGGACGAGAACGCCAAGCGCGAACAGGAACGCCGGGAGCAGGAACGTGTGGCCGCCGATCTGCAGCGTCGCGCCGCCATGGAAGCACAGCAGGCGGCCAGCAGTAATGATCGTGGCAGTGCGCGTGGTGCCGACAAGGGCAAGGGCAAGGGACGTGGCAAGAGCGGTGGCGGAGGTGATACCCGGTACGGTCGTAACCAGTTGCACGTTGCCAAAGGCAAGTCCGGTCGACGCAAGGGCAAGGCCCGTCGAGCACTGCCGAACAACTTTGAAGCCAAGCATGGCTTTGAGAGACCGACAGCACCGGTAGTGCGCGACGTGGACGTGCCGGAGACCATCACCGTAGCCGAGCTAGCCAACAAGATGGCGGTCAAGGCCGCTGAGGTCATCAAGGCGATGATGACCATGGGTGTCATGGCGACGATCAACCAGATCCTGGATCAGGACACGGCGATTCTGGTGGTCGAGGAAATGGGTCACAACGCCAACCCGATGAGTGCCGATGATGTCGAGGCCGCACTGGCGGCACTGGTCGCCGGTGAGCGCGAAGGCGATGCCCAGGCACGGCCTCCGGTGGTGACGATCATGGGTCATGTGGATCACGGCAAGACCTCCCTGCTGGACTACATCAGGCGTTCGCGTGTCGCATCCGGTGAGGCTGGTGGAATCACGCAGCACATCGGTGCCTATCAGACCGAGACAGAAAACGGTGTCATCACCTTCCTCGATACACCGGGCCATGCCGCGTTCTCCTCGATGCGGGCACGCGGTGCCCAGGCAACCGATATCGTCGTGCTGGTAGTGGCAGCTGATGACGGCGTCATGCCGCAGACGGTGGAAGGCATTCAGCATGCGCGCGCAGCGGGTGTGCCACTGATCATTGCAGTGAACAAGATGGACAAGGAAAACGCTGATCCGGAACGCGTGCGCAACGAACTGGCACAGCATGATGTCATCTCGGAGGAATGGGGCGGCGACACGCAGTTCGTGCCTCTCTCGGCACTTACGGGTGACGGTGTCGACAAGTTGCTCGACGCACTGATTCTGCAGGCTGAAGTACTCGAACTGGAAGCGGTGCCCGAAGGCAATGCAGCTGGAATCGTCATCGAAGCCTCACTGGACAAGGGTAAGGGGCCGGTGGCCACCATCCTGGTCCAGGAAGGTACGTTGAAACGTGGCGACAGTTTTATCTGCGGCCAGGTGACAGGTCGTGTACGCGCCATGTTCGACGAGGACGGCAATCAGGTCGAGGAAGCCGGACCATCGACACCGGTCCAGGTACTCGGACTGTCCGCCACGCCAAATGCCGGAGACGAGATGCTGGTGGCGGCCGATGAGAAAAGCGCGCGGGAACTGGCTGAACTGCGGTACGGCAAACAGCGGGATGCCAGGCTGGCGGAGCGTCGACCGGCACGAATGGATGACGTCTTCTCGCAAATCAAGGGCAGCAAGCCCGTGGTCAACTTCGTCGTCAAGGCCGATGTCAAAGGTAGCTATGAGGCCATCCGTGATGCACTGGAGAAGCTCAGTACCGATGAGGTAGAGGTACGTGTCGTCGGTGGTGGTGTCGGTGGTATCAATGAATCGGACGCCAATCTGGCCGCCGCATCCGAGGCCATCCTGGTCGGTTTCAATGTCCGTGCCGATGGTGCTGCTCGTCGACTGATTCAGGAGCAGGAAACCGATCTGCGTTACTACAGCGTCATCTATGAACTGATCGATCTGGCCAAACAACTGGCCGGCGGATTGCTGGCTCCGGAAGTACGGGAGCGTATCATCGGCAATGCGGAGGTCGGCGAGGTGTTCAATTCACCGAAGTTCGGCCTGATTGCCGGTTGCATGGTAGTCGACGGGGTCGTACGCAAGGACGAGCCGATTCGCGTCCTGCGGGACAATGTGGTCATCTACGAAGGTGAACTGGAATCTCTGCGCCGCTTCAAGGACGACGTCAAGGAGGTTCGCATGGGTACCGAGTGCGGAATCGGTGTCAAGAACTACACCGATGTCAAACCCGGTGACGTCATCGAGGTATTCGAGCGCACCGAGGTGGCCCGATCCCTGTGACCAGCGATTATCCGAGAAGCCATCGGGTTGCAGACTTCATTCAGCGTGAGTTGGCAGGCCTGATCCGGAGCGAGGTAAAGGACCCGCGAGTTTCACCGATGCTCACCATTTCATCGGTCGAGGTGTCGCGGGATCTGTCGGTGGCCAAGGTCTACTACTCCCTGATGGATAGTGACGAGCAGCCGGAGACGCAGGAAGCGCTCGCCCGGGCCTCCGGATTTCTGCGACGGCAGCTTGCCAGGCAGATGAGTACCCGATCGGTTCCACAATTGCGTTTCTATTACGATGATTCGGCCGCACGGGGAGCCCGTATGTCGGCGTTGATAGCCACGGCGATTGCCAGCAATACAACGGACAGTGATGAACCGGCTGATGATGAGGAGAGCATTGGCGGTAATGCGCGGGTACCGGACTGACGAATCGAGCTTGTACAGCTTGACTGGTGGTGGGCATGTGGTCAGCGTCTGCTCAATTGCACGTTTAGGGTGAGTCGCCGCCATGCCAAGGGCCGTGCGGTACACGGCATCCTGTTGCTGGACAAACCGGCCGGTGGCAGTTCCAACCGCGCTTTGCAGCAGGTCAAGCACCTGTTCGGCGCCAGGAAAGCCGGACATACCGGAAGCCTGGACCCGTTGGCAACCGGAATGCTGCCTATCTGTTTCGGTGAGGCGACCAAACTCAGTGGCTTTCTGCTCGATGCAGCCAAGGGCTATGAGACCACACTGCAACTTGGCGTCACCACACACTCGGCCGATGCTGACGGCGAGGTAATGGAAACGCGACCGGTGCCTGGGAACCTGACCCAGGCTGCCTTTGTGGAAGTCTGCGGCCGCTTCCGTGGACCGCAGCAACAGGTACCACCGATGGTGTCCGCCATCAAGATAGATGGACAGCGGCTCTACAAGCTGGCACGCGAAGGCAGGGATGTGGATCGTCCGCCCAGACCCGTGGTCATTCACGAGCTGCACGTGCTGTCGATTACCGGGTCCACGGCGCGGCTGTCAATTCGATGCTCCAAGGGGACCTACATCCGTTCCCTGGTGACGGACATAGGTGAGGCGATAGGCTGTGGTGCGCACGTCACGTCGTTGCGACGCACCTTTGTATCACCCTTCGAACAGCAGCCGATGGTGTCGCTGGAAGCTCTGCACCGGTTGAGTGCGCAGGCCGCACTGGAGGATTCGACTGCTGCTGGTCCATCCACCACAGGCCCGGTGCACGCCAGGCTGGATGCACTGCTGCTGCCTGTCGACGCCGGAATGGGACATCTGCCAGCCGTCAGACTCGGGGATACTGCACTGGCAGCGTTTCGGCAAGGGCAATCCGCTGCGTGTGTTCCAGCCGGTGACTGGCCGGGCGTATGCCAGGATCGGCTAGCTGCCCGGTCGGAACTGCCGTACCGGGTCTACGACAGCAATGGGCGGCTGGCAGGACTGGGTGTGCTCAGCGAATCTGGTGAACAAGTCGCACCGCGTCGTGTGCTGCAATGGGACTGAACTGATATAATGTTAGGTTACCTGCTGCATCTGTCGGCAGTGGACCACCAACCAACCCGTTTTTGGAAATCTAATTCGTCATGTCTTGTCTCAGTCCCGAACGAAAGGCGGAAATCGTCAAAGAACACCAGACCGACTCTACGGACACAGGGTCACCAGAAGTACAAGTAGCATTGCTGTCTGCGCGAATCTCACATCTCACCGAGCATTTCAAGGAACACAAGCATGACCACCACTCCCGTCGTGGTTTGCTGAGAATGGTCAATCAGCGTCGCAAGCTGCTCGACTACCTGCACCGCAAGGATGCCAGCCGCTATCAGAACCTGATCAAGCGCCTGGGTCTGCGCCGCTAAGGGCGGCTCCACCGAAAAGGAGTCAATCGCCCATCGGCTGGCAGCGACCAACTGGTGGCAGTGTAACGAGGCCTCTGACCGGGGCCGCTTACCATCTCAGGAACACCTTGTGACCATACATTCAAAAACTTTTCAATTCGGCAGTGAGACAGTTACCCTGCAAACAGGCGAAATAGCGCGTCAGGCAACTTGCGCAATCGTCGCCAGCATGGGTGACACCGTGGTACTGGTGACCGCGGTCGGCCAGAAGCAGGCCAAGCCGGGCCAGGGCTTCTTTCCCCTGACCATCAACTACCAGGAAAAGACCTACGCTGCCGGCAAGATTCCCGGCGGATTCTTCAAGCGTGAAGGTCGACCCAGCGAATCGGAAACCCTGATCTCGCGGCTGATCGATCGACCACTGCGGCCGCTGTTCCCCAAAGGCTTCATGAACGAGGTGCAGGTCATCGCCACCGTCCTGTCCCTGGACCCCGAAATCAGTGCAGACATTCCGGCGCTCATCGGTGCATCGGCGGCGTTGGCCTGTTCCGGCATGCCATTCGCAGGCCCCATCGGTGCAGCCAAGGTGGGTTACATCGACGGCGAATACGTACTCAATCCTACGGTATCCCAGATGCAGGAATCAAAACTGGATCTCGTGGTCGCAGGCACCGAGAGTGCAGTGCTGATGGTCGAATCCGAAGCGGATCAACTGCCGGAATCGGTCATGCTGGACGCTGTGATGTTCGGTCATGAACATATGCAGACCGCCATCACAGCCATCAATGCGCTGGCCGCTGACGTCAATGCAACTTCGTGGGACTGGTCGGCACCTGAGCCGGATGCGGCACTCGCCCGGAAAGTGGATGAAGCAGCCAGGGCGGACCTGACAGCTGCCTATCAGGTTGCCGACAAGATGGCCAGGCAGGATGCAGTGTCCGCGGCGAAGACTCGGGTGGTCGAGGCTCTGGCTGCTGCCGAAGGCGAAGAAGGTTTCAGTGCCGGCGAGGTGAAGGATGCCTTCAGCAAGCTGGAAAAATCCATCGTACGCTCACGCATCATCGCCGGTGAGCCGCGCATCGATGGCCGCACCACCGATACGGTTCGTCCCATCACGGTGCACACAGGTATTCTGCCGCGCACTCACGGCTCGGCCGTTTTCACGCGTGGTGAGACGCAGGCCATCGTCGCTGCCACGCTGGGCACTACACGCGATGCCCAGATCATCGATGCGCTCAGTGGCGAGACACGCATGGGCTTCATGCTGCACTACAACTTTCCTCCGTACTCCGTGGGTGAGACTGGATTCGTCGGTTCTCCCAAGCGTCGGGAGATCGGGCATGGCAAGCTTGCCAAGCGCGGTGTGCAGGCGGTCATGCCTTCGGACGAGGATTTCCCGTACACCATTCGTGTGGTATCGGAAATCACTGAATCCAATGGCTCCAGTTCCATGGCTTCAGTGTGCGGAACCAGCCTTGCATTGATGGATGCAGGCGTACCACTGAAGGCACCCGTGGCCGGAATCGCCATGGGACTGATCAAGGAAGATAACGGCTATGCCGTGCTGTCTGACATTCTCGGTGATGAAGATCATCTGGGAGACATGGATTTCAAGGTAGCCGGTTCCGCAGAGGGCGTCACCGCCTTGCAGATGGACATCAAGATCCAGGGCATAACCCGTGAAATCATGGAGAAGGCTCTTGAACAGGCTAAAGGAGGTCGCTTGTGGATCCTGGGCGAGATGGCCAGGGTTCTGGCTGAACCACGTAGTGATCTGTCCGAGCATGCACCACGTTTCATCACCATCAAGATCAATCCCGAGAAAATCGCTGCCGTCATCGGCAAGGGCGGTGCGGTGATTCGCGCATTGACTGAAGAGACCGGAGCCACCATCGATATCGGTGATGATGGCCTGATCAAGATTGCCTCCAGCGACCGGTCGGCGGGTGAAGAGGCGCGTAGACGCATCGAACTGATCACCGCGGATATCGAGGTCGGCACCATCTACGAAGGTCGTGTTCAGAAGATCATGGATTTCGGTGCGTTCGTCAACATACTGCCCGGCAAGGACGGTCTGGTGCATATCTCCCAGATTTCCGATCAGCGTGTGCAGAACGTGGCTGATGAGCTCTCCGAAGGCCAGATGGTCAAGGTGAAAGTGCTGGAAGTGGACAAGCAGGGCCGTATCCGCCTGAGCATGAAGGCAGTGGAGGCAGGTGAGGCCGTGACCAGCTAGACCGGAAACGGATAAGGCCAATGAGTCAGCGGCGTGTCGATGAGTCTTTCATGGCTCAGGCGCTGGCTCTGGCAACAGAAGCCGGTAGCTACGGTGAGGTGCCGGTGGGCGCCCTGGTGGTGGTGGGTGACAGTGTACTGGGCCGCGGAATGAACCGCTGTCAGGCGGATCACGATCCGTCGGCACATGCGGAAATCGTGGCTTTGAAAGAGTGTGGGCGAACGCTGCAAAGCCCGCGGCTCGATGGTGCCACGCTGTATGTCACGCTGGAACCGTGCCTGATGTGTTGCGGTGCCCTGCTGCAGGCACGTGTAGCCAGACTGGTGTTCGGGGCTCGTGAGCCGCGCACTGGCGGTGTTGTCAGCATTCACGAATCACTGAGGCTTCCACGTGTGGATCATCACGTGGCGGT
>JABDKN010000179.1 GCA_013002205.1 Granulosicoccus sp.
GCGGCTGATATAGGCCAGACTGTAGTAGCCCAATATCGAGGCGGGCAGGATGATATGACTCAACGCATCACGAAAGACGTCCCACTGCCTGTCCAGTGCGCTGTCCAGCAGGATCATCCCGGTAACCGGCGGCACTACATCGACATAGAAAATGCCCACCCGGCCGGGACCACCCACCCAGCCCAGAATGCCGTAGAACACGAGAAGACCCACCAGTCCCAGCCAGAATATGGGCATGGAGTAGCCGACGAGCGCAATGATGCGACTGAGTTGATCGATCCAGGAATCTCGCTTGACCGCACCGATGATGCCCAGAGGCACACCGATGATCACGCCGATCAGGGTGCCGAGCGTGGCCAGCTCCAGGGTCGCGGGAAATACACGTCGAATGTCATCGATGACGGGTCGCGAATTCAACAGCGATTCGCCGAAATCTCCCCGTATCACATCACTGAGATACAGCAGGAACTGGACGATGACTGGCTTGTCCAGCCCCATGTTTTCGTAGGCAGCATCATAGACAGCCTTGCTGGCACGCTCACCGACTACCGAGATGACCGGATCGATGGGCATGATGCGGCCAATGATGAAGGTAACGAACAGCAGGCCGAGCATGGTCGCCAGGATCATGCCCAGCGTGTTCGCAAGCTTCAGCAGCACCTTCATCCACGGCGGGCGAGTCCACTTTGGAGACGGCCGCCGGGGAGAGGCGCGCTGCGAGGCCAGCCCGTCAACTCCCGGAGTGGCACTCATGCCGGATCAGTGTCGGACAACCCTGCCTGATAGCTGCGCGACGGATGCATGCAGACCTATTTTGTCACTGGCCAGTAGGACACCGCCGTGACTGCACTGCCCAGGGCCAGGTTCTGCACCGATGCAGAACGGCCCGTCTGTTCGGTCTTCTGGAACATGATGGCAAATGGTGAGGTTTTCTGAAATTCACGCTGAATCTCCTCGTACAGGGCACGCCGGGTATCGGTATCTCCCTCGGCAACTGCCGCTTCGACTTTTGCCGACAAGGGACCCGGATCCCAGGCATTGCGGTAGGCCAGCAATCCGGTGGCCTGAGCTTCATCCGAGTTGTCCGGGTTATAGGCAAATGTACCGGCATTGGTGTGTGGATCGGGGTAGTCCGGTCCCCAGGCACCCAGGTACATGTCCAGCTCCCGAGCCCGATATCGCGTGAGAATCTGCTTGCCGGTACCGATGGTGATATTCATCGTCACCCCTGCCTGGGCAAAGGTATTCTGCAGAGATTGTGCAATCTCGATGCGCTCCTGTGCTTCACGCACACCTGCTTCGAATTCGAGGTTCTCGACGCCGGCTTCAGCCAGCAGGGCCCTGGCCTTTTCCAGGTTGAAGTCGAACGGCCGGTCATCGATGGCACCCAGGTAGGTGGCTGGCAGGAAATTCTGGTGGACCTGCCACTGACCCTTGAGAAAACTGTTCTGCATGCCTTCGTAATCGACCAGGTACTTGAGTGCCTCGACAACCTTGGGCTTGGACAGCTCCGGGTGCTTCTGGTTGAACGAGATGTACATCAGGCGACCACGCAGCTCCGTATCCACTGCCAGTCCCTCCTTACCCTCGATGCCGGCGATGTCCTCGGGATTGAGGTTGCGTGCCACATCCACATCGCCTTTTTCCAGCAGCAGGCGCTGGGTGGCCGATTCCTGGATGTGCTGCACGATGACACGCTTCATGGCCGGGGCACCGAGGTAAAAATCCTCATTGGCCGCCAGGGTAACCGACTCGGCAGGCTTCCAGCTGACCACCTTGTAGGCACCGGAACCGGCAGAGTTGGTGGCCAGCCAGTCATTACCCAGGTCGCCGTCCTTCTCGTTTTCCATGACCAGTGCCTTTTCGACGATGCTGCCGACGGTGGCCGTCAGGCAATTGAGCACAAACGAGGTGGCGTACTTCTTGTCGGTGGTGATGGTCAAGGTGTTGCCATCGGCGACGATGGTCTCTTCCACGTTCTCGGGCGTGAAGCCGAACTGGGTAAGGATGAACGAAGGTGTCTTGTTCAGTTGAATGACGCGGCGCAGGGAAAACTCGGCATCTTCAGCGGTCACCGGGTTTCCCGAGTGGAAGCGAATGCCGTCGCGCAGGGTAAAGGTGATGGACCTGCCATCCTCGGACACGTCCCAGCTCTCAGCCAGGTCGGGCTGATAACCGGCGGCAAGATCCAGGGGATCGAAATTCACCAGCTTGCCGTAGACATTGCGATTGACATCACTGCCGGCGAACTCGAACGATTGTGCCGGATCCAGGGTCGTGATGTCGTCGATACGATTGGCAATCACCAGCATATTGTCCGGCGTCGCGGCCTGGGCAAGGCTGAAGGACCCCGCCACGCTGGCCAGCGCGACGCTGATGGCGATGGAGCCCAGCGTCTTGTTGAGTATCCTGCGCCTGGAACGGCTCTGAAGCTTCATGATCATGCGTCTCGTCTCCCTGAAAGGTTGCTTGTCGAACGAATGTCGTCCAGCCACGATAACAAACTCGCTCACATCAATCACGCACGAACGTCTTCGACGCTGCGAACTGCCTGCCGGTGCACTTCACCCGGCAGATTTGGCATGCCAGGTTCTGTTCAGCAGATCGAGCCAGTTGCGGTGACAGATCCTGGAAATCAGTGCATCTCCATAACCGTGCTCCTGCATGGCCTGCACGAGTACGGGAAGCCCGGCACTGTCGGCGATGACATCCGGGATGCGGGCGCCGTCAAAATCAGAACCCAGACCCACGCCTGACTCGCCCAGCGCCTCTATCAGGTAGTCCAGGTGGCGGATCATCTGCACGACCGGCACGTCGGTTATCATGCGTCCATCGTCACGCAGAAAGGCGCTGGCGAAATTCAGACCCACCATGCCGCCGCTGGCGCGGATGGCCTCCAGTTGCGCATCCGTCAGATTGCGCGCGTGTGGACAGATGGCATGCGCATTGGAGTGTGTGGCCACCAGCGGATGCCGACTGTACCTGGCCACGTCATTGAAGCCCGCCAGGTTCAGGTGTGACAGGTCGATCATGATACCCAGATCATTACAGCGCCTGACCAGGGCAATACCCTGATCCGTCAGACCCGCGCCGATATCAGGGCTCGACGGATAGCGAAACGGCACACCCGCAGCATACCGGGTCGGCCGGCTCCACACGAGGCCGACGGAGCGCAGTCCGGCCGCGTACAGGACATCCAGGGCATGGAAGTCGGGATCTATCGCTTCGCAACCCTCCAGATGCAGGATGGCCGCCAGTCTGTCGCTACCGAGACACTTGTCCAGCTCGTCCACACTGGTGCATATGCGTACAGCGCCGATATCCTGGAGCCGTAGCAGGATGGCCGCCTGGGCCAGTACTACAGCCAGCGCGTCATCGTGTGGAACCGGATCCGGCAGCGGCACGTCATATTGCGCCTGTTTCATCATTGCCTGGTAGTCGTGGCCGGCCGGAGAAGCGACCCACATGGCAAAAAAGCCCCCGGCAAGATTACCCCGAGCGGCCTTGGGCATGTCTATATGGAAGTCGGTATCGCTCAGGAAGGCTTCAGCCGTCTTGACGCCGCCCGCACCCATGAGCTTGGTCAGCACGTCATTGTGCCCGTCGAAGACCAGGGCCTTATGAGGCGACCGGGCCGCTTGGGTCCCGGCGTTAGACGAGGAGTCGACAGGGGCCGACTCGGTGCTACCGGGAGTATCGGTCCGGGTGCCGTCAGGATTCATGGGCGTTAACGGTTGTGCGGTGCGTGTGGAGTGCAAGACTACTGCAATATTCCGGGCAGTGCCGGCCACGCCCTTCGGCGTGACACCCCGCGTTACCGGTGCAGCCAGTCCTGGATATTGGCTGTCAAATGAGTTGTTCCAGTGCAAATCCGCACTCCCGGTATATAATCCGTTGTCGTTCAGGACAGCTCTGGAGTGCGGCGCCAGCCCCAACTCCTCACTCAATGACCGATATAACGAACGGAACAGGATCCTGAAGCGGTGAGTTCGGACTGGACTGATGAGCAGCACAGAAATGCAGCCCCGAATCCGGTAGAAAACAAACTGCGTGAATCCGGTCTCACTGCCGCATCCACCAATGCGCTAACGTCTGGCCTGCTGCTGCACAGGCCAGACGCTCTCGTCGTGCTTACCCGAAGACCGGTCAAAGCGCTATACATTCCAATACTGTTTCGCCCAACCAGCGTAATCCACTCCTTATGAACAAGCTGAAGTCAATACTGGGAAATACCCTGCTGCTGGTCGTCGTGTCGGCCATCGCCTTCTCTGTTGCAGAATTCGCTACTCGCGTTCTGTACAAAGACACCACCGAAATGTTTCCCCGGTATCACACGGATGCCCAGTACGGTGATTTTACGTTGCGCAGGATCATTCCCAACAGCGAGTTTGTCCATACCAGCATCGATGGGAGCTGGAAATTCACGACCAACAGCCAGGGATTCAGAAACTACCAGGATTTCACGTATGACAAGCCGGACAACACCGTTCGCGTCGTCAGTCTCGGGGATTCACACACGCAAGGCGTGGAGGCGGACCAGGACTATACCTACTCCAGCATCATTGAAAAATACCTCACCACAAGAGGCATTGGGGCGCAGGTGTTCAATACCGGTGTTTCCGGATTCAGTAATGCCGAAGCACTCGTGCTGCTGGAGCAGGAACTCGTCAAATACGCGCCCGATTTCGTTGTCCTCGGCTTTTTTGCCAATGATTACCAGGACAACGTCAATGCCAATATCTATCGGCTGAATGACAGCCAGGAACTGGAAGTTGCCAGTACCGTGCGAATACCCGGCGTCAACATTCAGAATGTCATCTACCAGGTGCCGGGGGTGAAGTGGTTGAGTGAGAACTCCTATTTCTACTCATTGCTGTTCAATAATGTCTGGGCGTATTTCAAGAGCCGGCAAGCCGACGGTGAACCCAACGAAGTTGCCGTGGCCACTACACAGGAATTCTCTGATTACGAGATCGACCTGACGGCCGCCTTGATCGAACGCATCTATGATGTGACGCATGAGATGGGCGCGAAACTGATCATCCTCGATATTCCGCAGGTCGAGGCTCTCAACAGGAGCCGCAGCTCGGTGGTCGAGGGCCTGCTGTCCACTGTACAGGAAAACAGTGATCATTTTGTATCCAACGATGTGCTCAGCCGGTACCAGGGTTCTGCAAGGCTGCATGTTCCGCACGGTCAGTTTCATATTTCTGAATTTACCCACACGATTCTGGGGGTCGAGGCGGCCAGCCATATCCAGGAGGAAATTGAAAATCCGGTATCCTCATCCGGCGGCCTGCAAAGTTCGCAAGCGCAATAGTCAGTGTGCGAATTCCGTGTTCCCTCAACCCATTTCAGATGCATCATTCATAACGTGAACTCAACCTCATACCTACTTGGCAGACGCGCAGCTCTACTGCTCGCCGGCGTTCTGGCT
>JABDKN010000187.1 GCA_013002205.1 Granulosicoccus sp.
CCAGGACAGAGAGGCGTCCAGTTTTCGGTAGATCACGGCGATCACCACGATCGCGGTCAACACGACCATCAGGATCATCAGAAACCATTCAAGTATGAACTCGAGTGGGCGTGACAATCGATTCACTTTGGCATCTCCACAAGCAGGCTGGTCCTGATTGATCTTAACCCGGACTATTCATGAAACGCCGAATCCGTTCACTGGAAGGCCAGCCCCGCAGACCCTTTGTTCGTAGCGGATTTCGTGAAGGAGCCGAACGCGGCCCGGCGAGATACAGAGTGTATGTCCGACTGAACGAAATTCGCTACGGACGAAGGGGATGCGGAAGGCTTTGGTGATTTCATGAATAATCCGGGTTAAGGTGTTGGTTCGGCACATTGACGCTGCGTGTGCGCGGGTGAGTGAAGTGCCCGGTACCAGCGGCAGTCACACTGGCGCTGGTACCGGACAGAGTCCGGATTATCTGGCCAGCGACAACACGGTATCGATCAGATCGGCACCTCCTTCCACTGTCGAGGCAAACTCATCATAGATAGGCTTGGATGCGTCGACGAAGGCCTGCTTGTCTGCTTCATTGACTTCTACACCCGCATTCCTGATGTTCTCCAGCAGCTCGGTTTCCAGGCTGGCAGCCATTGCGTAGACAGCATCCTGGGATTCGGCAGCCGCGGCCATCAGGTCGCTCTGGATGTCCTCGGGGAGCTTGGCAAAGTTCTTTGCAGACACCAGTACATAGGCCGGTGTATAGACGTGTCCAGTCACCGACAAGTATTTCTGTACTTCCTGGAACTTGCCAGACCATATCTGCGCATAGGGGTTTTCCTGGCCATCGATGACGCCGGTTTTCAAGGCTGTGAATACTTCAGAGAAGGCCATGGGGGTGGGATTGGCACCGTAGAGTTGAAACATCTTGACCCGCCATTCGCCTTTGGGCGTGCGTAGTTTGATGCCGGCCAGGTCATCGGGCACATTGATGGGGCGCAGATTGTTGGTGATATGCCGAAAGCCGTTCTCGAAGTAAGCCAGTATCTTGTAGCCTCTTGCCTCCGCAGCGGCATTGAACACGCTTTCACCGATCTCTGCCTGTACCGCCTTCATGTGATCACGGGACTGGATGATATAGGGCATCTCGAACACACCAAACTCATCAGCGACTGACGACATCACCGAGGAAGGCAGGGCAAAGGTAACCTGGCCGAGTTTGAGCTTCTGCAGCAGTTCGTTGTCTTTGCCGAGCTGGGACGATCCAAAAGCCTGGACTTCCGCGCGATCACCCAGACGGGCGTTGGCATTCTTGACGAACTCATTCACTGAAGCTTCGAACAGGGAACCGGGATTGCCTACGTGGCCAAATTTCAGGATCATCTTCTCGGCGGACGCCTGGCCTGCTGACAATGCAAGGGAGGCCCCCATTAATACGGCTGTCAACTTATGGTTCATGTCAATTTCTCCTCGTTGTAAAAAGCCGCAACATGCGGTTGAATGCATGGCCTGCCAGCGGACTACGCCGCTTTCGACCGAGCCTTGCCAGTGGACTTCAGGTATTCCAGGGCGGCTTGTGTGCCACCGCTGTGATGCGGAACTCCCGCAAGGTGCAGACCCATCTCGATACCGGCCAGGGTGCCCAGCAGCATCACATCGTTGAAATCGCCGAGATGCCCAATGCGAAACACCTTGCCCTGTACCTTCGACAGGCCATTGCCCAGGGATATGTTGCAGTTCTCCAGTATCACGCTGCGCAGCGCATCTGCATCGCTGCCATCCGGTACGCGCACGGCTGTCAATACGGGGGAATGTTCCTCATCGACCTGGCATTGCACCTCGAGCCCCCAGGCTGTCACCGCCAGTCGGGTGGCGGCCGCGTGACGTACATGCCTGGCGAACACATTGGACAGGCCTTCCTCATTGAGCATGTCGATCGCCTCGGCCAGGCCGAACAGCATGTTGGTTGCCGGTGTGTAGGGAAAGTAGCCGCGCTGATTGGCCTCCAGCATGTCACGCCATTGCCAGTAGGCATTTGGCAGAGTGGCGACTTTGTTGGCCGCCAGCGCTTTTTCACTGACCGCATTGAAGGAAAGTCCAGGCGGCAGCATCAGGCCTTTCTGCGAGCCCGAGACCGCGACATCCACACCCCATTCGTCGAAGCGAAAGTCTGCTGAGCCCAGCCCCGAGATCGTATCGACCATCAGCAGTGCCGGATGGCCCGCCGCATCGATGGCCTGTCGGATCGCCGCAATCCGTGAGGTACACCCGGTGGAGGTTTCATTGTGCACGACGCACACGGCCTTGATGCTGCGGCCGGTGTCTTCGCTCAGGGCTGCTTCAATCAATTCCGGATCGGCACCGCGACGCCAGTCGGTTTCGATCAGTCGAGCCTGCAGTCCGAGTTTCATGGCCAGTTTCTGCCACAGATGTGCGAAATGACCGGTTTCCACCATCAGCACTTGATCGTCGGGAGACAGGGTGTTGACCAGAGCAGCCTCCCAGGCACCGGTGCCCGATGCGGGATAGATGATGACCGGCTGAGCGGTCTTGAAGATACCCTGGATGCCCGTCAGCACACGGTGACCCAGGTCAGAGAATCCGGGACCCCGATGATCGACCACGGGCATGTCGATCGCTCTGAGTATGCGATCGGGAACCGCGCTGGGGCCGGGAATCTGCAGGAAATGTCGACCGGGCTGTCTCATGGGCGTGACCTGTGCAAATGGTTGCCTAAATTGAATTTTGCATTCATTATTAATTTATTTCCCAGCATATTGCAATGAAAACTGACGAGCACGCCGAAATCGGGCGTCGACTCAATGAGCAGATTGCCGGCGACGTTCATTGTGATGTATTCACTCGAGGTCGCTACGCAACCGATGCATCCATCTACCAGATGATGCCGGCCGGCGTCGTCATTCCGCGCAGTATCGATGATGTGGAGGCGACCCTGGCGGTGGCCAGGGAATTCGGCATGCCGATTACGCCGCGTGGCGGGGGTACCTCGCAATGTGGTCAGACCATCAACCGCGGTCTGATAGTCGATAATTCGCGGCACCTGAATGCCTTGCTGGACCTGGACGTCGCCAACAGTCGCTGTGTCGTACAGCCGGGCATGGTCCTGGATGAACTGAACAGGCTGTTGAAGCCCCACGGACTCTGGTTTCCGGTGGATGTCTCCACCGCATCGCGCGCGACTATCGGCGGAATGGCTGCCAACAATTCATGTGGCCAGCGATCCATCCACTACGGAACCATGCGCCACAACGTGCATGCCATCAAGGCATTCATGCCCTCAGGAGAACTCATCCACTTCGACGAGGTGCCTGTGTCTCTGCACGGGCTTGCCGGTGAGAAGCGCGCGTTGGCGGCTGATCTGTTTGCCTTGGGCGAACGCGAAAGTGACACAATCGCCAGGCAGTTCCCGAAAGTCCTGCGCCGGGTAGGTGGCTATAACCTCGACGCACTGACGCCCAATGGTGCCACCGGTAACCTGTCTCACTTGCTGGTCGGTTCTGAAGGTACCCTGGCGTACTCGACCGAGATCGAGCTGAAGCTCTGGCCGTTACCGCGCCACCGGGTTCTGGGCGTCTGTCATTTTCCGGATTTCTACCAGGCAATGGATGCAACCCAGCACCTGGTCGAACTGGGCCCCCATGCCGTTGAGCTGGTGGACAGCACCATGATCGCTCTGGCCAGTGAAATCGACATGTACAGATCGGCAATCGCCGAGTTCGTGCGTGGCCAGCCTGCGGCCATATTACTGGTCGAGTTTGCCTGCGAGACGCAGGATGAGAATCTGCAACAGCTCGCCCTGCTGCATGAATGCATGGCGGAGCTCGGATTCAGCTGGGAGGGCAGTGGCAGGCATTGGGGCGGTGTGGTGGACGCGATAGACCAGGGCTTGCAGGCGCGCATCGGTGAGGTGCGCAAGTCCGGTCTGAATATCATGATGTCCATGAAATCCGAGGGAAAGCCCGTTTCATTTGTCGAGGACTGCGCCGTCGAGCTTCCGGATCTTGCCGAATTCACGGCCGGATTGACCGATGTCTTCGACCGGCATGGTACCCCTGCTACCTGGTACGCACATGCATCAGTGGGCTGCCTGCATGTTCGCCCCGTGCTGAACCTGAAGCTTGAAAAAGATGCGCAGACCATGCGAGCGATTGCCGAAGAAGCGTTTGAACTGGTCCTGAAATACAAGGGCTCGCATTCGGGTGAACACGGTGACGGCATTTCCCGTTCCGAGTTTCACACGCGCATGTTCGGGGAACAGATGGTCAGAAGTTTTGCCGCCGTGAAGCAACGGTTCGATCCGCTGGATCTCTTCAATCCCGGCAAGATAGTCAATGCTCCTCGCATGAATGACCGAGAACTGTTTCGTTACAGGCCCGGCTACAAAATGATCGAAATAGCTCAGCAACTGGACTGGTCTGACTGGTCAGGGGCCAGCGGCGGGTTGCAGGGCGCTATCGAGATGTGCAACAACAATGGCGCCTGCCGCAAAATCAGGGGTGGCGTAATGTGTCCATCCTTTCGGGTAACGCGTGACGAGAAGGACGTGACTCGAGGTCGTGCCAATACCTTGCGACTGGCCTTGTCCGGCCAGCTTGGTGCAGACGCACTGGCAAGTGAGGAGATGCATGACACCATGAAACTGTGCGTCTCCTGCAAGGCATGTCGGCGTGAATGCCCGACCGGTGTCGATATGGCCAGGATGAAGATTGAAGTACAGGCTGCGCGTGCCGGCATTCGCGGGTATACCGTGCACGATCATTTGCTGGCCGGACTGCCGCGTTACGCACCGCTGGCTTCCAGGTTTCGCCGACTCGCCAATCTGCGCAACCAGAGTCCTGTACTTGCACGGCTGACGGAGTCCCTGAGTGGGTTTTCCGCGCATCGCAAGTTACCGGTCTGGGCGCCGGATCCGTTCCTGGAAGAGCCTGCGCCGGGGGACGGTGATCGCGATGTGGTTCTGCTGGCGGATACGTTCAACCGCTGGTTTGAACCGGCCAATCTGCGGGCCGCGACCGTCGTACTGCAGGCAGCAGGCTATCGAGTGAACATCGCGCGGTCTGCGGCAAATCGCAAACTGTGTTGCGGCCGTACCTATCTGTCGACCGGCATGATCGACAAGGCCCGACTGGAAGCACAGCAAATGGTCTCCGCCCTGTTGCCGTGGGCGAGCAGGGGCGTGCCTGTCGTCGGACTTGAACCCAGTTGTCTGTTGACGCTGCGCGATGAGTACACCTCGCTGATACCCGGCGAGGCAACCGATACCGTGGCCGCTTCTGCCTTGCTGCTGGAGGAACTGATTGCTCGTGACAGCGAGCAAGGTAGGCTTGCGTGGCAATTGAGGGCCCCGGCCGCCCGAGCGCTGGTCCACGGTCACTGTCACCAGAAAGCACTGGATGCCTTCGGTGCCGTACAGCAGACCCTGTCACTGATTCCAGGCATGGAGGTCAGTGTCGTCGACAGCAGCTGCTGCGGAATGGCTGGCGCGTTCGGTTACGCGCGGGATACTGCGGAGGTTTCCATGAAGATGGCAGAGCTGGACTTGCTACCCGCCGTGCGAGCCGCCGATCCGGAGACGCTGATCGTGGCCGATGGCACATCCTGCCGGCATCAGATAGCCGATGGCAGCGAGCGAGATGCCCTGCATGTCGTGCAGGTACTGGCCATGGCTCTCAAGGCAGCAGAAACACAGAGCGGGAGCCACCCATGAACAGCCTGGACAGCGTGCGCTCCATCCGGCGGCCTTCGCTGCACGAGGAACTGACCGATACCCTGCGAACCATGATCGTGGAAGGTGTGCTGGTGGCTGGAGAGAAGGTTCCGGAACGAAAGTTATGTGAAAAACTCGGAGTGTCCCGTACGCCGATGCGCGAAGCACTGAAAGTGCTGGCCGCAGATGGGCTGCTTACCCTGCAGCCCAATCGCGGAGCGAAAGTGCGTGGCATCACGGTTGAAGAACTGGAAGAAGTATTCCCGTTGATGGGTGCTCTTGAAGCGCTCGCGGGTGAACTGGCCTGCGCCAATGTCAGTGACGCCCAGATGAATCAGATTCGCTTTAGTCACGAGGCGATGCTGGACTGTTACCACTCGTCGGACATGCCTGGCTATTTCCGTCACAATCAGCGAATTCATGAACTGATTCTGGAGGCTGCTGGCAATCAGGCGTTATCAGACATGTATCGCACGCTGGCGGTGCGCGTCAGGCGTGCACGCTACCTGGCCAATATGAGTAAGGAGCGATGGCGCATGGCGGTGGCTGAACACGAACAGATCCTGCTGGCGCTGGAGGCTCGCGATCCGCAGGAACTGGGCGGCATTCTCAAGCGACATCTGGAGAACAAGTTTGCGACGGTGCGCCACTGGTTGAACAGTCAGCAATCTCGGGAGTAGTGCAATTGCGGCTGTTTGCACAGGGTCAGACAGTGCAGTCGGTCAGCCGGGCAAACCTTGCAACCGCAGCATCGATTCTGCACACTTGCATCTCCGACTGGCATCGGCCAGTACACCAACCAGGGTAATGATGAACGTGGAACTCACACTCGCCGACGCTAAACGCATCATAGACTACGCATTTGCCGAACAGCAGAAACATGGTTTCAAGCCGATGGCGATCGTCGTGCTGGGTTCCAGCGGCAGTATCAAGGCCAGCGAAAGCCAGGATGGAACGAGTCAGCTCCGGCCGAAGGTGGCACACGGTAAGGCATACGGTGCTTTCTCTCTGGGCATGGGCTCGCGTGCACTGTTCGAACGGGCAAAAAAAGAACCGTTTTTCATCCAGGCCATGAACTCACTGTGTGATGGTGCGTTGGTACCGGTCCCGGGTGGTGTTCTCATTCGCTCCTCCGAGGGCACACTGATCGGTGCTGTGGGTATTACGGGTGATACGTCAGGCAATGACGAACAATGCGCAGTCGCGGGCATCGAGGCGGCAGGATTCAAGGCAGATACGGGCGCATCCTAGCCCGGACAAGCGGGTCTCTATCCCGATCGATGCTGAGCTGCGGTGAATCACTCATCAATCGGATGGTTCGACGTGGATCAGCACGTCGGACACTTCCGGCAGGGTCATCATGAGCTCGGTTTTCACCTGGTGTGCAATTTCGTGACCTCTGCGTACACTGAGGGCGCCGTCCACGATCAGGTGGAGATCCACATGATGGGCGACACCGGCCTTGCGGACGAAGCATTTTTCCGTATCGATCACACTGCTGTGTCGTGTGGCAATCTCGCGGATATCCTGTACCAGGTCTTCGTGAAACTGTTCGTCCATCAATTCTCCCAGTGCAGGACGAAAGATCAGGTAGGCATTGAGGACGATGACTGCCGCGGCGACCAGAGCCGCCCAATCGTCAGCTGTCTCCCAGCCATCACCCATCCATAATGCAATACTGATCCCGATGAATGCCGCCAGGGAGGTAATGGCATCGCTGCGATGGTGCCAGGCATCGGCCTTGAGAGTCGTGCTGCGTGTGGACTCTCCCTGGTGGGAAACATGTCGGAAGGCCAGTTCCTTGACAGCGATCACCGCGGCCAGTACCAGCAATGTCCACGGTTCAGGTGACCGGTGAGGCGTGCGTATTCGATCGATGCTTTCAACGGCGATGACTGCCGCCGCAGTGACCAGCAGAACAACGATGACAAACGTAAGCAGCGCCTCGGCGCGGCCATGTCCGTAGGGGTGGTTGTCGTCTGCCGGTTGCAGGGCGAAGCGCAGCCCGAACAACAACAGCAACGACGCACAGGCATCGGTGGCGGATTCGATGGCATCGGCGATCAGTGCATACGAGTGCCCCAGGGTGCCGGCCGTACCCTTGATGACGGCCAGGCCTATGTTGAGGACGACGCCTGCCAATACGGTACGCAGGGCGATCTTTCGCACACCCGTTACACTCGAGGGTTCATGCACGACGGGGCTGTTTCGTGACAAGGTGAAGTATCGTCATGGTAAATGATGAAGCAGGCTGCGTCTCGGTCCGGCACTGAGCTGAGTCAGGCCTGCCGCAATTCACAGTACTCTCGTCAACCGGTACACTGCCGTTCCTGGCTGGAGACACATGTGGTTACACGAATGCGCAGGGCATCAGTGTAGAGTTCTCTATCCGGTTCATCAACAGGCACGCGTGTCGTGTCAACCCCCGGACTGTATCGATCCTTGGTTCAAGTACGTACACACTGGTGGCGACTCGCAGCCCTGCGTGCCGATTTGCGTCGAACCTTGAGACTGGGTCTGCCGCTTATCGGCGCCCAGTTGCTGCAGATTGGCAATGGCCTGATCGATGCTGTCGTGGCCGGCCAGATAGGTCGTGGTGAGCTGGCCGCTGGTGGAATCGGCGGGAGTCTGTGGTTCATGGTATCGCTGTCCTGTATCGGACTGATGGCCGGTCTGTCGCCCACGCTTGCGCGCCTCATCGGTCAGCGCAGGCAAGCCGGTGTGGGTAAGGTGTTTCGCCAGGGTCTGTGGTTGGGCCTGCTGACCGGACTGCTGGCGTTGGTCCTGTTACTGATCCTCCGCGACAACGTGCACAGATTCCCGTTTACCGAGGAACTGCCGCCTCTGATCAGCCAATACCTGATAGGTGCCTGCTGGAGCCTGCCGTTCTTTGCGCTGGTGATGGCCTCGCGCAACGTCTGTGAGGCGACCGGTCATGCCAGGCCGGTACTGTTGGTCACAGCCATGGGTCTTTTCATCAATCTGCTGGCCAGCCTTGGTCTGGGACTTGGACTCATGGGGCTGCCGAAACTGGGGCTTTTCGGCATTGGACTTGCCACGACGCTGGTCAACATCAGCATGGCACTGGTTCTGTTATTGCTGCTGCGAGGTTCACGATTCAGCCGCTATGCGCTGTTTGCCCGGTTGGATCGACCGGACTGGGGCCAGATACGTCCGATGTTGTCCCTGTCGATTCCCATATTTCTGGGCATGCTGTTCGAGGCTGGATTGTTCGTGGCAACGTCGGTACAGATGGGCTTTATCGGACTGCTGGAATCGGGTGCCCACCAGATAGCGATCAGTGCATCAGCATTCTGTTACATGTTGCCGCTGGGCATGTCCTTCGCCCTGACGGCGCGTATCGGACGGGCGGCTGCAATGGGACAGGTGGCCCCGGTTCGTCTTCGAGTTGCCAGTGGTGCGTTGTTGACACTGGCAATGGCCCTGACGACTGCATCGTTGTTGATTCTGTTTCGTCACGAGATAGCCAGTGTCTACACCGATGATGTGGAACTGCAACGCTTTGCCGCTGGACTACTGGTGCTTGGAGCCGTGTTCCAGTTGTCCGATGGATCCCAGATCATGCTCATTGGTGCGTTGCGCGGATTGCGGGATACTCGCATTCCCATGCTCATCAATGCGTTCTCATACTGGGTCGTGGCGTTCGGTCTGGGTGTCTTTTGTGCACATGGCCTTGGCCTGGGTGCAGTCGGCCTGTGGATTGGACTGATCACGGGGCTCACCGTAGCGTCGGTGCTGCTGGGCTTCAGGCTGAGATATACCCTGGGCAGTCTGGCCGACGGGAAACGGTAACCGTACAGGCTCTGCAAGGTTTCGCTGTACGCCTGCTTCAGGGACGGAAATATTTGATACAGGCGGGCCGAACCTGTTCCCATCCCTGAGCAAAGGCATCTACCAGGTCCGGCGGTAATGCGTCAGCGTTACAGGCCTGCAGGTTCAATTCGAAGTGCTCCATGGTGCTGGCGCCGATGATGATGCCGTGCTGCTGCCCTTCGGGCAATTTGTCCTCTGTGGCCAGAGCCGAGTGGTGAACCAGCCAGCGAAGCGCGGCTGCGGCGGGTTCGATACCTGCGGCGCGACATCGGCCAGAGAGCTGGTTGATCACGTTGAAATAGGATGGCTTCCAGTAGCGGTCCTGGTAGCCATCGAAGCTGGCGAATCTTCCCGAGCTGGGAACCGTCTGTACGGACTGATGCTTGCCGGATAGCAGTCCTCCTGCAAGCGGGTTGTAGGCATAGAAAGCGATGCCGTAGTTGTCCAGGCAACGCAGCAGTTCCCGCTCGACGTCGCGGGTCAGCGCGTTATACATCCCCTGGTACACTGTGGGTGCAATCCAGCCTTCACTGGCGCAGATTTCTGCAATTTCGGCTACCTGCCAGGCTGCGTAGTTGCTGAGTCCAAAACGCCTGAACTTGCCCTGGCCGTGCAATCGTGCAACTGCACCAAGGCTTTCCCGGACAGGCACGGAGAGATCCGGAGCGTGGAGGTAGAACAGGTCCAGCGATGCCATGCCAAGGCGTTCCAGAGAGGTATTCAACTGTCGCTCCACCGATTCCGCTGACAGGCCGCCATCGACCCATGGATTGGCCTTGCCGGCAATTACTGTCCCGTCAAGTTTGCCGTCGCGATTGAGTGTACCCAGCAGGATCTCTGTCTGCCCCTTGTTGTACACGTAGGCGGTGTCCAGTTCCGTGTGCCCGGCGCGCCTGAAAGTCTGAACCATCCTGACGGCTGTCTGCTTATCGACCTGCCCACTGAAGGTCATGGTTCCAAGTATCGTTTTCATCGCACGCGTGTCATCAAGGTGTCCGGATCCCAGTGTAACGGATGCTGCCGCGCTGCCGCACTGCCGCACTCTGCACTGCTGTAAACTGGTTTGCTACGCTGTTCCGTACAGAGCATCGGGCGTCGGTCACCGAGTGTCCGGCAGACTGCAGGGCGCCCTCGTGCCCACTGATCCGATGAATTCGACCCTGTCGAACTGAGGCTTACCAGGATGACTACTGAACTTACCGTGCTGGTGCTCGCGGCGCTGCTTCAAGTCGTGCAATTCATACTCATGGCGGTGCCGGTCAATCTGCAAGTCGGGACCGGCAAGACCTTGTCTGCGCGGGATCCGGAGCGCATGGGCGGTCCGCTGGAGGATCAGGTCAGCATCCGCACAGCACGGCTCATCCGGGCCCTGGACAACCATTTCGAAGCCCTGCTGCTGTTTGCCATCGCCTCGATCGTCGTCAGTCTCTCCGGGCAGTCCAGTGCGCTGACCGGTGCCTGCGCGTGGCTTTACCTGGGTGCGCGAGTTCTGTATGTGCCCGCCTACGCCTTTGGCTGGGTGCCGGGACGTTCGATCATCTGGTCGGTCGGATTCCTGGCAACCACGGTCATGCTGCTGGACACGCTGCTGTAGGCGCTGCCTGTCACCCGGTGAAACCGGGACGCGCCTGTACGGCCACCCGCTGCAACGGCTAAGGCTGCTTTCCCAGCAGTGATTTCAGATCGGCGAAGGGATTGTGAGTGGCAACCTCGCCTGACTCTTCCTTGCCGTAAGTGACCTGTTCTACGTGACGCTGGTGCTCATTGTCGTGACAATAGACGCACAAGAGTTCCCAGTTGCTGCCATCTTCCGGGTTGTTGTCGTGGTCATGATCGCGATGGTGAACCGTGAGTTCCCGCAAGTTGCTGTTGTCGAATGTGCGCATGCAGCGCCCGCAGATCCACGGGTAGAGTTTGAGGGCGCGCTGGCGGTAACCATTTTCGCGTGCTGAATAATCTGCCCGGGCTGAAGCCACCAGTTTATCGAGCCTGTCAGAACTGTTTTTTTTCATCGTGGGTTTCAGGAGGATTCGGTGTACACAGGTACTCATCAGACACCCTCTTCCCGGCCCGTGTCAAACCTCCAGCCACTGTGGGCCAGCGCTGGGGCCTGTCCGGCTGCAAAATGTGATGGGGGTTCGGGTTCTGGTGCGATTCAACTGCACGTGCCTGGCCCCGGCAACCGGCTATCGACAATCCGAAAGCGCCACATCGAAGTGGTCAGGAATTTGCCGTGCCCAGCAGTTGTCTGGTAAACGCTGGTCGGGATGTCCTGTCACCCAGCCAGATATCAAAAAACCCTCCAGTAAAACGGGTATCAGTAATTTTCCCCAGGGCTTGCCCGTCCCGGTAAAACAGTGTGTGTCCGTTTTCGTCACGGACACCAGTGATGGTGGTGTCCGTGTCGACGTCGTCGATCAGTCGCGCCAGCTGGCCCTCCCAGCTCCTCAGTTCGGATGGCGAAAACCGCCCTTGTCTGGACATTTCGCTGATCGTGGTCTCGACTATACTGTGCCCCCTGAGTTCCCTCAGGTAGCTCAGTGACAGGGCGAACGGTTTCGTCCGGTCGAATCTCTCCCCGGATGCATAGAGCCGTGCATCGAATACATCCCAAAGCAGCACCTTCATGCGAGCTTCGCCAATCAGCCTGGCATCCTCGACATATCGCTGGGCAATCGTCTCGTCCGCCTGAACGCCTGTGCAGAACATGACACTCATGAAGAGGAATGAAATGGATCTAATCAGTACTTTCATCTGGCCCCGGTAATCAGTCATCAACACTCCGTCCCGTATCGATCGCCATCAACGATACCGGTAATGACGGTCTGTCGATTCCGTCATTTGCATGACAATGTTTGCGGAATCTTTACTCGCTCAGGCTTTGATACGAGTGAAACGGCCAGTCAGACGTTTCTCAGTGTAATTTCTTGATCCTGTCGAACTTTGCGCTGCCAGATAATCGATAGAAACGCGCAAGTTCCTGGCGCAGACCGGTGCGCCCGGCAGGCCCCGGAAATTCCTGGAACAGCCAGTTGCAGTAGGTCGCCGCCGAGTCGCTGGCGGCCTTGTAGCGCCGGTAGAGCTCAGAATCCACCGGCGCGGTAAATCGTGCATTGGCGAACAGTTGCCGGTGCAGCCGACTACGGCTGTCTTCATCCAGACAAAAGTCAAGCAGTACCAGGTACTTGTCAACTTCTGCCTGGAGTTCGAGGTCCAGGGCTCTCAGCTGACGATCATGGTGAGCATGCCACAGCAGGCAAACGGCATGACTGACACCTTCTACCACGGTACACAGGCTGTCCAGAGTCGGCATGCTCCGGTTGCGTGAAGTGCCTGGCACATCGGTTTGCGCATTGCCACTGGCAGACTGGACCACATCCTGATCCAGGTACACCGTGAATTCGAGTGAGTTGTCAGTCTGGCTGATGAAAACGGTCTCTGATGCGATCGATTCCGCACTCTCGCGGGCAGGACTTCCCGGGGTTGAATCAGTTGTCAGGGAACCTTCGGCAAGTTGTCTGGCCAGCGTCGCATCGTGGGAAACAAAGTGCTCCACCTGATACGGTATGGCAAGATCGTATTGATGTTGGAGTCGATACTGCAGTTGCTCGACCAGCATGACGGTGCTCCATGATTACGCAATTTTTACAAACACCGGCATCAGCTCGTACGATGCTGCCGGAGACGCGTGCTCAATGAACTGCCGGATTGGCTTCGTCGCACCGTTCTTCAAGGAACACCCCCTGTGCCCGCAGTTGTCTGGCCAGGGCCGGATGCTGGGTACTTTCCCACTCATCGACAAGTTGCAACAGATCCTTTTCTGATGTCGAGCGCGTGGGGACTTCTGAAAGAACGATCACGTAGTCGCTGAAGTCATTGGCCAGTGATTCAAATATTCCCTGCAGGGCCCTGTCCCTACTGGACTGGGATGACTCTTCTGCCAAGGTACCGTATGCGGCTTCTCCCATCGACATGTAGTAGCGAACGCCAACTGCTTTTCGGCTCAAGGCCCCGGCGAATAAACCGGCAACCACGATGGCGACATCACCCAGACGTTGCAGTTGCAGACGTCTCTCATGCTTGCTGGCAGATTCGGCTGCCATGCGGTAGTACTCGGCCAACGGGGTCAGCGTCGCACCAGTGCCGTTATCGTCCAGAAATCGGCTGGTTTTCGCAAAAGTGCAAAGCAGTTGGGTCAGGTACCAGAGGGTCTCGTCGTTCCCATCGATGCTGAGTTTTCCGGCTGCGCATTCGATACGCTCCCGGAAGTAGTCCTGCAGGGATGAAGTGGGTTGTATGAGCCCGTCAAAAGACGAAGTGACCATGCAATTACCCTCGATCGTTTTTGTCGATTCCTTAAAGAATAGCGACAGTTTGG
Source organism: Granulosicoccus sp. (assembly GCA_013002205.1). Classification (GTDB taxonomy): domain Bacteria; phylum Pseudomonadota; class Gammaproteobacteria; order Granulosicoccales; family Granulosicoccaceae; genus Granulosicoccus. The sequence goes on from JABDKN010000187.1 coordinate 13,923, forward strand.
CCAGACTCTTGATTGTCCAACCCGTGTCGCTGTTAGTCTGTTTATAGCATCAGCGGTTCATTCCGGTTGTTAGCACTACCATGATGAGAGTGCCAATTCAGCACTGCATCAAGGTTTTATTACCACGAGTGATGGCCCGGAATATGAGGGAAAAGGTGGCAACCGCCATACCGTCTACACTCTTTGAATGCCCATGGAGGTAATCAGAAATTTCTCATGCAATACGATTTGACTGTGAACGAGCAGCCTGTCCGCGTCGATGTAGACGAAGACACGCCGTTGCTATGGGTCATCCGTGACAACCTGAGACTGACGGGCACCAAGTTCGGCTGCGGTATCGCAGCGTGTGGGGCCTGTACCGTCCATGTGGACGGCCTGGCTACCCGATCCTGTGTGCTACCGGTCTCTGCTGTGGTCGGCAAACGGATAACGACGATCGAACACCTGTCCGAAAAGGGCGATCACCCGGTACAGCAGGCCTGGAAGGAGGCGGACGTACCGCAATGCGGTTACTGCCAGTCCGGCATGATCATGGCAGCCGCGTCGCTGCTGGCTGGCAATCCCGCGCCGGACGATGCAGTGATCGATACGGCAATGACCAACATCTGTCGTTGCGGCACTTACAATCGGGTTCGCCAGGGTATACACCGTGCGGCTGACATCATCGCATCGCGCCAGTCGGAAGAGGGCAGCGGGAATGACTGATTCGACTCGTGCAATCGGCATGCGACACATGGACTCGACTGTACAGATGAGCCGACGTCGTTTCCTGGTACACAGTGCGGGGATTTCTGGTGGCTTGCTTATCGGGATGTACGTTCCGCATGCCGACGCACAGGTCCACACCGATGTGCTGACGGAGGAAGACGGGCGACTCAACCTGTGGTTGCACATTGATCCGAGTAACCAGGTCACCGTAACGATTGCTGCCTCGGAGATGGGGCAGGGGGTATACACCTCTCTGGCGATGCTGGTTGCCGAGGAGCTCGAAGTGGGCTGGCAATCCGTCAAAGCGATCATGGCACCGGCAGAGAGTACCTTCAGTAATACGATCTTCGGTACACAGGCGACTAGCGGCAGCACCAGTATCCGGTGGACATTCGAACCACTGCGACACATTGGAGCCACCGCACGCGAGATGTTGACCGAGGCTGCGGCCCGACGCTGGAATGTGGACGCTGGTGATTGTGTTGCACTTAATGCGACGGTAACTCATCAAGCAACCGGCCAGGTGCTGCGTTATGGCGATCTGGTAGCCGCAGCCGCACGCCTGCCCGTGCCGGACGAGGTGGTGCTGAAAACACCGGAACAATGGACTCTGCTGGGCACATCGGCGAAGCGGCTGGATACACCGATGAAGATCGATGGCAGTGCCCGGTTCGGCATCGATGTACAGATGCCGGATCTGCTCATCGCGACGGTGGCCAGCTGTCCGACTGTCGGCGGCACTCTGGTCTCTGTAGATGACACACCCGCGTTGTCCATCTCCGGTGTGAAACGGGTTCTGAGCCTGGGCAATGCTGTGGTGGTGGTCGGCACAGGGTACTGGCCTGTCAGCAAGGCCCTGGCGAGACTGTCACCGATCTGGGATCCGGGTGCCAGCCAGGGACGCGATACCGACCACTATCGCAGGGAATTACAGACCGCGCTCGACTCGCCGGGGACGGTTGCGCATAACGCCGGTGATATCGCCCCGGTTCTGGCTGGCGCCTCCACCGTGATCGAGGCGACCTACGAGGTACCGCACCTGGCGCATGCAACCATGGAGCCGATGAATGCGACGGCCTGGGTACGTGAAGACCGGGTCGATATATGGGCCCCGACACAAGTACCGGGCATCGTTCAGCAGGTTGCAGCGGAACTCCTGGGAGTTGCTCCCGCGACCGTCAGCGTGCATACCCTGTTTCTGGGTGGTGGATTCGGCCGACGGTTCGAAGTGGATTTCGTCATGCAGGCAGTGCTTACATCCAGAATGATGGGACAAGCGGTGAAACTGATCTGGTCTCGCGAGGAAGACACCCGTCACGACTTCTATCGACCCGCCGCCATGAGTCGATTCAAGGCGGTATTGGGAGATGATGGCTACCCGACTGCCTGGCACAATCGCATCGCCAGTCCGTCCATTCTGGAACGTCTGTTCCCTGACAGGGTCGAGGATGGCGTCGATGCACACTCGGTTGAAGGTGCCAGGGAACTGCCATTCAATGTACCCAATCAGCGTATCGAAACTCAGATAGTCGATACAGGGTTGCCAGTGGGGTTCTGGCGATCGGTTGGTCATAGCCAGAATGCTTTCTTCGTGCAATCATTCCTCGATGAGTTGGCCGTAACGGCAGGTATCGATCCGCTGAAGTATCAGATAAACCTGCTGGACTCACACAAGCGTCACCAGGCGGTATTGTCTGCTGCGGCTGCCATTGCACAATGGCCCAAACGCTCAGCGGAACGACCGATGGGTCTGGCGGTTCACGCATCGGTTGGTTCCTATTGCGCGCTTGTCGTGCAGCTTGATCCCAATGTCGACGAGGCCATACGTGTGAGGCGTATCAGTGCGGCGATCGATTGCGGACGTGCGATCAACCCCGATACCGTGGTGGCACAGATCGAAAGTGCCATCGTGTACGGACTGACAGCGGCGTTCTATGGTGA
>JABDKN010000289.1 GCA_013002205.1 Granulosicoccus sp.
ATTTTTATCGTCGCACGCGGGTTACAGCCTCCGCCACGCAGTCGCGCCAGGTACTGACGCAAGCGAAACACACCGTGTGTGCCGTAACCGAAGACGTCTGCCTCGACCATCAGGCCAGCCACCTTGGCCGCATCGAGCTCCGGTACGCCCTGGGCGGTCAATGCCTGAGCAACGAAGCGACTGAGAGAGTCAGGTGATACAGGTGGGGCTGCATCAGTCATGGGCACGACCAACGGTTTCCTTTTGCCAGAATACGACGCGGCGCTGAGTCCATGTCACAAGCGCATAGAGTGCCAGGCCAAGCAGGCTCAGGTACAGGATCAGGGAAAACACCCTGGGTGTATGCAATTGCGAGGCTGCCACACGAATTAGCTCACCAAAGCCTTTTCCACCACCCAGGAACTCACCGGTAATGGCACCAGCCATGACGCCCACCGCGCCGATCTTCAGGCCGGTAAATATTTGCGGGAGAGCCATTGGCAACTTCATCTTGATCAGGGTCTGCATTCGGCTGGCACCCATGGTCTTGAACAGCATTCTTGAATTCTCGTCAGAGGCATGCAGACCTGCTGCGGTACCCACTACGATCGGAAATGTGGCTATGAATGCAGCCAATGCCACTTTCGACTCGATACCAAAGCCGAGCCAGGCGACGAACAAGGGCGCGAATGCGACCTTGGGCATAGTATCGATAGCAACCAGATACGGCATGACGGCCCGCTCACCGAAAGCGGTTTCCCCGACCAGCACCCCGAGCGAGAAACCGATAGAAATGGCCAGCGCAAAGCCGTAGAGCACTTCCTTGATGGTTATCCATAATGCCGGCAGCATGTAATTGCCTGACAGCAGATTCTTGCCGACGAAAATCAGGTCGCTCAGGGTCTCACCCGGCGTGGGCAGTATGATCGGCGACACCAGGCCAAGACTGGTAGACAACTGCCACAAACCAACGAATACGACAAACACGAAGGCCATCGATACCGCACGCGGTACGCGGTCCAGGAAGGAGACCTCTTCCACCCAGATAGTTTCTTCGCCATGCTCGGCCGCCAATTCGGCCTGTGATTCAGTCTGTGGATTCATCGGCGAATCGGTGCGCAGCTTTTCTTGCAGATCCGGCCGTGAATCGGCTACTGCCGGCTTGCCATCGGTAAGTGTTCCTTTCTTGGAATCGGTCATAGATCAGCCTCTTTGTCCAGCAGGCTCCGGATATGATCCACCATGGCGCCGAACTTCGGTGTGGTAATCATGTCCAGTGTGCGCGGTCGGGGTAGATCCACAGTGAAGACCTCAGCCAATCTGCCCGGTCGCGGTTTCATCACATAGATATCATCCGACAGGATGACGGCCTCTGGAATCGAGTGGGTAACCAGAAATGCGGTGGCATGTTGTTCGACACAGATGCGTTGCAACTCCATGTTCATCAAGTCTCGCGACAATTCATCCAGCGCACTGAAAGGTTCATCGAGCAGCAGCACAGCCGGTTCGGTAATCAGCATTCGACAGATCGCAGCGCGTTGCGCCATGCCACCGGAGAGTTCATTGGGGTAGACATTTTCAAAGCCGCTCAGCCCGACCACCTTCAATAGATCATGCGCATGCTCTTTCGCTTTCTCGGCAGCGGCTCGCCCGTCACGAATCTCGATAGGCAGCACGATGTTCTCGATCGTCGTACGCCAGGGGAACAGGGTGGCCTGCTGGAACATCATGCCGATGTCCCGGCGAGGGCCCGTAACCGGCTGTCCCTGCAGCACCACTCGGCCAGTGCTGGGTGGAAGCAGGCCAGCCATTATCTTCAACAGTGTCGATTTGCCACAACCACTGGAGCCGATCACCGACGAGAAGCTTCCTTTTTTCAGTGTCAGACTGACCTGCTCCAACGCCAGGACCTTGTTGCGAGCGTAGGTTTTGCCAACATTCCTGAGTTCATAGACCGGTACGCTATTAGTGGCAGCTTCACCGATGGCGCGTGCGGATACGTTCATTGACTGGCGCGCACCGTGTTTTCCAGTCGCCCGATTTCCGCAATTTCACACACCACCGTATCGCCGTCTTTCAGGAATTGAGGTGGATCCATGGCATAGCCGACACCTGACGGTGTACCGGTTGCGATCAGGTCACCCGGTTCCAGGGTCAGCCCTTCGGACAGAGAGGCAATCAGCGTAGGTATGTCGAAGATCATGGATGCCGTATTCCCGTCCTGCCGTGTCTCACCGTTGACCTTCAGGCCGATTGCCAGTTTCTGTGGGTCACTGACGGCATCGGCCGTGACGATCCAGGGCCCGATCGGACACGAGCCGTCCAGCGCCTTTCCCTTGAAGTACTGACCGCCATGGCGACGCTGGATATCACGAGCGGTGATGTCATTTAATATGGTGTATCCGAAGATGTGGTCGTAGGCATCGGCCTTGCTGATATTTCGCCCCGCTTTACCAATGACGATCGTCAGTTCAACTTCGTAGTCAATCGCTTCGGACAGGTCAGGAAATATCGGGATGTCTGCCAATGGACCAATCACTGCGGTCAAGGGCTTGGTGAAGTAAACCGGATGTTCCGTGACGCCTATTTTCTTTTTCTGCGCACGCTCACCCTCGGCGATGTGCTCGGCATAGTTTCGACCGACACAAAAAACGTTTTTACGTGGAACAGGTATCGGCGCCAGCAGTCTGACGTCGGCAGCTGCGTGAAGAGCATCGGCGTGACTCCCTTCATCAGCCTCGTTGACCAGTTTGCTGATCGCTGACAGCGCATCGCTACCAGCTTCGATCAATGCTTGCATCGACCCTGACATCAGCGCGCTGCGTGTTTCTCCGGAGAATTCCTTAGCAGAGTCGGCGGCAGCCTTGGCAATATCCAGCAATGAACCGTCTTCCAGACGCACCGCGGCTGCGGCATGTCCATCGACTGCGATGGTAGCGAGTTGCATTCAGGATCACTCCAGAGTAAGGGGGATGTCCGCAGCCGTTGATTCCGGCTGCGGATACTTACGT
>JABDKN010000226.1 GCA_013002205.1 Granulosicoccus sp.
GGTTTGTGAACATCTGGCAAGGGAAAAGGCCCGCGAAGCCGGCGGGGTGGAGGTGACGGTGACGCTGGACAGGCATGACACGATTGTGAACAAAGGTGACCAGAGTGTGTTTTTCGAAAGCCGTATAACGGCAACGGCGGTGGGCCGTCCCTCACGAACAGGCTGAAAAACAGGGTTAAAGGTCATAGCTGCGTACCAGCGCCCGTGCTCCAGTGACCGCGAATTCGTTCATTACCGGAGCGGGACTTGTTCCTGGACAGAGCTTGTCGACGGGGGTGTCAGGTCTATATTCGCCGCAGACATGGCCGATAGCCGTGTCCATTGAAAAACCTTTTATCGACTTCACAGTCAACCGGAGACAATCATGACAGCAACTTCTGCTGAAAGACTTGCAAGCTATCCCGCTCTTGCGGAAATGGGCATCGTGCGATTCCACGAGATCGCTCATTACAGCCTGCGCCAGGATGGCGCTGACAAGGATGTACTGAGAATCAATTACAAACGGGCAAAGGGCTCACTGCTGCCATACAGCCGTAAATACAAGTTCGGTCGCGCACAGAAAACTGTCCTGGCCGATGGTGGTACTTCTCGCATGGAACAAACCTATGAAATTTCCCCGTTCCTGCTCAAAGCCGTAGCCGAACTGGATTCGCTGATCGCATTCAACCAGCTGGATCCCGGCAAACTGGGCAGCAACGATCTGAAAGCGGATATTCTGGCGGAGATCAACGAGCTTGAGCAGGTGATACGCGAGACTGCCGGTGCATCCATCGACTCGGCAGTGTCAGCAAAGATCGACAATGTGCGCAAGCACATTCAAGCGCTTTAAGACGGCCCGTGTTCGTCAGTGGTGGCAGGCAGTGCGGTAAACTGGCGTTCAGCCAGATTCCGGCTGCCTGCAGACGGTGCCACACTTGTCAATTTCAGACAGGCAACTCGGTCACTGCACGGGCGGCAGATCGGTAAGGTAGAGTATGTCCATCAGCGTCTGGCCTTGCGTTCAGGTATATAAATATCGGTAACCGTACCTTCGGCGACTTCGGCGGCAAAATTCAGCGTCTCCGACAATGTCGGGTGTGGATGAACAGTCAGAGCGATGTCTTCGATATCTGCACCCATCTCCAGCGCCAGCACCGCCTCGGCAATCAGTTCCCCGGCATTGGGACCGACCATGCCAGCGCCCAGCAGTCGTTTCGACTCCGGGTCGAACAGTATCCTGGTCACACCTTCACTACGTCCCATGCTCAGTGAACGGCCACTGGCCGCCCATGGAAAGGCAGCTTTTTCGAAGCTCACTCCCTGTTCCCTGGCTGCGGTTTCTGTCAGGCCCATCCACGCCACTTCCGGATCGGTGTAGGCCACGGAAGGGATGGTCTTCGCATCGAAATAGCGCTTGTGTCCGGCCGCGTTCTCCGCCGCCACTTTTGCCTCATGGGTTGCCTTATGGGCCAGCATAGGCTGCCCGACGACATCACCGATGGCGTAGATATGACCGATATTGGTTCGCTGCTGCGAATCCACCGTGATGAAACCGCGCTCATCGACATCGACACCTGCCTTGTCAGCATCGATGGCGTCTCCGTTGGGTTTGCGGCCAACGGCAAGCAGAACACGGTCAAAGGTATCGTTTGCCGGTGCCTTACCGCCCTCGAAGCTCACCTGCAGTCCCGCCTCGTGACTGTCCATACCCGTCACCTTCGATGCGGTGAAGATATTCTCGAAGCTGCTCCTCAAACGTTTCTCCAGCGGACGGACCAGGTCTCTGTCACAGCCGGGCATCAGACCCTCGGAAAGTTCGACCACCGTCACCCTTGCGCCTAGTCCTGCGTAGACACATCCCATCTCCAGTCCGATGATGCCGCCACCAATTACCAGCAGACGGTCCGGAATGTCGCCTAGCTCCAGTGCACCGGTGGAATCCATCAGCCGCTGGTCTTCATAGGGGAAGCCCGGGATGCGTATGCTGCTCGAACCCGTCGCGATGATGGCTTTGTCGAAACTGACCAGCCGTGTGGGCGGGTGTTCCTGGTCATCGGAGTCGGGGTTGTCGATGGCAATCCGGTGACTGCCCTGAAAACGTGCGTAACCGTGAGCGACGGAAACCTTGCGCTGCTTTGCCAGTCCTGCCAGTCCTCCAGTCAACCTGCCGATGACGCCTTCCTTGAAACTGCGTAACTTGTCGATATCGATCTGCGGATCGCCGAAGCTCACTCCATGTGCAGCCATGTCGCGCGTTTCCTGAATGATCGCAGCGGTATGCAGCAAGGCCTTGGAAGGGATGCAGCCCACATTGAGACAGACACCTCCCAGTTGTGCATAGCGTTCGATCAGCAGTACTTTCAGACCCAGGTCGGCCGCACGGAAAGCCGCCGTATAACCGCCGGGGCCGGCACCCAGTACTACCAGGTCATGGTGTTCATCGGCAGACTCCCTATCCTGTTGCGAGGCAACCGCATTGTCGGCTGAGGCGCGTGTTGCCGAGCCGTGTTGCCTGTCTACTGCCCCTGCGCTATCCCTCGCGTCCGTGACGGCCTGTTTCGCCGGGCTGGCAGGTTCTGCATCGGGGTTGTCGTGCGCGTCGGCAGCGCCTGGCTCTGTCGGGGATCGAGCAGTGTCTGCCGGGGATGCTGCGGCGACGTCCAGTACCAGGATGTCACTGCCCTCGGAGACCCTGTCACCGGTCTTGACCAGTAACGAGGTCACGGTACCCTCAGCAGGGGACGGGATCTCCATACTGGCCTTGTCACTTTCGACGGTGACCAGGGAGTCTTCCAGGCGAACGGTGTCACCCACCGCGACCAGAACCTCGATCACCTCGACATCGTCGACGTCACCGATATCCGGAATCTTGACAGTTTCCAGTTCACTCATAGTTCAGATTCTCCGGTTTTCTGCTATTTGGCAGTCACCTGTGTGATGGAGCGGATGATGGCAGACGACCAGTGACCGTTTTCACAGTGATGTTCGCTGGTCACACGCTACAGGGTAAGGCGACGAATATCACTGATCTGCCGTACATAATGCGCCATGAATCGCGCCGCATCGGCACCGTCCACCACGCGATGATCGTAGGTCAGATCCAGCGGACACAGAAGTCGTGGAATGAATTCGCTGCCCGACCAGACCGGCTGCATGGTGGCGCGAGTGATTCCCAGAATGGCGACCTCCGGAGGGTTCACGATAGGGGTGAATGCAGTTCCGCCAATTCCGCCAAGACTTGAGATGGTCATGCTGGCTCCCTGCATTTCATCCGGCTTGAGTTTCTTCTGTCGCGCACGGGTACTGACATCGGACATTTCCTCGGCCAGCCGGGTGATGCTCTTCTTGTCAACGTCGCGAAATACGGGAACGACCAGCCCATTGGGCGTATCCACTGCAATGCCGATGTGGTAGTAGTGCTTGTAGAATAGTGCTTCACCGTCTGCCGACAATGAACTGTTCAGCTTGGGAAATGCCTGCAGCGTGTTTACCAGTGCCTTCATGTGAAATGCAAGCCCGGTAATCTTGGGATCACCGTCACCTGATTCGGCTTTCAGTTGTTTTCTGAACGCTTCCATCTCCGTCACATCAGCTACATCATGGTGTGTCACCATCGGCAGATTCAACCAGGCCCGATGCAGGTTCGCGGCACTGAGTTTGTTGATTCGACCCAGCTCGACGCGTTCGATTTCGCCGAATTTTGAAAAATCGACTTCCGGAATCGGCGGGATGCCCGCTCCACCGCCCGCAGGCATGGCGGCGCTGCTCCCGTAACTCGATCCCATACCCTCCATCGCCTGTTTGATGAAGGCCATGACATCTGTCTTGCTGATGCGGCCCTTGGGCCCGGTTCCCTTGATCAGTGACAGGTCGGCACCGTGTTCGCGTGCATAACGCCGGACACCGGGACTTGCATGCGCCTTGCGCATGCCTTCATCGCTGATGTGCGCGGTCGGCGACGTGGCAGGACTGGAGCTTGCCTTCGCGGCGGCCGTCGTTGATGTCGATGCAGACGTCTCCGTGGCCACCTTTGCAGATGACTCCGCCGGTGCGTTTGCGCTCGCGCCGGTCTGGCCGCCCGATGACTCGTTGCTCCCCGGGGTGGTCTCTTCTCCCCGCTTCTCATCTGTCGTGGCTGTCTCACTCTTCGAGCTGGTGGCGGCAGCGGCAGACAGTCTGCCGATGACATCGCCTGAATTGACGGTGTCTCCTACCGCGACACTCAGTGACTCGATGACGCCACTGACCGTGGCCGGGACCTCCATACTGGCCTTGTCACTTTCCAGTGTCAGCAGGGAGTCGTCGACACTCACCTGGTCACCGGCGGAGACCAGGATCTCGATGATCTCGACATCTTTCGAATCACCGATGTCCGGAATGACGATGTCGACGGTGTTATCTGAATCGCTCATGCTCGCCTCCTTTACGCCGTTGCCGGATTTGGCTTGTCAGGGTCGATGCCATACTGCTGCACCGCCTTGGCTGCCGTGACCCGGTCCAGATTGCCGTCGGCAGAGAGCGCGTGCAGGGCGGCGATGGTGACGTAGCGACGGTCCACTTCGAAAAATTCCCTGAGCTTTTCACGCGTGTCCGATCGCCCGAAGCCATCGGTACCCAGTGTCGCGAACGTGGCCGGAACGTATTCCCTGACCTGATCCGAATAGGATTTCATGTAATCCGTGGAACTGATGACCGGCGATGATGCGTCGCCGAGCACCTGCGTGATGTAGGGCACGCGCGGTTCGTCATTGGGATGCAGCATGTTCCAGCGTTCGACTTCAAGACCATCACGTGCCAGCTCGTTGAAGCTGGTCACGCTGTAGATTTCCGCGCCGATCTGCCACTCCCGTTCCAGCATCTCGGCGGCCGCCATGACTTCACGCAAAATGGTTCCACCGCCCAGCAGCCTTACTCGGAGATTGAATCCGGCCGCGAGCTTCTCGTCGCCATCTGCTACCTCACGCAGTTTATAGATTCCCCGGACGATACCTTCCCCGACACCTTCGGGCATCGGCGGGTGAACATAGTTCTCGTTCATCGCGGTAATGTAGAAGTACACGCTCTCGCGGTTGGTCAGCATGCGTGTCATGCCGTGATGGATGATCACTGCCATCTCATAGCTGAAACAGGGGTCATAACTGATACAGTTGGGGATGGTACTCGCCAGCACCAGAGAATGACCGTCTTCGTGCTGCAGGCCTTCGCCGTTCAGTGTGGTCCGACCCGCCGTTCCACCGATCAGGAATCCGCAGGCGCGCATGTCGCCTGCCAGCCAGGCCAGATCGCCGATGCGTTGAAAGCCGAACATGGAATAGTAGATATAGAAGGGCAGCATGTTCACGCCGTGGGTCGAATAGGAAGTGGCAGCCGCCAGCCAACTGGCCATTGCACCAGCCTCGGTGATGCCTTCTTCGAGTATCTGTCCGGATTTGTCCTCCTTGTAATACATGATCTGGTCGCGATCCTGAGGCTCGTACAATTGCCCGACCGAGGAGTAGATGCCCAATTGGCGAAACATGCCCTCCATGCCGAACGTTCGTGCTTCATCGGGTACGATGGGGACGATGTTCTTGCCGATCTTCTTGTCACGGGTGAGGATGGTCAGCAACCGTACGAACGCCATGGTCGTGGACATCTCCCGATCGCCTGATCCATCCAGTACAGGCCTGAATGCGTCCAGCGGGGGAACTTCCAGCGGGGCTGCGAATTTCTTTCGCTGCGGAAGGTAACCGCCCAGCGCCTTGCGCCTGTCCTGCAGATACCGAATTTCCGGACTGTCCGGATCGGGCAGGATGTACTCATAGTTCTTCACCTGCTCATCGCTGAGACGCAGGCCAAAGCGATCGCGCATCTTGAGCAGTGATTCAAGATCCATTTTCTTCTGCTGGTGCGTGGCGTTGGTACCTTCCCCCGATTCTCCGAGCCCGTAGCCCTTGACGGTCTTGGCCAGGATGACGCTTGGCTGACCTTTGTGATCGACGGCCTGCTGGTAGGCGGCAAACAACTTGTGAGGATCATGACCCCCGCGATTGAGGCGCCAGATGTCCTCGTCGGTCAGGTTGGCCACCAGTGCGCGGGTTTCAGGGTATTTGCCGAAGAAATGTTCCCGCGTATACGCACCACCCTTGGCTTTGAAGTTCTGGTATTCGCCGTCAACGGTCTCCATCATCAGTTGCATCAGCTTGCCTGATGTGTCCCTGGCCAGCAACGGGTCCCAGTAAGAGCCCCAGATGACCTTGATGACATTCCAGCCTGCACCGCGAAAGACCGCTTCGAGTTCCTGGATGATCTTGCTGTTACCGCGCACCGGTCCGTCGAGGCGCTGCAGGTTACAGTTGATGACGAAATTGAGATTATCCAGCTTCTCCCGACCTGCCAGGGAGATGGCCCCGAGCGACTCGGGTTCATCCATTTCCCCGTCCCCCAGGAAGGCCCAGATCTGGCGATTATCCGTGCGTGCCAGGCTACGGTCCTGCAGGTATTTCATGAAGCGCGCCTGATAGATGGATGTCAGTGAGCACCAGCCCATGGACACGGTAGGGAATTGCCAGTAATCGGGCATCAGCCACGGATGCGGGTAGGACGACAGCCCGTTGCCGTCGACTTCCCGACGAAAGTTGTCCAGTTCCTCCACCGTCAACCGGCCTTCCAGGAATGAGCGGGCATAGATGCCGGGCGCAGAGTGTCCCTGCATCATCACGACATCACCACCGTGTTCCGGTGTCGGTGCGTGGAAGAAATGATTGAACCCGACATCGTAGAGTGTGGCCGCCGAGGCGAAACTGGCCAGGTGGCCACCCAGACCCGAATTGTCGCGCTGGGCACGCAGCACCATGACGGTGGCGTTCCACCGGATCATAGAGCGCAGGCGATGTTCGAGTTCATGATCCCCGGGGCTTTTCTTCTCCAGATGTACAGGAATCGTATTGACGTAGGCGGTACTGGCGTCATACGGCAGGTTGGCCCCGGAGCGACGGGCCTTGTCGATCAGCCGTTCCAGCAGGAAGTGTGCGCGTTCCGGTCCTTCATGTTCGATGACAGCCTCGAGCGCATCCAGCCATTCCTGCGTTTCGATCTCATCGGCGTCAAGCATCGGGTCAGTGGTCATGTGGATTTCTTGTCATCCCGTGGTTGGTGTCGCAAGTTGCCATACTACTAGACATCATCTAACCACCAAACGCCTCATTCAGCGAATCGCCCGCCGGTGAACGGATGATGGAGGATCGGGTAGTTGATCCAGTACACTTGAGTGCGCGCGGGAGTTGATGCCCGCGGGTACCCGGTCGGGCGTGACCTGACGACCTCTGCACGCGCCGGGGTCAACCGCCATCGAGCTGAACCTGAACATGCCACTGTCTGACCTGTCCCGAGCCACCTTCGTCCAGTACTTCGGTGGTTTATTCGAACATTCGAGCTGGGTTGTCGACCGGGCATATGCTGCCGGCCTGTGTCCGGAACACGACTATCCGGAGACACTCAGTGAAGCATTCAGGGTCGTTGTCGAACAGGCGACCCTGGGCAGGAAACTCGCCCTGATCAATGCGCACGCGGAGTTGTGTGGAACACCCGCCAGTGGTGCGCGCCTGTCTGGAGAATCCGCACGCGAACGCAGCGACTCGGGGCTCGATCACTGTGCGCAGCACGATGTGCTGCGACTGCGGGAGTTGAACTCGACGTATCGGGACAAATTCGGCTTCCCGTTTGTCCTGTGTCTGCGCGAGCACAATATCGAGGGTGTGTTGCGCCAGCTGGAGCAGCGGCTGGACAACGAGCCCGATGTGGAATTTGACACCGCCCTGCAGGAGATCCTGCGGATTGCCCGATGGCGCCTCGAGGCACTTGTCAGGAC
>JABDKN010000256.1 GCA_013002205.1 Granulosicoccus sp.
GCTGACCAGTCACGAGGATGCGGCGGTACGCAGCATCAGCCTGAGTATTCTCTCGCGCTGGTCCACCGATGGTCGTGATACGCCAGTGCTGCTCGATGCACTGCAGGATACCGAACAAGGGGTACGCCAGTCGGCGGCCTACGCACTGGTCGGCCATGAAGTGGTCAACCAGTCCGTCATTGATTCACTGTGGGCAGTGGCCGTGGATGACGGGGACACGAAAGCGACGCGCTCCGCAGCGGTGCTGGCCCTGCGTGGTATGCAGCTCAGCGATGCACAGCGTCGTGATCTGGCTGCGGTGCAGCGCGAACTGGCGACGGTCGCGCGCAGGCAGTAACCTTCAAGCGCACGGCAATCGTCCGCCCCGAAACGGTCGCCGAGCGCGACCGTGTTGACCGGTTCAACGCCCTTATTGCGTTGCGGTCAGCGGTGAAATGTCTTATTCGAGGTTTATCATGGAATTTCAGCCGTCCCGGGCCAGCGTGTTGCACCGCTACATCAAGCAGTTGCTGGCAGGTGGGCAGTTTGCCGGTGTCTCCTGGTGCCTGGAGCTTCGTGACTCCATCGTCGATCAGGGCGTGGCTGGTTTTCAGGATGTCGACGCCGCGGTACCGATCACCGAGGAGACATTGTTCCGGCTGTATTCGATGACCAAACCAGTCGTCTCGGTGCATTGCCTGCAGCTGATCGAGGCGGGCCTGCTGCAACTGGACGACCCGGTGAGTCGCTGGATTCCGGAATTCGGGCAACTGCAGGTACTGGGTGTGGATGGCCGGCTCGAACCATGCGCACGCGCGATGCACATCGAGGACCTGTTGACACACCGGTCCGGCCTGTCCTATGACTTTCTGCCTGACTGTGCAATTGCCGATGAGTATCGTGCAGCCAGACTGGCGGCGGATGGGTCGCGATCACTGCAGGATCTTGCGACGACCCTGGCCAGTATCCCGCTGGCGTTCCAGCCCGGCTCACGCTGGTACTACAGCTATGCCACGGACGTCCTGGCCAGCATCATCGAACGGGTCAGTGACCAGCCACTGTCCGACTGCCTGCAGAACGCCCTGTTCGATCCGCTGGGCATGTCAGACACCGGATTCCAGGTGCAGAAATCCGATGCCATCCGCCTGGCAAAGATGTACGGTCAGCGTGATCTGGGAGAGGTTGCGAACAGCCAGCTACTCGCTCAGGCGGGATGCAATGAACTGCGCCCGATGAATGTCGAGGAAAGCTACCCGGCATCGGATCAGAGGTTTTCCCGCGGCGGAATTGGCCTGTTTTCGACCATCGCCGACTACCGTCGGTTCATGTCCTTACTCATGGACGGCAAGGCGCCATCCGGAGAAATGCTGCTGTCCCGGCCTATGCTGGACTTGTCCTGGACCAATCGGCTGGAACGGGCACAGATACCGATCGCCATCGGCGAGGTTGCCTATCCGGGATACGGGTGGGGGCTGACCGGGCGAGTCATGGCCGATCCATCCACGGCAATGCGGCTCAGCGCGCGGGGCGAAGGTGGGTGGTCCGGTGCGGCGTCGACCCATTTCTGGGTAGACAGAGCGAACCGGTTCAGCGGTATCGTGATGACGCAGTACCTGGGCTCGGAGCACTCGCTGGGTGCGGATGTGCAGGCGCTGGCCTATGCCGCGCTGGGCTGAGCCGGTATCGCAAGGTGCTGGTCCATGCTGCGCTGGTCTGATCCGGTAACGCAGGTTCACGCCAGGTGACGGATCAGGCGTTTGCCGGCACGGCCTGCTTGAGCGCCTCGGCTCGCATGGCTGATGCCTTGCGCTCGTCTTCAATCCGCTGCAGATCGCGTGCAGGCTCGGCTTCGGGCCAACCCTGGGCATGGCGCTGGATCAGGTCGGCGAGAAAGTTTATATGGTCATGCCTGTCGTTGAGGCAGGGGATGTACTGAAACCGCTGACCACCGTTTTCCTCGAAATACTCACGATTCTCGCCGCTGATCTCTTCGATCGTTTCCAGGCAGTCCGCCGAGAACGCCGGGCACAGGACATCGATCGAGGTAATTCCTTCAGCCGGTAGAGACTTCATGGTGTCGTCGCAGTACGGCCTGAGCCACTCCTCCCGACCGACACGGGACTGGAATACCACCCGGATCCTGTCGCTGCTTATTCCCAGCTCCTCTGCCAGCAGCCTCGAGGTCTTGTGGCACAGGCAGTGATAGGGATCCCCTGACAGTAGATAACGCCTGGGAATACCGTGATAGGAGGTGACCAGAAGCTCACCACGGCCATTGACTTCCCAGCTTTCCCGGACGCTGTCTGCCAGCGCCCTGATATAGGCCGCATGGTCACAGTACTGGTTGATGAAGCGTGTTTCGGGAATCCAGCGAGTCCTCTGCAGGCGGCTGGTCACCGCGTCAAACACCGACGCTGTCGTGGTGCCGGAATACTGTGGATACATCGGCAGCACGATCATTCGCCGCACGTTTGCCTCCTCGAGTGCCCTGATGGCGCTGTCTATGGAAGGCTCACCGTAACGCATGCCCAGGGCCACGGTGACGTGGTCACCGAAACGGCTCGCGAGCTCCGTGCCGAGTGCTTCGGCCTGCTGCCGGGAGATGCTGAGAAGTGGCGAGCCGCTCTCTGCCGACCAGACTTCGCGATAGGCTTTGGCACTGCGCGATGGCCGGACTCGAAGAACGATGCCATGCAGAATCAGTCTCCACAGCCATCGTGGCAGCTCGATGATACGAGGGTCACTCAGAAATTCGGCCAGATAGCGCCGTACCGCGCCGGTTTCCGGAGCGCTGGGGGTGCCCAGATTGGCAACCAGGACGCCCATCCGTTCTTCTGCTCCATGCTGGTAATGCGGTGTGCCGATGTATTTCATGGATGTCGAGTCATGACTGTGCGGGAATATGGTGTTAGATACGCTGAAACCGACCGCCTGGAACCAGGCAGCGTCGTGTGCTGAGCCGGGCAGCCGTCGACGGGATTCCATCAAGAGGCCAGGGCAGAGATGCGCTTCAATGCGCAATCCTATCCCCGGTAGGGCCACGAGTGCGGGTAAACTGCAGCTCCGCGATAGTATAACCTTTCGGACCCATGCCGATTCCGCAACGCGACAGAGGTGCGCTGTGTCACTGATCATCGCCGTACCCCGGGAACGCCGGACCAGTGAGCGCCGGGTTGCGCTGGATCCGTCGCGCGTCGAAAGGCTGCTGCAGCAAGGGCTGCAGGTTCGCATCGAGGCGGAGTGCGGGCACGCTGCCAGTTTCCACGATGAGGACTATCGCGGCGTGACCGTCATGCACGGATTCGCCAGCGTCGTGCAGGACGCGGACATCGTCGTCAAGGTGGTCTGCCCGACGCTGGAGGAGATCGCCTTACTGCCCTCACGCTGCGTGCTGATTTGTATCATGTCCGCGTTCCAGCATCTTGACGAGGTGCAGGCCCTGCGGGAGAGGCGGATCACGGTACTGGCCATGGATCACCTGCCACGCATCACGCGTGCACAGCCCATGGACGCCCTGTCCTCTCAGGCCACGGTGGCAGGGTACAAGGCTGCGTTACTGGCCGCTGAGCTGTCACCACGCCTGTTCCCCATGCTGACCACGGCGGCGGGCACCATCAGGCCCTCCCGGGTGCTGGTCATCGGTGCGGGGGTTGCCGGTCTGCAGGCCATCGCAACCTCGAAAAGACTGGGTGCACAGGTCGAGGCGTACGATATCCGGCGAGCGGCCAAGGAACAGATCGAATCGGTCGGTGCACGCATGATCGACACCGGTGTGGAGGTGGAAGGTGCCGGCGGTGTGGCGCGGGCGCTGCGCAAGGATGAACGGCAGAAACAGCACGATGTGCTGGCCGAGCATCTGGCTCGTGCACATGTAGTCATCTGTGCCGCCTCCATTCCGGGACGTCAGGCCCCGCGCATCATCACCGAGGACATGGTTGACGGCATGTTGCCCGAGTCGGTCATCGTGGACATGGCAGCCTCGACGGGTGGCAATTGCGAACTCACTCGCATCGGCGAACATTATTATCACCAGGACACGCTGATCGTGGGGCCATTGAATTTACCCAGTCACGGGGCGGTACACGCCAGCGAAATGTACTCGCGGAACATCTACAACATGCTGCAGCTCATCATCCAGGGCCATGATGTCGTGCTGGATCCTGAGGATGAAATCATCGCCCGGTGTGTACTGCTGTACGACGGCCAGGTCAATCACGCCAGCATTGCCAGCTTGCTGGAAGTGGACGAAGTCCCCTTTGGGGGGGGCACCCATAAGCCGGCGGAATTACCTGACCAGACCGCTGGCTGGCTGGATGATGGTGGGAAGAGCGCTGACGAGACGCGGCCTGGCGAGACGGTGCAGAAGGCCATCGCGGCTAGGCCTCAACAGGGATCCGAAGACACCGAGGGCCCTGACAGCGCAGGCAGCGTCGTCGCCACTGCCGAGTCCGGATCCTCCAGGAACCAGAGCGAGACTGCGAAACGTCCAGCAGCACAGGATGAAGTCTCTGCACCGCGGCCTCTCGGAGCACCCGACGACCAGCTGGACGAAGATGCCATCCGCGACCTGGCAGCGCTGGAAGGTGTCGATGCCGAGGAGATGGTTCGCCAGGCCGAGGCAACGGACTCGACGGTCGATGAAGATCTGCCGCGCGATGAACTGATTCGCATTGACGGGGTGGGACCGGCCTTGCAGGAACGCCTCTATTCATTTGGATATCGACGTTGGCAGCAGCTGGCAGATATGGACGATGATGCCATCGAGAAGCTGTCGATCCAGCTGGAGCTGGGTGACGAGATCAAAGAACAGGACTGGCGGGGACAGGCACAGCGACTGGTGAGGAGCAGGCCATGAGCGGAATCGACGGGCTGTACCTGTTGTTACTGGCGGCGGTGGCCGGCTATGTACTGATTGCCCGTGTGCCCTCGATACTGCATACACCCATGATGTCAGGGTCGAACTTCATTCACGGCATCGTGCTGGCCGGTGCGATGCTCGCGCTGGGTAATGCCCAGGGGAGTGGAGAAGTCATCATCGGTTTCATTGCGGTGACCGCCGCCGCTGCCAATGTCGTCGGTGGATTCGTGGTAACGGACCGTATGCTGGCCTTGTTCGACCGAAAGTCAGGTGGACGCCGCGCGCGGTTCAAGGCCACTGCCGCAGGTGCGGAACATCCGTCCAGTGACAACAGTCGCCCGCCGGGCGCACCGAGCGGGCCCGCCTCCAAATCCACACCCAGCGGCTCAGCGAGTTCTCGCTCGACAGGCAGGAAACCATGAATCAGGCTGTGCCGCTCAGTCTGCAACTGGCCTGGTTTCTCGCCACCGTCCTGTTCGTCGTCGGACTGCGTCGGCTGAGTTCGCCGGCGCGCGCGCGCAGCGGAATCTGGTGCGCCGGTGTCGGCATGCTGCTGGCCATTTCCTCCATGTTCTTTCATCCGCAACTGAAACAGAACGTGGAGTTGATCATCGTGGCGATGACGCTCGGCGGAGGCATTGCACTGTTACACGCTCGCAGGGTGGACATGACTGACATTCCGCAGATGGTTGCGTTGTACAACGGACTTGGCGGCGCGGCGGCGGCCAGTATCGGTCTGCTGGTTCTGCTCAACGTCACCGAGTACGGAGCGATGGCCAAGGCGATGGCTGTGCTCAGTGGCCTGATAGGCAGTATCGCCTTTGCCGGTTCCCTGTTTGCCTTTCTTCGCCTGAGTGGTCGTTTTTCGCGTCGCGAAGGATTCGCCAAGCGTCAGGTGGCTTATCTGGCCAACGGCTCGCTGGTGCTGTTACTGGGGCTGATCCTGGCGACTTCTGCCACTGCTCATCCGATACTGCTGCTGTTATTTGCGTTGCTGGCTGTCAGTTTCGGTCTGCTGATGACCCTGCCCACCTCCGGCGCCGACATGCCGGTGCTCATATCACTGTATAACGCGCTCACCGGACTGGCAGTTGCGTTCGACGGATTCGTGCTGGAGAACCCCGCCATGATCGTTGCGGGAACCATCGTCTTCGCTGCCGGATCGCTGCTGACCAGGTTGATGGCACGGGCGGTCAATCGTCGCCTGAGCGAGATCATGTATTCAGGCTTCGGTCTGGGGACCGAGGTCCAGAACAAGGAACCCCGGCGCGATCATGTCAGTACGATTGATGCGCGAGATGCAGCCGTCGACATGGCCTATGCGGACAGGGTGTTGATTGTGCCGGGCTACGGCATGGCTACTGCGCAGGCGCAGCACAAGCTCAGGGAACTGACTCAATTGCTCGATGAACGCGGTGTCCAGACGGGCTTTGCCATACACCCTGTTGCCGGGCGTATGCCCGGTCATATGAACGTCCTGCTGGCGGAAGCGGGCGTGCCGTATGAGAAGATTAGCGATCTGAATGACATCAATGCGGAGTTCTCCCAGGTTGATGTGGCGCTGGTGGTCGGGGCCAATGACATTGTCAATCCCGCCGCACGCGATGACAGCGAGTCCCCGCTGTACGGCATGCCGGTTCTGCAGGTTGATCAGGCCAAGCGGGTGATCGTACTCAAACGGGGCGATGGAACTGGCTACGCCGGCGTCGAGAATGCCTTGCTGTTTTCACCGGTGACACGGGTGTTGTTCGGTGATGCCAAGGATTCGGTGCAAGCCCTCATCATGGCGATCAAGAGTCTGGACTGATGCCGCTTGCTTGCCTGGCGCGCATCCGTGCCTCGGCGTATGCGGGTGAATCTTCCCTGTCCGATCGCCATCGAGAACGATAGCCGAAGCGTTTCGGTTCATCCGTGACACGGCAGAACGACAGAAAACTGTCGCTCGGTTGGGTGGATGGTCAAGATTTTACAATTGGCTTATGCACAACGACGAAATTCAGTTGCCGGAATCTGAATAATCGTGTAATGGCTTGTGCATCGGCTCGAAGCAGTGCTTATAACTTATTGAATTATAGATAAATAAACGCTTTGTACAAATAATAGGCAAAATGGCACGAGTATGAATAGATGTAGGCTTGCGGCACTGGTTACGGGCTTTTCCACATACTTATCCACAGAATTTGTGGATAAGGTGCGATTTTTTTGGCGTTGATTGTCAATGAAGCCGACACGGACATGCCAGGCGAACAGTGGGTGCCCAATCCGTCTGCGGTGGCCGGTAGAGCGTTAAACCCATGAATTCATTGGTTCAGGTAGCCGTCAAGTCACCGGTATACGGTCTGTTCGATTATCGATGGAGCGGTCCTGAACCGGCCTTGCCAGGTGTCCGCGTCACCGTCCCGTTTGGCCGACGGCAGGTCACTGGTATCGTCATCGGGTCAATCGACAGCACAGAGGTGCCTGCTGGCAAGCTACGCTCGGTCCGCAGTGTCCAGGATCAGACGCCGGTTCTGCCTGGTGACATACTCGAACTACTGAAATGGGCGAGTCGTTATTATCATTATCCGCTGGGTGAAGTTCTGGCAGCGGCGCTGCCTGTGCTGCTGCGCAAGGGACATGTCGCGAGCATTGCTGAACGAGAATACTTTCGCTGGCAACCGCATGAAGAGG
The DNA here is from genome assembly GCA_013002205.1 of Granulosicoccus sp. Classification (GTDB taxonomy): domain Bacteria; phylum Pseudomonadota; class Gammaproteobacteria; order Granulosicoccales; family Granulosicoccaceae; genus Granulosicoccus. Next base: position 7,508 of record JABDKN010000256.1, read on the forward strand.
AAAGTGGGGAAGGTGGCCGGCAAGCTCCGGTGCAGAAACGGCTGCTGGACTACCTGCGGCAATACGATGGCCGACCGGTAGCGGTCGATGAGCTGCGCGCCATCAGTCCGCGTTGGCGAGCATCGCTTGCACCTCTCGTGGCCCGTGGCTGGGTAGTCTGCGATACGGCAATGGAGGTTCCGCGCAATGCAGCGGTGGAATCGGGCCCGCCGCTGTCACAGGAACAGCGCGACGCCGTGACGGCTGTCCGTGGAGCGCTCGGGAGTTTTGCAACATTTCTGCTGCACGGTGTCACTGGCAGCGGCAAGACCGAGGTCTATCTGCGGTCTATCGAGGAGGCGAGTCGACGAGGCCTGCAATCGCTGGTGATGGTACCGGAAATATCCCTGACACCTCAGCTGATGAGCCGTTTCAAGCGGCGGCTCAGTGGTTGCCTGGTCAGCCTGCATTCCGGGCTCAACGATTCGGAACGTCTGCAGAACTGGATGTGCGCAGCCGAAGGCCATGCCGATGTGGTGATCGGCACGCGCTCCTCGATTTTTGCCCCCTTGCCCAGGCTGGGTCTGATCATCGTCGATGAAGAGCACGACGGCTCACTGAAACAGCAGGATGGCTTTCGCTACCATGCCCGTGATCTGGCATTGATGCGGGCACGCGAACGGCAGTGCCCGGTCCTGCTGGGTACGGCGACACCCTCCTTCGAAAGCCTGAATAATGTACGCGCCGGTCGTTTCGTTGAATTGCCACTGACACACAGAGCCGGGGACGCGGTACCTCCGGGCATGGGTCTGATGGATATCCGTCGACGCAAGCTGATCGAGGGGATGAGTGATCGCCTGTTCGATGCAATCCGCGAGCATCTGGATAATGCCGGACAGGTGCTCGTGTTCATCAATCGACGAGGCTATGCACCTACGTTGCTGTGCAATGACTGTGGCGCTGCTGCCGATTGCCGGCGATGCGATGCTCACATGACCGTGCATGCCAGGCTGAGTCGACTGCGTTGTCATCATTGCGGCGCAGAGCGGCCGATTCCCTGTGCGTGCGAGAGCTGTGGTTCTGTTGAACTGGACCGGGTCGGCTACGGCACCGAGCGTATTGCCGACGCCTTGCAGGCTGAGTTTCCGGACATTGACATAGCGCGGATCGATCGCGACAGTACACGACGCAAGGGTGCTCTGGAGAAGCAGCTGGACAGGGCAAGCAGCGGCCAGGCCAGGCTGGTCGTCGGTACGCAGATGCTCGCCAAGGGTCATCATTTCCCGCACCTGACGCTGGTCTGCATCCTGGATGCCGATCGGGGATTGTTTGGTACGGATTTCCGGTCGCTGGAGCATATGGGACAACTGATTGTGCAGGTGGCAGGGCGGGCCGGCAGAGAAAGCCGGGAGGGCAGCGTGCTGATCCAGACTCGCAACCCGGACAATCCGATGCTGCAGACATTGGTCCGGGAGGGTTATGAGGCGTTTGCCGACATTGCCATGGAAGACCGGCGCCTGGCTGAACTGCCGCCATTTTCGTTCATGGCACTGGTGCGGGCCGAGGCCAGCGACGGTCGTGAGGCTCATGAGTTCCTGAAGCAGGTAGCCCGGTCTTTGCAGGAACACAGTGGCGGGCAGTTGGATGTGCTGGGACCGGCTCCGGCTCCCATGGAGCGAATGGGAGGGCGTTACCGTGCACAGTTGCTGTTGCAGTCGGACAAACGGTCCTCCCTCAATGACAGTCTCTCGCGGCTTTGTGTGAGGATCGGTGACCTGCCTGGCGCCAGAAGGTGTCGGTGGTCGATCGATGTAGACCCGGTCGATCTGTACTGAGCCGCTGTACTGCAGCGCTGTGAGCGCAACGCTTTCTCCTCCCCATCGTCGTCCGTATTCCCGGCTTTTTACCGCGGGTGTGAGTGCTAAACTCGCCTGCCGGAAAACAGTGTGAAACTGCAACGTGAAAGAGCGAATCGAACAGCAACTGGCCGAATCATTGTCGGTGCTGCACGCCAACGGTACGGTGCCACCGGATGTAAATCCGTTGATCAGTGTGAGCCGAACCCGTGATGCCAGTCACGGCGACTTTGCCACCAATCTGGCCATGCTGCTTGCCAAACCCTGCGGTCGTGCACCTCGCGAGATAGCTCAGGCGCTGATCGATGCGTTACCGGCCTGCGATACCATTCGTGACGTGGTCATAGCCGGTCCGGGATTCATCAATTTTTTCCAGGCCGAGGATGCCACGACGGCGGTGATTGCCACGGTCCTGTCACAGGGGGATGCATTCGGACGCAGTCAGCTCGGTAAAGGACAGCGCGTACAGGTGGAATTCGTCTCGGCCAACCCGACTGGACCGTTGCACGTTGGCCATGGACGTGGTGCGGCCATGGGGGCATCGATCGCGAATCTGATGAACGCTGTCGGTTTCGATGTGCAGCGAGAATATTACGTCAACGATGCCGGACGACAGATGGAGATCCTGGCAACCAGCGTCTGGCTACGTTATCTGGAACTTGCCGGGGAGTCCTTCGAGTTTCCGTCAAACGGTTACCGGGGTGACTATATCGTGGCCATCAGTCAGAGTCTGCTGGATTCGTACGGCCAGAGATTCAGGCATCCAGGATCAGCTGTTTTTGCCGACATGGCCGCCGATGAGCCTGCCGGCGGTGACAAGGAATTACACATCGACGCATTGATAGTGCGCGCGCGGGAACTGCTGGGCGAGAACGATTACAGTCTGGTGTTCGACTGTGCGTTGAATTCCATTCTGGATGACATCAAGCAGGATCTTGGCGAATTCGGCGTAAGCTACGACAACTGGTTCAGTGAGCGGAGTCTGGCAGGGGATGTGCAGCGGGTCGTGGACAAACTGGACGCTACCGGTCATCTCTACGAGAAAGAGGGTGTGCGCTGGTTTCGCTCCACCGCGTTTGGTGATGACAAGGACAGAGCGGTGGTGCGAGCCAACGGTCAGAGTACGTATTTTGCCTCGGACATCGCCTATATCGACAACAAACTGCAGCGTGGATTTGACCGGATACTGTATGTTTTCGGGGCCGATCATCATGGCTATACCACCCGCATGCTCGCTGCCTGTGAGGCACTTGGATATCCGCGCGAGAAACTGGAATTCCTGCTGATCCAGTTTGCGATCCTGTTTCGTGGCGGTCAAAGAATTCAGATGTCGACGCGATCAGGTTCCTTTGTCACGATCCGCGAGCTGCGTGACGAGGTCGGCAAGGATGCAGCGCGCTTCTTCTACGTGATGCGCAAGTATTCCCAGCACCTGGACTTCGATCTCGATCTGGCCAAATCCCAGTCTAACGACAATCCGGTGTACTACGTGCAATATGCCTATGCGCGTATCTGCAGTGTCATGCGCCAGCTGGAGCAAAGGGGACTCTCATTCGACCAGGCGAGCGGGCTGGCTGCCCTGGAGCGTCTGGTTGAAACGGCCGAAACGGAATTGATGACCTTGCTGGCCACCTACCCCGAGGTGATCGAGCGAGCTGCGCTGGCGCATGAACCTCATCAGCTCACGGGATACTTGCGAGATCTGGCAAATGGTCTACACAGTTACTATAACGCGCATAAAGTACTTGTCGACGATGATGAGTTACGTCACGCGAGATTGTGCCTGTTACTTGCTATAAGACAGGTTCTGGGTAACGGACTCGCCCTCATCGATGTGTCGACCCCGGAGGTGATGTAAGTCAATGGCAAGTGACGCAAAGAAAGAGTCACACGGAAACCGCTTGTTCGTACTGGCGCTGGGCTTACTCGTGGGCTTCGTCATCGGCTTCGTCGTGCTGCTGTCCCGCTTGCCCATGGATTTGAACCTCGGCGATTACGGCGCGAATGAGGTCAGCGCGGAGATGACTGGCCGCTATCAGTTCTACAACCTTCTGCCCAGTGAGACCGAGCGGCAGGCACCACCGTCTGCCGGAGAGGCGTTGCCGCAGGCCAGGCCGATTACACCGGCAACGCGAGTGGTTCCCGGTAGCGTACAGAGTCTGTCGGCACGCAGCCTGGCCGCCGAAAGCTATGCAGAAATTCCCGCCAACAGTATCGGGCAGGAATCGTACTACCTGCAGGTAGGCAACTACCGCCGCGCAGATGAAGCTGAACAGAGTCGCGCCGCGTTGCTGCTGCACGGCCTGGAAGCCTTCGTCGTGGTGCGTCACGACGTCAACGGCGTTGCCGGTCACCGGGTGCGTATCGGCCCCTTCTTCGAACAAGCCCGCATCAACACCGCCAAGGAACGCCTCAAACGCAAAGGCATCAACTACAAACTCATCCGCGTCACCGGCTAACCTGCGGGTCAGGCCACCATAAGTCGCTGATTTAGCGTAAGTAAGTTTCATTCTCGCGGATTATAAGCGCGTTATTCCGACCATTTTCACACCTGAAACAGCTGTTTAAGCAGTGTCGAACCTGTCTCAGTTTGCGCGAGCGACTATTGTCAGACGCATTCGACTGCTGTCTACTTGAGGCTTGGCAAGTCATTCCTGCAGGAAGCAGGAAAACACTCAGGTTTCATCGATTCGATGAGACGGATTCCACGGAGGGAATATCATGGCGCGAGCCAATCGCCATTTCATTGCCGGACAGGTCTGGCATATTACTCAGCGATGTCACCAGAAACAGTTTCTGCTGAAATTTCAGGCAGACAGGCGTCGCTGGCTTTACTGGCTTTATCAGGCACGGAGACGATATGGCCTGAGTGTCCTGAATTATATCGTCACATCCAATCACATCCACTTGCTGGTGCATGATCAAGGCAACAATGCCATTGCATCGGCTATGCAACTTATCTCGGGCCGGACGGCCCAGGAATTCAACAAGCGACATGGGCGATCAGGCGCTTTCTGGGAAGATCGATATCATGCAACGGCTGTGCAGACTGACCAGCACTTGGCACGTTGCATGGTATATATCGACCTGAACATGGTTCGTGCCGGTGAGGTGTCTCATCCGGAAGAATGGTCCTGCAGTGGCTATCATGAAGCCAAACATCCGCGGCGACGGGGTGCGCGAATTGACTTGGCGAGTACCTGCAGACTGCTGAAATTCGAAACCCCGGCACAGCTGTTGACCACACGTGAGAGCTGGATAGCTGATCAGCTGTGCAACGGTAGTCTCGAACGGGAATCGCTTTGGACTGACAGCGTGGCGGTAGGCAACCTGGAGTTCGCACTTGCCATGAAACGGGCGCTGGCTTTCAGCAATCCCGGCAGACGCGCCACACCTGAGAAATTCGGCAGTTTTTCTGTTCGCGAGCAGTTGGCAAGTTATCGTGTCGGAGGTATTACACTGTCACCTTAATTGCCCGATTACGGGTTGAAAAACCTTCATTATTGACCAAATACGAGTGAGCACACTCGTATTTGGTCTTATTATCAATAAGTTATGGTGGTCCGACCCGAGAGAGAGATGCACCGGCTGGTGGACGGGTGTTTGCTGGTGGATCAGTACAAGCTGCGCCGCGGGGTGAGACGGCTCGCGTCCAAGGCCGGTGATGATGCTGACCGCGTGCGCATCGTTCAGCGCATCGAAAAGTCCAGGGCCAGGCGTGCGGCACGACTGGCAAACCTGCCTACTCCCGTTTATCCGGCTGAACTGCCAGTCGTTGAGCAGCGAGAGGAGATACTGGCAGCTATCCGGCACAACCAGGTGGTGATACTGTGTGGTGAAACCGGATCCGGCAAGACCACGCAGCTACCCAAGATATGCCTGGAGGCGGGCCGGGGAGTGGCCGGACTCATCGGCCACACGCAACCACGACGGATTGCAGCACGAAGCGTGGCCGCTCGCATTGCCAGTGAGCTGCAATCGAGTGTCGGTGAGGTTGTCGGCTTCAAGATCCGCTTCACTGACCAGGTCAGCGAACGCACCTATATCAAGTTGATGACCGATGGCATTCTGCTGGCCGAGATCCAGAATGACCCCTGGCTCAATCAATACGACACACTGATCATCGATGAGGCCCATGAGCGCTCCCTGAACATCGATTTCCTGCTCGGATATCTCAAGCGCCTGCTGCGCAGACGGCCAGATCTCAAGCTCATCATCACATCGGCCACCATCGATCCGCAACGCTTTGCTGAGCATTTTGACGATGCCCCGATTATCACGGCGCAGGGCCGGACCTACCCGGTTGAGCTGCGATATGAACCGCCCGAAGCCGATTCCGATTCACTCGATGACATTGATATGCCGACGGCCATCGTCAATGCCTGCGAAACGCTGCTGAGGGAGCGCCATCACGACATTCTGGTATTTTTGAGCGGCGAGCGTGACATCCGCGAGATGGTTGACCTGCTTGGCAAGCAGTCGTCGCACAATCGGGTTTTTCGCGGGGTGGATGTCCTCCCCCTGTTCTCGCGCCTGTCCAACGCCGAGCAGAATCGTATCTTCCAGTCACACAGCGCACCGCGCATCATTCTTGCCACCAATGTGGCTGAAACCTCCCTGACGGTCCCGGGCATACGTGCGGTTGTCGATCCCGGGTACGCTCGCCTGTCGCGCTACAGTGTTCGCAGCAAGGTACAAAGACTGCCTGTCGAGAAAGTCTCGCAAGCATCGGCCAACCAACGCTCCGGACGATGTGGTCGGGAGGCTCCGGGTGTGTGCATTCGGCTGTATTCGGAAGAAGATTTCCAGATGCGTGCCGAATTCACCGAGCCGGAAATCCTGCGCACTAATCTCTCGTCGGTCATCCTGCAGATGGCATCGATGAAGTTGGGCACTATTAACGACTTCCCGTTCGTCGAGGCGCCGGAATCCAAGTTTATCAATGATGGTTACCGCAACCTGCAGGAGCTGGCTGCGCTGGACGGCGATCGTCAGTTGACTCCGCTGGGCAGGCGGCTGGCCCGCTTACCAATCGATCCACGGCTGGGTCGGATGCTGCTGGCCTCGGCCGACGAGGGCTGCGTCCGCGAGGTACTGACCATCGTCAGTGGACTGTCGGTACAGGATCCGCGCGAAAGACCATTCGACAAGCGTCAGGCCGCCGATGAATTACATGCCGAATTCAATAGTGAGTCATCCGATTTCATGGCCTGGCTCAATCTATGGAATTTCGTGATGGTGCAGAAGGAAAACCTGTCCAACTCCCAATTCCGCAAGATGTGCCGCCAACGTTTCCTCTCACCACTGCGGATCATCGAATGGATGGATGTTCGTCGTCAACTGGAACGACTGTGCAAGGAGCTGGATCTTAAGCAAAGCAGCGGAGACGCAGCACAGGACAGCGTTCATCGTGCGGTGTTGTCGGGGCTGCTGGCCAATGTCGCCATCAAGACGGACAAGCAGGGTTATCTCGGTACACGCAACCGACACCTCGCCATTTTTCCCGGTTCCGGTCTTTTCAAGAAGAACCCCAAGTGGATCATGGCGGCAGAGGTGGCGGAAACCAGCAAACTGTATGCACGCCAGGTAGGCGCCATTCAGCCTGAGTGGATAGAAGCACTGGCGAAGCACCTCCTGCAGTACAGCTACCGTGACGCTCACTGGCACCGCAAGAAAGGCACGGTGAACGCCTGGGCCCAGTCCACTCTTTACGGACTGATCATCAATCCCAGGATGGGTGTGAACTATGCGCGGATCAACCCACAGGAGTCCCGTCAGATATTCATTCGCGAGGCACTGGTAGCCGGTGAATTGACTACGCGGGGCGAGTTCCATCGCTACAACCAGGCCCTGCTCGATGAAGTGACCACGCTGGAAGAGAAGTCCAGACGCCGCGATATCGTGGTGGATCCCGAAGAGCTGGTGCGCTTCTACGATGCAATCGTCCCGGAAGATATCTGCACCGCGTCGGCATTCGAGACATGGCGGAAGACGTTCGAAGCGGAGCATCCGCGCGGGCTGTATTTCGAGCGCGAGCAATTGCTGGTCGATGAGTCGATTGACGTCAGTGCGCGAGACTACCCTGACCAGATAGAGATGGGCGGTATGGTGCTTCCACTGCGCTACCATTTTGCACCAGGCGAGGAAGATGACGGCGTCACCCTCATCTGCCCTGTCGAAGTGTTGAACCGGGTGTCATCCACGGCGTGCGAGTGGCTGGTGCCGGGAATGCTGGAGGAAAAGATTACGCTGATGATCAAAGCCTTGCCCAAGAGCCTGCGACGCAATTTCGTGCCGGCCCCGGATTTTGCCGCGGCAGCTAACGCCGCCATGACGGCGCAGGAAGGTTCACTGTGCGCATCCCTGTCGCGGCAACTGCAGCGCATGACTGGAGTTGCGATCTCGCAGGAGGACTGGGATTGCAGCAACCTGCCGGCACATCTGTCCATGCACTTCGAAGTCATCGGCAGCCAGGGACAGGTGCTCAGAAGTGGACGGGATTTGGGAGTCCTGCAACAGGCGTTCGTGGATGAAGTGGAGGAGACCCTGTTGCGCTTCAGCGACAACAGCATCGAGCGTGACCAGGTCAGCGACTGGAATTTCGGCGACTTGCCCGAGAGCGTGAATATCGAAAGAAGCGGTATGACACTTCAAGGGTATCCCGCGTTGCTGGTCAACCGGGACGGCGTGGGCATCAAGCTGTTCGCCACTCACGCGTCTGCCATGAGTGCCATGCCGGCCGGCGTCCGCGCCTTGTATCGCCAGGTGCTCAAAGAGGAGGTTCGCTATCTGCAGAGAAAGTTGCCGAATATCGATGTGTTGAGCTTGCGCTTTACCCCGTTTGGCAGCAAGAAATTACTGGTCGACGACATAATCGACGCGGCGATCGATGAGGCATTCATCGACAGGGACAACCTGCCACGCACGCGCGACGCCTTTACCGCTGCCCTGGAGTCAGGTCGGCCTGCGCTTGTCGGTATTGCGGGCGAGCTCTGTGACATACTCGGGCGTGTATTCGAGCAGCACCGGCAGGTAGCCAAGCGGCTTGAAGGATCGATCTCGCTGAGCTGGATAGAGCCGGCGGTGGATATTCGGGATCAGATCGCCCAGCTGATCTATGCGGGATTCGTCACGCGCACCGGACTGTCCAGACTCGCTCGCCTGCCGGTGTATTTTCAGGCGATGAACAAGCGCCTGGATGCGATCGACATGGCACCTGATAAGGATCGGCGCCGCCGGGCGGAGCTGCTGCCCGTATGGGAATCGTTCAAGGCGCTGCCAACTGAACGTGACGATGACCCCGTGTATCGACAGGCACACGCTGACCTGCGCTGGGCGTTCGAGGAGCTGCGGGTGTCCCTGTTTGCCCAGGATCTGGGAACCAGAGAGAAGGTTTCCGTCTCTCGCCTGGAAAAGCGTGTCAGCGAACTTGGCCGGTGGCTGCCGAAGCTTTGACGATGATGTGCGAATCCGCTTGCGAGGCTTGAAATCACAGCTAGACTCATTCCAAGAGCAATGATGATTCCCGGGTGGGGCATGAAAAGAATACTGGCTGGCGCAGCCCTGCTGATTGGTTGCAGTCCGGTGTGGGCTGGCGGACTGGATCTTGCCCTGAGCAATGAGACTGCCAATCTGTCCATCACCTTGAATCGTGATCCCTTTTATTCGGACCAGTTAAGCAGCCAGGACGGTGGAGCGGAACTGGCGCTCGGTGGCTTCATCAACGAAACGGGGGACAATCTGCTTCATGCCACCCTGCTGGCCAGGGGTATACGGCAGTCTGTTACGTCTCAATACCAGATCAGTGCCGGGATGAAACTGCTCGGTGGTGAGATAGAGATCGATGAGGAGCGTGGCGGTGCTTCGGACTCTGAAACCGTTGGCGCCCTGGCACTCGGCTTCCAGGCGGGATTGTTGCTGCAACCGTCCAACTACAATCCGGTGGAACTCAGCTTCGAAGGTTTCTTCGCCCCCAGCATCACCAGTTTTTCCGATGCCGAGCGTTATGGCGAGATCAGCGCCCGACTGCAGGTAGAGATCATGCCACGCGCAAGAGCCTATATCGGCTATCGACGGATGCGCTTCGATACCAACGATTTCGACAACATACGTCTTGATCGCAGCGCGCACTTCGGGCTCAGCATCTCGTTCTGAGCACCGGCTTGACCCGCGATAGATCGCGTAGTGTGTTGACTGATGGATAGTCCGGACTCGCCGTTGATCCAGCTGCTCGGCATCATGCGTCGCCTGCGTGACCCGGACACGGGCTGCGCCTGGGATATCCGGCAGAACTTCCATACGATTGCGCCATTCACTGTGGAAGAGGCGTATGAGGTGGCGGACGCCATCGAACGCAATGATCTGGATGACCTGCGTGACGAGCTGGGCGACCTGCTGTTTCAGGTCGTGTTTCATGCACAGATTGCCACCGAGATGGTATCGTTCACGTTTGATGATGTCGCACAGTCGATCGTCGACAAGATGATCAGTCGTCATCCCCATGTTTTCGGTGATGTTATTTACGAATCTGAGGAGGCGATGAAGGCTGCTTGGGAGACGATCAAGACCCGCGAGCGGGTGGCTAAAACCCGGCAAGGGCGTGCTCAAGACGCAGCAGACGCGCATTCACCGGTGACACAGGGCACGGCTGCGACATCTGCGCTCGATGGCATTGCCCGAAATTTACCGGCTCTCAAACGCGCTGACAAGATACAGAGGCGGGCTGCCAGAGTCGGATTCGACTGGCCGGGGATTCAGCCGGTCTGGCAAAAGCTGGACGAGGAGATAGCCGAGGTGCACTCGGCACTGGATGAGGGGATACCTGGTGCCGTAGAGGATGAGATTGGTGATCTGCTGTTCACCGTGGTCAATCTGGCCAGGCATTGCTCCATTGATTCCGAACAGGCATTACGAGCTGCCAACGCAAAGTTCGAAGCTCGATTCAGGCGCGTTGAGCGTCTCGCGGAAGCTCAGGCCACACCGATGAGCGACATGACGCTGGAACAGCTGGACGAACTGTGGCATCGCTCGAAAGCTTTCGAGTGAGTACAACTGAGTTTGCGGTGTCGCCTATGCCGGCTGACTAATGCACTCAGCGGTCGCTGGCCAGCAGCATGCGCCCGGCCATGGATGCGGGTGACCGGTTCAGAAGCGATAGCAGTGTATTGCTGGCCTGCAATGCGATGAGCAGCGCGGCGTCATGACCGTAGATATCCGGACGACGCTGCAGGTC
>JABDKN010000042.1 GCA_013002205.1 Granulosicoccus sp.
TGTTTTGCGTCATAGGCTATTGTGGCACGTCCCGCCCGGATACGGGTTTACTGACTCGATCTCAGAGTCCTGGCAGGCGCATGCCGATCATGTTCCAGCCATCTTCATGGCTGGCCATGACCGTCCCTTCATGTGCTTCGGCGATCATCCTGACGATGTACAGTCCGAGACCCAGATGCAACTCGCCGGATGCAGCCTCACCGGTGCCCGTGCGGGCGGAATACATGGGATCGAACAATCGCATCAGTGTGGTTTCATCCAGGGGATCACCGCGGTTGATCACAGCCAACTGCAGGCGCGGAACATCGTTTCCTCGATCTGTCCTGTCCTGTTCCAGGCCCAGGTGCAGCACCACCGGACCGGAGCGGGCAAAACTCACTGCGTTGTCCACCAGTATATCGAACGCCTGACAGAGTAACTCAGGCGAAGCCGTGATGCTGAGCTCCGCTGGAGCCTCCATACTGAGCCTGAATTCCACGCCGTCGTAGACCTGTCGATAACGGGCCTGCAAACCAGCAAGCCAGTGCGACAGGTTGACCGGTTGCCTGTCTGCCATCTGCACCGTCTGTTCCAGGCGGGTGGACTCGACCAGTGCCTGGATGATGGCGCCGAGATGCTCCGCACCGCTACTGGCCCGGTCTATCAATAGCGTCGATTGCGCGTCGAGACTGTCGCGATCCAGATTCTCGATCGAGGTTCGTACCACGGAAAGTGGCGTTCGGAGTTCATGTGACAGACGGCTGGACAACGCTTCCAGGTACTGCGTATAGGCAGCGGACCTGGCCAGCAGGGTGGATAATTTTCGCGACAGGTCACCGATTTCGTCGCGTGCATCACTGCCCGGCAGGCCATGAACCCGACCGTCAGCACTCACAGCATGCTGGGCTTCGCGGGAAAGGCGACGTATTCTCGAGGACAGCACGAACGCAAACACCAGCAAACCACTACCCGCCAGCAGGCTGACCAGTAACAACAGACTGAACAGGCGGGCAAGTTCACTCCCGGCATAGGCTGATGCATGCTCTTCATTGGATTCGAACAACAGGTAACCACGTCGCGGTTCGGATCCGACAGGCGCCAGGGTTCCCAGCACGCGGTCATTTTCATCGGTGACATAGCGCGTGGTGACCGGTTGATCGTCGAGGACGGTGGCGCGTCGCTCGCGGCTTAGGGATAAGGACAACGGTGAACCCTGCGACTCTGGCAACAGCGGCAGATCACCGGCAACGAAGAAGGCAAATACGCGCAGCAGGATTGCATCCCATAGCCCCTTGCTGGATCCTGCCGCAGCCAGGGCTTCATCTTCGTCCGGGATCTGCGCGTAGAGATTATTGACATCGGCAAGTAGTCGCCCGTGTATGTCGAACAGACGGGCACGTCCTCCGGGCAGCACCCAGGGTTCGAGGCGTGCAGCGGCCGCATCGCTGAGATAAAACAGGGAGCCTGTAGCGAGCTCTACCGGCGACTGCCGGGTGCGATAAGCACGAGCCATGGCAAGCGGACTCAGACTGCCCGCCCAGCGCGCTCGCCGCTCACCGCGGTAATCGACGTCCACGACTGCGAAAGCTGCCTTGGAGCCATTGGCGGGCAGCGGCAGTGCAATCTCAAGCTGGTAACCGTCACGGGATTTCACCCACGCCGCCTCCCAGCCGTCGATCCGCAATCCGGCAGAGCGTCGTTCGCCAGTGACAGTTCGCGAATCGGTTGCCCTCACTACCTCCACAGGTCCGGGGGCGATGGTGCGAATCAGCGCATGCTGCCACTCAGGCGCGCCGTCACTGGTCTGCATGCCCTGTACCAGCAACTCGACCGAGTCACCATTGACCAGCAAGGACTGGCGATCCGGTTGTTCGCCTTCCCCGGCATCGGCCCGAAGCACGGGAGGTGTGTGGTAGATCACTGTTTGATCGCGCACGGCGATGAACAGGTATAACCGTTTTCCATGACGCGCGGTGCGCACATCGGCGATGACGGAGAGCGTCTGGTCCTGGTAGCGTCTGGGAGCGTTGAGCAGATTCTGCCAGTCATCATCATAGCCGTCGATGAAAATGGGATAGCGTGATGATTCGACATGCCAGTCACTGTCCACCGTCGTCGACCGGGCGTTGCTCATGGCCGTCTGAATATCCGATGCTTCGGACAGGGCAAGACGCATATTGGCAACTTTCAGGGTCTGCTCATCGATGCGCGTCTGTTGCAGAGCACCATACAACTGCTTGACGCTCTTCCAGCCAACCAGTGGAACTGCCAGCGTCAATGCAGCGGCCAGTAACATCTGCGAGCGCAGTTTCATCAGAGGGTGCCCTCCGGGCCAACAGCATCAGTATAGAAGACTGTCCATCCACCGATATCCCAGACCATAAACCGTCTGTATTCCGGCAAAGGCGTCATCCATTTGGATGAATTTGGCTCGAATGCGCTTGATGTGAGCAGTAATGGTCTGATCGTCCAGTACCAGGTTGGCGGCGTCCATGAGTTGCTGCCGACTGCGCACCTGGCCCGGGTTTCTGGCCAGGCAATCCACCAGCCAGTATTCGGTCACGGTCAGTTCAACCACCTCTCCTCGCCATTTTGCCAGCAATCGCGGCTGATTCAGTTCCAGCGATCCTACAACGCGAATGGCGTCTGATTCACCACCCTGGGTGAGGGCATCCACTCGTCGCAGCAGTGTGCTGACACGGGTCACCAGTTGCGCAAGGCTGATGTCCTTGGTGAGATAATCATCAGCGCCAAGCCGCAATCCCGAGATGACGTCCAGTTCACTGTCACGTGCGGTAAGAAACAGAATGGGCAGTCGTGACGACGATTCGCGAAGTTTTCGACACAGATCGAAGCCAGCCTCGCTGTCGCGACCAAGACCGATGTCGATGATGGCAACATCGGGCAGTCGCCGACTGACCGCTTTCAATGCGGAATCGGCGTCACCAAATCCATGCACGTCAAAACCTGCACGGCTGAGCGCCAGTGTGTAGTTATCTCTCAACGCAGGCTCATCCTCTACCAGTACGATCCGTCGCAAGGGATTCTGCTCAGTCATGTTTGGTCATTATTGATCCGAATTTTTCCAGACTCTTTCGCTGGAATGTCCTACGGCACGTGTCAACTGTGTAGCACCAAGGCTACCCTCTCAATCGCCCCATGCATCATACCCACACCTCCGAACTTGCGCTCGATAGTACGCAAGATCAACGCCTGAATGATCTCGACGGTCGCAAGTCGGGCAATCCCGGACGGCCACCTGCAACGATTCCTCTCTGGCTCTGTCGCATTGTGCTGATACTGATACTGCAGATTCCAGGCAGCCCATCGATCGCCCTGGCGGAGCAGGCACCGGGCAGCGGTTCACTGATTCTGCACACCCCGCAGGGTAATCTCGAGTCCGTCATGCTCGATGCCAGCATTGAACTGCAGGTGCAGGGCCTGCTGGCAGACATGAGTCTGACGCAGACATTCCGCAATACTACCGGGCAGTGGGTAGAGGGACGCTACCTGTTCCCGCTGCCACCGGACGCTGCGGTTCGCGGTATCAGCATGCGCGTCGGCGAACGGGTGATCAGGGGCGTCATCCAGACACGCGCAGACGCACAGTCGACCTACGACAGTGCCAGATCGGCCGGACACATTGCCAGTCTGGTTGAACAGCAACGGCCCAACCTGTTTACCATGCGGGTGGCCAATATCCCACCCGGAGAACACGTCAGTGTCCAGCTGGACGTGATGCTGCCCGTCACGGTGGTGGAGCAGCAAATGCAGCTGAGACTGCCGACCACGCTGACCCCGCGTTATACCAATCAGGCGACTCCAGACACGCCGGACCTGGCCTCTCCATTCGCGCTGCCGGCCGAGGCAAGAGGACCGCGGCTGGATGTGTCGGTGAGCATAAGCCCATTGCCGGACCCCGCATCGCTGTCCAGCGTCACCGTGCCGTTTCAGCGCAGCGAAAATGGTTTGCAGATACACGGCATGCTGATGAACCGGGATCTCGTACTGACCTGGCAGGCACCACTTGAAAACTCCACCAATATCCATGCATTTACCGCCCGGCACGCGGGTGAACGGTACGTACAGCTCCTGGTCAATCCTCCTGCCAGAACCTCGCCGGGCAAACGCATGGTCCGTGAGCTGGTCATCGTGGTCGACAAATCAGGATCCATGGCCGGTGTATCGATGAAGGCTGCCATCGAGGCACTTAATTTTGCGATCGATGGACTGACAGCACACGACTACCTGAACCTGGTCGCGTTTGATGATCGTCACTTTTCGTTGTTCGCCGATGCACGACAGGCCACCGACGCTGTCAAGCAGCAGGCTAGACGATTCGCCAATCACCTGACTGCCGATGGTGGGACCGAAATGGGCAGCGCCCTGGATTTCGCACTGAGGCGCAATCTTCCTGCCCTTACGGATTCCGGGATGCCACCTCACGATGAAACGGCCGATCGCCTGCGGCAGGTCGTATTCATGACGGACGGCAGTGTGGGCTACGAAGATCAACTGCTCGCAGAGATCAGGCACAATCTGGGGGAGAGCCGACTGTTCACCGTGGGAATCGGTCCGGCACCCAACAGCTGGTTTCTGCAGAAAGCTGCCGAAGCGGGCCGTGGCGTGTCGGTCAGCATCATCGATGAACACGACGTGGCCCGCGGCATCACTGAACTGCTGGCCGGACTCATTCAGCCGGTGCTCACTGACATTGCAATACAGTACCCGCAAGGCGTCGGGGAGATCTACCCTCGCCCACTGCCGGATCTCTATGCAGGCAGGCCAGGTTCGTGGGTGGCTCGCCTCAGCAGGGACGTCAGTGAAATCATCATCACCGGCAAGCATGATGGCAAACGCTGGCGGGAACAGTTGAGCCTGCCCGCTGACGATGCAGAATCCACGTCAGCTCTGAGCAACAGTGCACCGGCTCTTGCCATGCACTGGACGCGCCGGAAAATCGATTCCCTGATGGATGAACAGCGCTACGCGGCGGATGATTCGCTGAACAAACAGGCGATTACCCGACTGGCGCTGGAGGTGGGTTTGATCACGCCCTATACGAGCCTGGTTGCGCGGGAGCAGCATCCTCGCAGACCCGGCAATCAACCACTGGCAACACACCGCGTAACCAATCTGATTCCTGAGGGCAACCGGATGCTGACGGTTGGCATGCCACGCGGTGCAACCGGAGTGGACATGCTGATCCGCCTGAGCCTGCTACTCAGTGTCGTGGGGCTGTTATTACTGACGCTGAGTCGTGTGGGACTGCATCAAGGTGCGTGCACCGGCAGCAGAGCCAGGTGATCACGCTTAAGCTGCACAGGTTATTGCGACCTGTAGCCTGGCTGTTGTTGAGCGTATCGATGCTGATCGCAGTCAAGGCGACGATGATCGGCGGCAAGGCCTGGCTGGGTCAACATCTGCTGAGTCAGGCCTGGCAGCAGAGCAGGCTGGGTGGTCGATCTGTCAAACCATGGCCATGGGCTGATGTCAGCACGATTGCCCGACTGGAAATACCGTCTCTGCACCGATCGATGATCGTACTCAGCGATGCATCAGGTGAAGCCATGGCGTTTGGCCCGGGTCTCGTGGCAGGTGATCCGCTGCGCGCTGCCAACAGCACCCTTGCGCTGGGAGGACATCGCGACACGCACCTGGCTTTTCTGCAGGATCTGCAACCGGGTGACTTGATCAGCCTGCACTCTCTCGATGGACAAACTTTCCATTACAGGCTCATTGACAAACTGATTGTCGATTCCCGTGTGCAGTCCTTGCAGATAGCCACTGACGCACCGGGACTGGTACTCATCACCTGTTTTCCGTTCGATGCGGTGCAGACTGGTGGACCCCTGCGACTGGTGGCACGAGCGGATATACTGCCTGGATGAAATTCTCTTCGTTGACGCGACGAATCGTTGCTGACACACCTCGGGGCACTGCTCCGATCGACCCTTGGGCTGTACACAATCTGGCCATGCAGCGCACCGCGCGTGGTGATGCCATCACCATGCTGAGCATTGGCCAGGAGAGCGAAGAAAGGACCCCTGAAATCGTGGTGGACGCAGCTATAGCAAGCCTCAGATCGGGACGACATCATTACGTCGATGTGCGAGGCGAGAAACATCTTCGACAGGCTGTCGCCGAGTATCACGCCAGATTGACGACGCAGTCCGTGACAGCTGAATCGGTCACCATATTCACCGGAGCACAGAATGCGCTTTTCTCAGTAGCGCAAGTGCTGCTGGACATCGATGATGAGTTGATACTGGTTGCTCCGTATTACACAACCTATGCTGCGACGTTCGGGGCTCCAGGGCCTGCCGTCGTGATAGTCCAGGTCGAAGCCGAGGATGGTTACCAGCTCAATGTTGACAGACTGCTCGATGCGGTAACGCCCAGGACGCAGGCCATCGTGCTGAATACCCCGAACAATCCGCTTGGCAGTCACTACACGCAAGCGCAGATTGAACGCATCGTACAAGTCTGTCTGGCGAAGGACATCTGGTTGATACTGGATGCTGTCTATCTGGACACCGTGGAGGCCGGCTCGGTGGCATTACCTCATCTCATTCCGGACTCGGAACGAATACTGGTGACCGTCGGCAGCCTCTCCAAATCACATCGAATGACGGGATGGCGTGTCGGTTGGGTCATTGGGCCGGCAACTGTGGCTGCCCACCTGGCCAAGCTTTGCGTGTGCATGCATTACGGCATACCGCCTTTCATCCAGGATGCAGCCGTGGTCGCGATTCACCAGGCAACAGGCACACCCGAGACCGTCAGGTCCGTGATGCAGCACCGCCGTTCCCTGTTGCTTGAGCATTTGACGACAGTGGAGCCGGCCAGATTGATCGATGCCGGTCAGGGCATGTTCATATTGCTGGATGTAGAACCGCTGGGAATGACAGCCTTTGAGTTTGCCATGGGCTTGCTCGAGGAGAGGAAGGTATCGGTATTACCCTGCGATGGCTTCGGCCCCGGTGGCCGCTATCTGGTACGCATAGGATTGTGTGTGGATGGGCAGATGCTGAGCGATGCAGGCCGCAAGATCTGTCAGTTCATCGCTGAGAACAAGCGCACCGACTGACTCGAATGGTCAGGCAGGCCGGGGTACACGCCTCTCGAGCCAACGAAAGAACACCACGATAACGGCCGTCAGGCAGACATAGATGGCGGCTACGAATAACAACGGTTCATAGACGCGATAGGTTTCCTGCCGCACGATGGATCCGACGCCATAGACATCGAAGACGGTTATCGTTGCAGCCAGTGGAGTGGACTTCAACGTCAGTACGAATTCTCCCGCAAGCGTTGGCAGCACGTTCTGCAGTGCACGTGGCAGCCAGATACGTCTCAACAATGTGAAACGTCCCATACCGAACGCCCGGGCCGCCTCCAGCTCACCTTTGGGCACTCCACGAAATGCGCCTCGCATGACTTCGCCTTCGTAACCAGCCACACTGAGGGTAAACGCGAGTACGGCGTAGGGAAACGCGTCGCGTAGAATGGGCCAGAGAAATGATTCGCGTATTTCCGGAATCATCGGGAATAGCGATCCGAGACCGTAATACAAGAGCCAGAGTTGAATCAGCAGCGGCGTGCCGCGAATGAGTGTACAGAACATGCGCGCCGGGATCGCCAGCCATCGAGGGCCGGTAACCTGCACCAGTCCGATCGGGATGGCGAGAAGCATTCCCAGCACGACAGATATACCCAGCAGCTGCAGGGTGACGATTACACCGTCGATGAATCTGGGCGCATATTCCGGAATCCAGTACCATTGCATACTAGCAGTTCATCCACTTGTGGCGCACTAGTTCACGTCCGGCTGGCCACGTCTAACGCGCTTCTCGAGCAGCCGAAATACCTGGTTGGACACCAACGTCAGGGCGAGATAGATGCCGGCTGCTACCGCAAAAAACATGAAGTAGGCTCGAGTGGCACCAGCAGCCTGCCGGGTAGTCATTGCCAGTTCTGAAAAACCGACCACGGCCAGCAGTGCAGTATCCTTGGTGACGATCAGCCAGAGGTTGGATAAGCCAGGCAGGGCAAATGGCAACATGGCCGGGAGGATGATTCGCAGGAGAACTTTCCAGCCTGACATACCGAAGGCCTGAGCCGCTTCGACCTGGCCACGCGGTACTGCCAGCATGGCTCCACGGATGACTTCAGTCGCGTAGGCACCCTGCACGATACCCAGGACAGCGATACCGGCCACCAGCCCACTGATGTCTACAGGCTGGTACCCCATCAACTCCAGTAATTCGTTGATCAGTCCTGTACCGGCGTAATAGAGCAGGAGAATCAGAACCAGTTCCGGTACCGCGCGAATCAGCGTGGTGTATACCTCCAGCAACCACTGTGTTAACCGGGATCCGTTGATCTTACCCAGGGCACCCAACAGCCCGATGGTCAATCCCAGCAGATAGGCCCCTGCGGCTATCTGGACTGTACTCGACAAGCCACGCAGCAGGTTCCAGCCCCAGCCATCACCGCTGAAGGACAAATGGTGCCAATTGGCGAACATCTCCCCCATCTAGCGCGGACCATTCATGGCATTCACCGATCAGTCACCATAAATATTGAAGTCGAAATACCGTGCCGAAATTTCCTCATAGGTACCGTCTTCCCTGATCTGCCCGATGGCGCTGTTGATGCGTTCACGCAGCTCAGTGTCCTCCTTGCGCAAACCGACTCCGACACCCGGGCCGAATATCGCATCATCCTGCAATGAGGCCTTGATCTCGAAAACTTCCCCTTCAGCGCTGTTGAGAAAATCACCCATGGCCAGCGAGTCGCCCACGACCGCGTCAATGCGGCCGGCAAACAGGTCCTGATTGTGTTCGTTGAAGTCCTGATAGGTCTTGATGCTGTCTGCCGTGTCCTGAAAATAGGTCTGGACATAGTTCTGATGAGTGGTGGCTACCTGTACGCCGATGATCAGGCCGGCAACGCTCTCAGGCGAACCATCGATCGTGGACGATTTCAACGCAACGATGGCGGCCGGCGTATTATAGTACTTGTCGGAAAACGCGATGGTCCTCATCCGCTCTTCAGTGATCGACATGGATCCGACGATGGCATCGATCTTCTTGGCCAGCAGTGCTGGAATGATCCCGTCCCAGGCAACGGCGACCCAGTTGCACTTCTCCTCCATCGCCGCACAAATTGCCTCCCCGATCTCGATTTCCCAGCCGACGAATTTACCGCTGGAATCGGCCTCGTAGAATGGCGGATAAGGTGCGGAATCCAAGCCCAGATTCAACTCCGCCTTGACCGGATTGGCCACCAGCGTGACAGTGCAAACTGCCAGGGAAGACAACAGTTTTTTCATGATGTGATGCTCTTGCTATTGGTTGCGTGATATGGCTTCCTTGCGGCCGCGTTTTTAGTGAATGGACGAGACGAACGCGCGACATCGGTCACTGACGGGCTCGTAGAAGACCTGTCGAGGCGACCCTGATTCCTCGACCAGACCCTGGTGCAGAAAGATCACCTGCGTGGACACGTCGCGAGCGAACTTCATCTCGTGTGTCACCAGAATCATGGTCCGACCCTCATTGGCGAGATCGTGGATGACCTTCAGCACCTCTCCCACCAGTTCCGGATCCAGTGCGGAGGTCGGTTCATCGAAAAGCATAACACGCGGTTGAATGGCCAACGCACGGGCAATGGCAGCACGCTGTTGCTGTCCGCCAGATAAATATGCAGGATACTGCTCTCGTTTATCCCACAAGCCAACCCGGTTCAGATAGTGTTCGGCGCGTTCCGCCGCTTCAGTTTTTGACACCCCCAGAACATGGCGCGGCACTTCCATCACATTCTGCTGCACAGTCATGTGCGACCAGAGATTGAAACTCTGGAAAACCATGCCCAGGCGAGTGCGCAATCGCTGCACCTGTTTCATGTCGGCCGGCACTCGATGTCCACGCCGTGTCGTAAACAGAATTTGTTCTCCACCAATCCGGATCTCGCCACTGGAGGGCTGTTCCAGTAAATTGATGCAGCGAAGCAACGTGCTCTTGCCGGAGCCACTGGCACCGATGATGGACAGCACATCACCTTCGTTGGCAAGCAGGGAGACACCGCGCAGAACCTCCTCGTTGCCGAAGGACTTGTGTAGTCCTTCAACGACCAGCGCTTCGGCAGAGGAACGATGCAATGATTTATCCGTATCCATGCCCGAAGTGTAGCGCCACCGTATGAAATGCACTAGTGCAGCGCCCAGGCTCATGCACTTGAGCGGGCAGGCGCAGATACGCCTGTGGGCGTAAATAGGTCGTAAAAGATGCCCAAGCCTTGACAAGAGCAGACTTGCAGCTCACTGCACAGGATAGTGGCACCAGTGACAGGCCTGTTGTAAACAAAAGTCAGAAGTCCGGCTCCAGGCTTTGCAGGTCCTGGTTCACCAAAAACTACTCGCAGCGATACATGCAGGTACAGCGAGTCGATTCGTCAATTCGTGACTACCCGTCCGGACAGGCAATCTGAGCGTATAAGCTGATGTCAGTTGATCTATCGAGCTGAAATTACGGAGGAGAAGCAATGTTTTTTCACAAAGCGTCTATCACGAATGCTTGTGCAGACGACACCAGGCGGCTATCCCGGAGTCGAGCAGCCGACAGGGGCGGACTGTTACTCCCTGCATTCGGGCTGCTTACCGGTGTCCTGCTGCTAGCCGGACTGCACTCGCGCGTCCACGCCGATGAAATTGCCCCGCACGCCAGCCTGACACCCCAACAGGTCGTCAGAATCGTCATCGACTCACTGAAGTTCAACGACGAGAGCAATGATGCAGGAATTGCCACCGTGTTCAGGTTCGCCTCGCCAGGCAATAAGGCCGCCACCGGTCCCCTGCCGCGTTTCACGCAAATGATCAAGCGAGGATTTCCGGATATGCTCAATCACGCCGGCGCACGCTTCGAGCCTATGCAGATCGACGGACTAACGGCATTGCAGGTGGTCTGGTTGCTGAAACCCTCGGGACAGGAGGTTGGCTACGCGTTCCAGTTGGGTAAACAGACAGAGGGCAATTTTCAGGGCGTGTGGATGACAGAGGCCGTTGCGCCACTGGGAGCGGGGAGCGGTATACGCATCTGACAGGCTTCGCCGTTGCCCTGCTTGTCCGGTGGCGACTACCGGTCATGTGCCTGAGGGGTCTGCGCGGCCCGACCTGCACGGGCTGGCCTTACAGTTAACGAATTCGGCGTTCCATGAATAGTCCGGCGAAATGGTGGATGAACGTGCGGAAGCTCAGTCGATAAGATTATCTGCAACGTCGATCCCGGCCTGTCGCATGGCCTGTTGGACAGTATTATGCAACAGGCAGGCGATGGTCATCGGGCCGACACCTCCGGGCACCGGAGTGATTGCCCCGGCAACCTTCATCGCCGCTGCAAAGTCCACGTCGCCAACCAGCCGAGTCCTGTCACCTTCCTGGATACGGTTGATACCAACATCGATCACGGTCGCTCCTGCTTTGACCCATGATCCCTTGACCATCTGCGGCCGACCCACCGCAGCTACCAGAATATCCGCTGTACGGCACAATTCCTCCAGATCGCGGGTACGCGAGTGTGCAATTGTCACGGTACAGTTCTCTCTTAGCAGCAGGGCCGCCATCGGTTTCCCGACGATATTGGATCGACCCACGATAACCGCATGCAGACCGGCGAGATTTCCCAGATGGGATTTGAGCATCATCAGCGAACCAAGTGGCGTACACGGCACCACGCCGCCACCATCTGTGTTCAGGCGCCCTACATTGACCAGGTGAAATCCGTCGACATCCTTATCATGGCTGACTGCATTTATCACCTTGAATTCATCGATGTGTCCAGGCAGTGGCAGCTGTACAAGTATGCCGTGAACCTTGTCGTCAGCATTCAGTTGATCGATGAGATCCAGCAGTGTCTGTTCACTGGTGGTTTCATCCAGTCGATGCTCGAAAGAGTGCATCCCCACTTCCACGGTCTGTTTCGCTTTGTTCCGTACATAGACTTGACTGGCCGGATCCTCGCCAACGAGTACGACAGCCAGACCCGGCACCATTTCGTGCTTGCTATGCAATCGGGCAACCGTTTCCGCCAGAGTTTCCCGAAGCCTCTGGGCATAAGCCTTGCCGTCGATGACCGTTGTCATTTATATGTACCTGTGGAAGCCTGTAGACCCGAATCTACCAGTGAGATAATTGAAGATGCGCGGCGAGGTTACACGAATGCGCTGCCCCTTGCCGTATGGAACGGACAATCGTGACAACACGACGCGTGACATGTACACAGCGGAAATTCTCGCGTATCTTTCATTGACAAGTCCCCTGATCTCTACCCGATCACAAAAATGAACGAGCGATCAACTCGAATTCTGACGCTGTTTTGTCTGACGGCCGCCTTACTTGCGGGGTGCAGCTCATCGTCCAGCCCGGACGACGGCGCACCGGATGACTCAACAGGGGCACAAGCAGACGACCAGCTTAATACTACGGCCGAGACCCCTCCGGCCGAGACCCCTCCGGCCGAGACCCCTCCGGCTGAGACCCCTCCGGCCGAGACTCCTCCAGCCGAGACTCCTCCAGCCGAGACCCCTCCGGCCGAGCCCCCTGGAGAAACCACTACGGAAAATCCAGCTGAGACGGATATGCTGATACCACTGGTTGCGCAAGGCAGTGATCTGGAGCGCTTGACTCGGGGAATAAAACGGCAGGCCGCACTGACACTGCTTGACTTGAATCAACGACTGACAGGGGGCGTCACGCTGACTGATCAACAGGAGACTTGCGTAGGTAGCTATGACCCCGCGCTCGGCGAAAAACTGCTGGCAATCGACTGCCTCCAGCCCCTGGCGACAGGTAACACTCCAATCTATACCAGCAAAGTGGCCTTTTACGACAGCGAGAACTGCCACATCAGTATCTCACTAGGCAACACTGTCAATTGCCAGTTGGCATATGCTGCATTGAGCTTGCCGACGGAATGGACGAAACCCGCAAATGGCCCGCCTGCGCCAGTTTATCCGGGTAGTGAAATTCGCTACGCAATAGATGACACGATGTTGCACATTGAGAACGCTCCCTCGGCACTGACCGGCTTGTTCAAGTGCGACATCGATCTGACCAGCGGTACTGCACAGACTCCGCTGACGGGTCAGTCGTGTCCGGCCATCATCACGTCAGTGGCAGACCGGATAGACACACTGCTGCCAGCAGAGTAGCGTCCCAGCCATTTTCGCTAGTACGAGAGGGTGCCGCGTGCCGCTGACTGTGTGTCGTCTGGGTGCATACGCGACGCAGAAGAGAAAACAGTACCCGTTTTCAATGCTTTGCTTTAAATTGCTTTGCTTCTGTGCTTCTGCCAAATCCAGCCCGCCTTTGCCACCAGATTGCCATCAGAATCAACAGTAACGCTGATGGCTTTCCAGTCCCGGCCGCACCACCTGATTCAGCTGAATCGACCTGGGGAGGTGCAGGATTCGGGTAGCTGAATGTTTCCAGATCAGACTCTTGTACATCAGATTCCCCAAGGCCTGCCGTGACCTGGGTTTCGGCCGAAGTGTTAGCTGCAGCCAGCGGCCCTTCAACACCTGTCTCTGACGTTGACAAGTCAACCACAGCGGTCGGCAACTTTGCCGGCGAGGATGCTGTTGTGCTGTCAGAGCCATCGGTTGCAGCGGGGCCTGGTTCCGCAACAACGCCTTCGGCAGCGGTATCGTTCGTCGTTGCGGGCTCTTCGACGGCGAGAGGATTTACTGCAGCAACTTCAACATTTGCTGCTGGCGCGGATGATTCGGACGCGACGTTGTCCGTTACAGAAGAACTATTCGCCTGTTCAGGTACGGCAGCGTTCAGGGACTCCGCACCGGTAGACGCATCCAGCCTGCTTATCAGCGTGAACTGATCCGGTACCGCCCCGTCGATGGCTTTGAAATAGCAATCAGCCGTTTTTTCTTCGAATTCGCAGAATAGTGCGCCGTGGGTTGCCCCCTGTGTCGCGGTGTAGATAGCAGCCCACCAGTCGCCGCTCTTGACCTGTGGGCGAACTTCGCGCCCCCCCAGACCTGAGACAAATGCAAATGAACTGCCTGATTCCATTGTCATCTCACTACGCCTGTGAATGACGGTCTGGTTCCGGAAGTCGCTGAGCAGGTAGGTTCGCGAATAGGCGTGTTCATGGGCAACCGCCACCATGGCACCTGCATCCAGGCAGGAGTCGTAGACGTCCCATCCGGTTGCATCACCCTTCTTACCGGTCTGAAGCTTTTCCTGATTCTTGTGCCAGCTGCAGATACGCCAATCAGCCGTGGAATCGGCAAGCGATGAGGCAATGTACTGCGCGTAGTTATCCTCAGCCTTGACCCCTTCCACTTCGTGGATACCGGGAGATACCTGGACGATATCAATGTTTGCAAACTGACAGCTTGCCTTCACACCCGTATTGCCCGTGCAGGACAGGGAACTGGCGCGATCGATACGTTCCTGAGTCAGCCTCTGGTATTCAGGCCATTCGTAATTTTCGTGATTGCCGACGACAGTCAGGACTGGAAAATCCGCCCCGAGAGCGTTGGTCAGATTGTCCTCCCACTGGGCCGCAGCATTTTCACCGTATCCCAGATCACCTTGAATGAGCAGCAGATCAGTTCCCTCACTGGCTATCAGGGAGAGTACTGACTGCGCGTGCTCTCCCACGCCCTGGTCACCAATGAAGGCAACTTTGACTGAAGCTGCGGATGAAATGCCTGTATAGAGTAAAGTTGTTGCCAGCACGCTATGGCAACTGGCCTTCCGCAGGAAGGCCAGATCTATTGGTTTGAACACGAGGGGAGTCACGCAAGGATTAAAGAATGTGGGCATATTACCTGCTGGTGGCGGCCAAATTGCCGCAAGTACACATTGTTTACGAACGTGCAATTTATCGGCCTGAGATTTCGGTGCCTTCCGGCAATGGGCCGATCTGTGATCAGACTCTCCACAGAACTGTGAAAAAGGCGTCAGACTGGGATTTGATGTGTATTTTTTACCTCATGACGAGCGCGCGCAGGCAACTATCCAGGCTCGAAACTCCCGTGAAACTCTGAGAAAATGTTATCGTTTTGTCACGATCGGCTCGTACTGAACAGTCGTCAAAGTCGCTACTCAGCGTCGCGACGCATTGCAGGTTTTGCAAACTATTGTGGCCAATGAAATGAAAACACTGCTGCCTATCCTTCTGTCCACCCTGCTGGCCGTGGCTTGCAGCAGCTCACGCGATGATTCGACTCCAGCTGTGGATGATCCAGTTGGTACCGACACCGGCACTGACACCAGCTCAGGCACTGACACCAGCTCAGGCACTGACACAGGCTCTGGCACCGACACCGGCTCTGGCACCGACTCGGGCGATTCGCCTTTTACATCCTCATCCACGGATCTTGTTCTTGACAGATCGATCTACCGCGAAGATGGATATGGGACAGCGAATGTCATTCGAGTGGATGTTCGCACCGTGACCAGTGCAGGCGTCTGCTCGGTTGACGATCTGTCGGGCTGCACCCTTGCGGATGTGCTGGCAGACACTGACAAGAAAGACGAACTGACTGTGGATATCCCGGTGCATTTTCACAGTGATGACTTTGCTGAAGACGGGTCAGTCAGTAACGCGGAACTGCGACAAAGAGGCGGTGGAGCCCGCTTTGCACCGCAGAAATCGTTCCGTATAAAACTGGATAGCAAGGACGTTCTGTGGCGTCGCGAGAGGCATCTGCAGATCAACAAGCATCCTTTCGAATCCAGCAGGATCCGCAACAAGCTGGCGTTCGACGTGATGAGTGAAATTCCTCACCTGCCGAGCATGCGCACCCAGTTCATCAATCTCTGGATCAATGACGGCCAGGGTGCAGTGGACTACGGTCTCTTTACCCACGTGGAGAAACCGGATGAGAATTACCTGGACAGGCGCGGTCTCGACAAGAAAGGCAATCTTTACAAGGCTGAAGATTTCCGATTCGACGAGAGTGATTTACTGGACATTGCGGTCGATGCCGAAGGCAAGCCACTTGACGAGTATCGCTTTGAAACTTCGCTGGAAATCGAGGCGGGAAAGGATCACCGTGCGCTGGTAGCCATGATGACGGCGCTTCACGATCCCGGACGATCATTTGATTCGGTGCTCGACCAGTATTTCAACCGGAACAATGTGCTGGCATGGATGGCAACGAATATCCTGCTCCACCAGGCGGACGCCACGCGACACAATTTCATCCTGTACAACCCGGCCGGTACGCAACGATTCTATTTCGTACCGTGGGACTACGATGCTGCCATGGGCCGTTGGGTGGAACCGCCCGACAGCTATGATAATGACGCTCTTCGCCAGCGCGTGGAATATGGTTACGCGGTCGGGGAAATGAACTATTTTACGTCACGATATTACCGTTTACCTGGTCTGCACGAAAAGATGAAAACGGCAGTCAGTTACCTTCGCCAGAACTATGTGACCGACGCATTACTCGCCGAAAAAGCCAGCCGCTACATCCAACTGGTAGCACCCTTCGAAACACGAGCTCCGGATAATCAGTACAACCCGCACTTCAACACCAGCTCGGCCAGCAAGTTTGCCGAGTATCCTGGCGTCAATGAGGAGGCACTGAACAACAGGTTCAGTATCCCGATGCCACCGACGATGCGCGAGCCATTGCTGGCAAACGGCCAATGGACTTTCAGCTGGACACCTGCCTATGACGTCACTGGCCATGAAATCACCTACGATCTACAGATATCATCTGCGTTGGCATTCTCGCCCGACGACATCGTTCTGACGAGGACGGGTATTAGCGACGCGGCTGAATTGGTAACTCACGGTATCGCAGCTGCACAACTCCCTGCTGGTAGCTATTACGCACGGCTGACCGCGCGCGCAAGCAATGAACCGGGCCGCTTCTGGCAGGTGGCAACCAATAGAATCGAAATCAATGGTGAGCGGCACTTCGGTGTGCTGCGCTTCAATGCACCCTGACAGCCTCACCTGGACAGCCTCACCTGGACAGCCTCAACCTGGACAGCCTCCCCCGGGAGGCCGTACGCGTTTGCCGGCTCTTCCTCCGGCAGCAGCCAGAAGAAGATGAACAATCATCAATTCAGAAGTTGCGCTGCACCCGTCAAGGCAGGGTATGGCGAGTGTATGACAAAGCTCGGGACTTTCTCAAGATAGCCCTGCATACGCCCTTTGGCCTCGAATTCGTCGCGAAAACCGGAGTTTACGAAGAACTCGCCCAACCGCGGCACGATACCGCCACCAATATAGACCCCACCCTCTGCACCGAGTGTCAGTACCAGATTACCCGCACAGGATCCGAGCAGTTTACAGAAGATGTTCAGTGCCTCATGGCAGTGAGCGTGCCCGTCCACATCACCGGGCGACATGCCCCATTTCGTAATGTCCGAGGGAGAGTATTCGTGTGGTTCCAGACCATCGACCTTTCGCAAGGCACTTACGATGTTGACCAGCCCCGGTCCGGATAGAAATCGCTCCGCTGACACATGCCTGAATTTCTCGGCCAGGTGCTCAAACACGGCAAATTCCCTGGGTGTCCGGACACCCAGGGAAACGTGGCCGCCTTCACCCTGCAAGGCGGACCAATGCGTGCCACAAGGTATGAGCCCGGATACGCCAAGCCCGGTACCAGGTCCGATGATCGCTTTGGCGTGGTCCGGCACTATGCTACCTCCGCCTATCCTGACGAGTTCGGTTTCGGGTAGATGAGGAACCGAGAGTGCAAGCGCCGTGAAGTCGTTTACGACATGCAGGCGATCGAGGCCCAGTTCCTTGCGCGTCTGTTCGATAGAAAATGACCAGTGATTGTTTGTCAGCTTGACAGTATCGCCTACCACTGGCGTGGCCACTGCTACGGCGGCGGCGGTAATCCGATCTATATCGTGTTCCGCCAGATAGGTGGTGACAGCAGCAGAGAGACTGGGGAAGTCGTCAGTGCGAAGCGTACTGGAAGACAGCGGCCTGTTGTCATCATCGAGAAGCGCGAACCTGGCATTGGTTCCGCCCACATCGCCTACCAGTCGGGTGCTAGTCATGAATTCACGTGTTCGTGACAGTTAATGGCGGAGAGAGAGGGATTCGAACCCTCGATACGCTTTAAAACGTATACTCCCTTAGCAGGGGAGCGCCTTCAGCCACTCGGCCACCTCTCCGGATCGCTGTCTGTCAACATGCGGAACAGCCTTGCGTAGGCGGTACCTGACAGATACATCAATACTTGCAAAACCAGGACTTCGATACAAAGAAAACCGGGGTTCCCCGGCCACTACGAGATGCGTGAAAAAACTGGCGCGCCCGGAAGGATTCGAACCTCCGACCGCCTGGTTCGTAGCCAGGTACTCTATCCAACTGAGCTACGGGCGCGTGTTTTTAGCGACCCGCGAAGTATGGTGGGTGAATGTTTTTACGTCAACCCGTGGCACACTCTATTTTTACAGAATCGGCCGGACCACGCCAATACCAGACAAGCTACTGCCGTGATTCAGGTTTCCAGCAAGTATGCCCGGGGACTCTCGTCTGTTTCAGACTTCGTCGACGCGGCTTCCTGTTCCTTCTTGATACGTTCGTAGATCTCTTCGCGGTGCACAGCCACTTCCTTTGGTGCATTGACACCAATGCGTACCTGATTTCCCTTCACGCCCAGCACGGTCACAGTCACCTCGTCACCGATCATCAATGTCTCGCCGACTCTACGGGTTAATATCAACATGATTTATTGCTCCTGAACATCTATTAATCTGACGGCACATTCCAGTCGCTGTCACTGAAACCTGTGCTCGACACCCGCCAGATCCAGCAAACGGTCGGGACGTCACTTTCGACGCGGATTATGTCAGTTGTCCATGCCGTTTCGACGCTCTGTTGGAAATCACTGGTAATATTTAACAGTTATGCAACCTGCCAGTAATGTAAGCAAAAAATCTACATAAATTGTTATGCATTCAATAACTTCTGGACGTCATTCAATCGTCAGCCTGTAACAAATTGAAAACCGGGTACCACAGTTGTTCACGTTTCACTGATCTGATCAGACGACTCGTCACCTGCCAGCTCGAACTCCTCGTGCAGGGCGCGGACGCCCAGTTCGAGATACTTTTCATCGATGACCACACTGATCTTGATCTCTGAGGTGGTAATCAGTCTCAGGTTTATGCCCGCAGCAGCCAGACTTTTGAACATTCGACTGGCTATGCCGGCATGTGAACGCATACCGACCCCGACGATGGAAAGCTTGGCTATTCTATCATCTCCGGTGATGGTCGCTGCATGCAGCACCTCGTTGTTGTTTTTCAGAAATTCCATGACACGCCGGTAATCATCCCGATGAACCGTGAATGTGAAATCCGTGGTCTCATCCGCCCCGATGTTCTGGATGATCATGTCCACTTCCACGTTGAGATCGGAAATGGGACCCAGTATCGCGTATGCCGTTCCGGGCCGATCCGCCACACCCGTGACCGTGATCTGCGCCTCGTCCCGATTGAACGCAATGCCGGACACTAGCGCCTGTTCCATGGTTGTCTCCTCGTCATCATAAGTTATCAGAGTCCCATTACCGGGCTTGAAACTGGACAGCACCCGTAACGGAACATTGTATTTTCCAGCAAATTCCACCGCTCGAATCTGCAGCACCTTGGATCCGAGGCTTGCCATTTCGAGCATTTCCTCGAAAGTAATACGCTCCAGACGCCTGGCACGACTCTCAACCCGCGGATCGGTGGTATACACCCCGTCCACATCGGTAAATATCTGGCATTCATCGCATTTGAGCGCTGCCGCGAGTGCGACTGCCGACGTATCGGAGCCGCCCCGTCCCAGCGTCGTGATGTCACCTTCCTCATCGACGCCCTGAAATCCAGCCACCACGACTACCCTGCCGGCTTTGACGTCAGCCATGACCCGGTCGGTGTCGATATCCAGTATGCGCGCCTTGCTGTGGCTTCCGTCGGTCAGAATACGCACCTGCGTTCCCGTGTAGGAGCGGGCCTCAACGCCGATTTCCTTCAATGCCATGGCCAGCAGCGCGATGGTCACCTGTTCGCCGGTTGCCAGCAGTACATCCAGCTCACGAACATCCACCACCGCGGGCATGACTTCTCGCGCCAGTGCGACGAGACGGTTGGTTTCGCCGGACATGGCCGATACGACCACTACCACATCATCCCCTGCTGCCCGCGCCTGCTTGAGGCTGTGAGCCACATGCTGAATCCGCTCGATGCTGCCGACGGAGGTGCCGCCGTACTTCTTGACTAGAAACGCCATGTTTGTAAATAGAACCCGTGTCTATGAAGCTGGACTTGTACCTGCCAGAACCGCCGCTTACGATGCGCCGCTGAAACGCTCAGACAATGCAAGAAAAGCTGCCCTCCCGCTATTCTGCCCGTCGGACCGGCAGACGCCCCGAAGCTGCGGCCACGCTGCTCATGTACCCAGTCTGGACTCGATCAGGTCGCGTGCAGATGTAAATGCCTCGTCGATCCGCTCCAGCGAATCCGCACCACCCTGCGCCATATCGGCCCGACCACCTCCGCGACCACCCATCACTCCAGCGACAGTCTTGAGCAAGTCTCCGGCTTTCAGTGTTGCATGCAGTGCCTGGGCAACGGTGGCGATCAGTGCCACCTTGCCATCCTTTTCGCTTGCCAGAACGATCACGCTGTTGTCGAGTTTCTGCCGCAGCTGGTCCATCAATGTGCGCAGTGCCTTCGCGTCGGCATCATCCACCACCTGCAGCAGAACGCTCGCCGGCCCTATTCTCACGGCACTGGCTGCCAGGTCACTACCGAAACTGGCTGCCAGCCTTGCCTGCAACTGCTCAACCTGCCTGGCCAGTTCGCGATTACGCGATTGCAGCTGTTTCAGCTTGGTCACGACATCGGTCTTCGGTGCTTTGAGCGTCGATGCCACGACATTCAGTTGATGCTCCAATGTCTGCGAGTATCGCAGTGCCGCCAGCCCGCTGACAGCCTCGATTCGGCGAATGCCGGCGGCCACTCCACCTTCGCTCCTGATCTTTACGCCGCCCAGATCGCCGGTCGCTCGTACATGAGTACCTCCACACAGCTCTACCGAGCGATCGCCCAGCCGCACCACCCTCACCACCTCGCCGTATTTCTCACCGAACAGTGCCATCGCACCGGCGGCGATGGCGTCGTCCATAGACATTTCCTGCGTCTGGCACGGATTGTTGGCGCGAATTTCACGATCCATCCACTGCTCGATATTGTTCTGCTGCGCTTCAGTAATGGAATCACCATGGGAAAAGTCGAATCGGAGGTATTCATCGTTGACCAGAGACCCCTTCTGCTCGACATGAGAGCCCAGCACCGTACGGAGCGCGGCATGTAACAAATGTGTAGCCGAGTGGTTCTGGCGAATCCGGTCACGACGCCGATCATCGATACGCGCGGTGACGCTCTCACCCACGGACAGTGATGCGCCACTGAGCGATCCTGCATGGGCAATGGCCTGACGTTGCTTCTGCGTATCAAGTACTTCGAACAAGGCTGTGGGTTCGCCACCGTCGCCGGTCACGCTGATCGTGCCGATATCGCCCACCTGGCCGCCGGATTCACCGTAGAACGGAGTACGGTCCAGCACTACCCATCCTGCTTGACCGGGCTCGAGTCGTGCCACCGACTCGCCATCGGTGATCAGTTCGACAATGATCGCCTCGCATTTATCGCAATCGTAGCCAAGGAATTCGGATTGTGTCGTGGTATGGAAATCCAGTCCCTGGCTGGCGAAGTTACTCGCAGCGCGTGCCCTGGCACGTTGAACTTCCATGCAGGTCTCGAAGCCGGGCATATCGACATCGAGCTTACGCTCGCGGGCAATATCAGCTGTCAGGTCAGCCGGAAATCCGTAGGTATCGTAAAGCCTGAAGATCACCTCACCGGGAATCATCCTGCCCTGCAGACGGCTGATCTCGTCATCAAGGATGGCAAGACCCGATGACAGTGTCGCGGCGAAACGTTCTTCCTCCTTGAGCAGCTGCCGCTCGACCTCGGACTGCCGGTCTACCAGCTCGGGATAGGCAAGACCCATCTCGCGCGCCAGGGACTTGACCAGTTTATGAAAAAAGGGACCTGACGCGCCGAGTTTGTGCCCGTGCCTGGCGGCTCGGCGGATGATCCGTCGCAGCACATACCCTCGTCCTTCATTACCAGGCAACACGCCGTCGACAATCAGGAACGAGCAGGAGCGTAGATGATCGGTGATAACGCGCAACGAAGGAACGGTCAGGTCAGTCACGCCCAGCAAATCGGCCGTATCACGAATCAGGCGGGCGAACAGGTCGATTTCGTAATTGCTGTGCACATGCTGCAGCACTGCTGCTATGCGCTCCAGACCCATGCCGGTATCGACACAGGGCCTGGGCAACGGCGTCAAGGTGCCATCGCTTGACCGATCATACTGCATGAACACCAGATTCCAGATTTCGATATAGCGATCACCATCCTCCTCAGCGGATCCGGGTGGCCCCCCCCAGACCTCTTCACCATGATCGTAGAATATTTCCGAACAGGGACCACACGGGCCAGTGTCCCCCATCATCCAGAAATTGTCCTTGGCACCGATGCGAATCACCCGATCGGCGGGAACACCGATTACATCGACCCAGATGCTCTCCGCCTCATCATCCTCTTCGAAGACCGTGACCCAGAGCTTCTCCGCAGGGAGCCCCAGTGTCTCGGTCAGAAAAGTCCAGGCAAACCCGATGGCATCGTGCTTGAAATAGTCACCAAAGCTGAAATTGCCCAGCATCTCGAAAAATGTGTGGTGACGGGCGGTATATCCCACGTTATCCAGGTCGTTGTGTTTCCCCCCGGCACGCACACAGCGCTGGGATGTCACAGCACGTTTGTACTCGCGTACCTCCTCACCCGTAAATACCTCCTTGAACTGGACCATACCGGCATTGGTAAACAGCAGGGTCTTGTCATTGCCCGGCACCAGTGAACTGGACGCCACGATTTCGTGACCGCGAGCGGCAAAGAACTGCAGAAACTGTTCACGAATCTCAGAGGTGGTAACGGGTACTGAAGTCGGCATGTCGGGCCACGAACAGGCAAAAGGTGGCACAGTGTAGCCGGAGCGGAACGCTTCGGAAAGATGCCCGTGCAAGGTTGGCAGTACTCAGCCTCCCTGGCCAGGGAGATTACCGGGGAATTTGCTTCCGTCTCAAGCGTTTCAACGCGCGCAGCGCATCCCCCGGACTGAACCCCCTGTTGCTCAGGAATCGGGCTATACGGGCTGTTGCCGGCTGACTGTCATCGCTGATGTCGACGGCAGAAAAACGCCTTGATATGACGCGACAGGCCTGCGCTTCCCAGTCCACGTTCAGTGTCCTCAGGGCATCCTGCACCTGGTGGGCGTCAATTCCACGCTCGCCCAGTTTTGAGCGAATGGACAAAGGTCCATAACCCTGATTCATACGTTGCTCAGCATACCGCTCAGCATACCGGGCGTCATTGACATAACCGGAGCTGAGGAGAATCTCCATGGCCGCTTCAATAGCCTGGCAGGTGTGTTCACGCTGCTTCAGCTTGCGGGTCAATTCTGCTACCGAATGGTCCCGCCGCCCCAGTAGCTTGACCGCCGCAGCATATGCCTGCAGAGATGCCCGACGGTCGAGCTCTTCGGATGTCAGAGGATCGGACATTCACAGACTCTGCCAGAGCACGCCGAGCGCCAGACTCAAGGCATCAGGCCTCAGCTTCTTCCTCTATATTGATTTCCGCCGCGCCGCTCTTCTGTTTGTCGGGCTTGGGCAGCAGCATGTCGCGCAGCTTGACGTCGATGTCATCCGCAATGTCCGGGTTTTCGATCAAAAACCGGCGCACGTTGTCCTTGCCCTGACCGATTCTGTCACCGTTGTAGCTGTACCAGGCTCCGGCTTTATCGACCAGTCCGTTCTGTACACCGAGGTCGATCAACTCGCCTTCACGGGACACACCTTCACCGTACAGTATCTCGAACTCGGTCTGGCGAAATGGCGGAGCCATCTTGTTCTTGACGACTTTGACACGGGTTTCGTTGCCGACGATCTCGTCACCGCGCTTGATCGCGCCTATGCGCCGGATGTCCATGCGAACGGAACAATAGAATTTCAGCGCGTTGCCGCCGGTGGTGGTTTCAGGGCTGCCGAACATGACACCGATCTTCATGCGTATCTGGTTGATGAAAATCACCAGGGTATTGGTACGCTTGATGTTTCCCGTCAGTTTGCGCAGCGCCTGTGACATGAGACGCGCCTGCAGACCCACGTGCGAGTCACCCATGTCCCCCTCGATCTCAGCCTTGGGTGTCAGGGCCGCAACGGAATCCACCACGATGATGTCGACTGCACTGGAGCGCACCAGCATATCGACAATCTCGAGTGCCTGATCACCCGTGTCCGGCTGGGATATCAGCAACTCGTCCACATCCACGCCCAGCTTCCTGGCGTAGACCGGATCCAGTGCATGCTCTGCGTCCACGAACGCAGCAGTGCCACCCGCCTTCTGGCATTCAGCAATGACCTGCAGGGTCATGGTGGTCTTGCCCGAGGATTCCGGCCCGTAGATTTCGACGACCCGCCCACGCGGCAGTCCGCCGATGCCCAGTGCCAGGTCCAGCCCCAGGGAACCCGTGGAGATCACATCGATATCGCGCGAGACGGAATCATCTCCCATGCGCATGATCGTGCCCTTGCCAAACTGCTTTTCGATCTGGCTCAACGCTGCTGACAGCGCCTTCTTCTTGTTGTCATCCACTGGTTTTTTCTCCGCTCAATGAGATTTCGGTGCAGGCAGTCCGTAGCCTTCGACCGTGGAGGGGATTATTTCACATCAGGGCACCGATTGGGGGAGGAACGGGTAAAAAAGACTGTAAATATTTTCAGCTGTCCGACGCGTTCCTGCACTCATCGTAGGTGCCCGGCCTGAGCTCGTCCTGCTGTCTGCACAACGTCTCCAGATCCTTCTCTACCTGTGCCTTCCTGGCTTCCTGCTCAGCCAGCGCGGCGCTCACCGCCTCGGCTTTCTGCCTGGTCTCGTCCCGGTTGGCGCGCACCGCCTCCAATGCTTCCTTCTGCTGCGCAATGTACTGCTCGAGCTCTTCCATGGACAATTGTTTCTGCTGGGCAAGCACCATGCAAGGCGCTCCCAGGCACAGAATCAGCAGGAGCATACCCACATAGCCGCCAGTCCGGTCAGCCGCACTTTTCATAGATTCAGTTCCGTCCATCTTTCAATCGCGAGATAGTACCACGCAGGGCGTGCAGAACCGCCTGCTCGCGAATTGCGCGGCGGTCTCCGTGCAGTAGCAACAATTCTGCCGACAATGCCGGGCCGATGGCCCAGCCGAGCCAGACAGTACCTACCGGCTTGTCAAGCGTACCTCCGTCGGGCCCTGCGATACCACTGGCAGCGACCGCTACCAGGGCGCCACTGCGTTGCGCAGCACCCTGCGCCATGGCCCTGACACAGGCTTCGCTGACCGCACCATGGGTGTCGAAAACCTGCGCCGGCACATCCAGCAGTGACTGCTTGGCGGCATTGGAATACGTCACCACCGCCTGCTCGAACCAGGCAGAACTACCGGCCCGATCGGTCAGCGCACCGGCAATCAGCCCGCCAGTGCACGATTCCGCTGTGGTGATGCATGCCGACCGGGCCAGCAGCAATTCTGCCAATTCAGCGACCAGTGGATCCGTGGCCGCTCGCCGCGCTGCCTGTTCCCGTGAATTATTCATTGCGTCGTTTCCTGCCGTGCCGATCTGGCACACCCTGTCAGCGGTTCGCTCTCTGAGTACACTATGCCTCATGACGAACAGCCCACACACCCCCATGATGCAGCAGTATCTTGGCATCAAGGCCCAGCACCCTGAATCCCTGCTGTTCTACCGCATGGGCGACTTCTACGAGTTGTTTCATGATGATGCCAGGCGAGCCGCAGAATTGCTGGACATCACCCTCACAGCGCGTGGCAAGAGCGCGGGAGAGTCGATCCCAATGGCCGGCATTCCCTATCACGCCGTGGATAACTATCTCGGCAGACTGGTACGCCTGGGTTTGTCCGTTGCCATTTGCGAGCAGACGGGTGCCGTCAACGGCAAGGGACCGGTGACACGCGAGGTGGTTCGCGTGGTCACCCCCGGCACGCTGACCGAGGAATCGCTGCTGGCATCACGAGACGTGGCGCTGCTGGTCTGCGTCAGTGAAGGCAGGGAGGGGTTCGGTATAGCTGCGCTGGATGTCGCCGCCGGCGAGCTGAGTGTCATGCAGGTGCCCGACCGTTCCAGTTTGAACGCAGAACTTTCGCGACTGGATCCAGCCGAACTGCTGCTGGCCGAGGACAGCCCGCTGTACGCAGAGTTCTCTCAATACACTCGCCGCAGTCGGGCACCCTGGCTGTTCGATCCGGCTGCCACACGTAAACTGCTCACTGATCATTTCAAGGTGCGAAACCTGGAGGCGTTCGGGTGCGAGCACCTGACGCTGGCAGTTGGTGCCGCTGCGGTGGCGCTGGGCTATGCACGGGAAACACAGTTGAACGCGCTCGAGCAGGTCACTGACCTGCGTGTTGAGAATACTGCAGACACCATCATCCTCGACCCCGGTACACGGCGGCATCTCGAACTGGTGGAGAACGCTCGGCAGCAGTCGTCCAACACGCTCTTTAGCGTAATGGACCGCACGGCAAACGCAATGGGTACGCGAACCCTGAAAGCCTGGCTGCAGCAACCTGTGCGCGACCGCGCGCTCATCAGCTGGCGCCAGGATTGCGTGGATGCCCTGATGCAGGATGAGACCT
Source organism: Granulosicoccus sp. (assembly GCA_013002205.1). Classification (GTDB taxonomy): domain Bacteria; phylum Pseudomonadota; class Gammaproteobacteria; order Granulosicoccales; family Granulosicoccaceae; genus Granulosicoccus. The sequence goes on from JABDKN010000042.1 coordinate 26,805, forward strand.
GCCGCGACGTTGCCTCGATTCTGTCGCGTATTCACGACATGCAACGCATCCTGACCCGGGTGCAACTGCAAACCGCTCAACCGCGTGAACTGGAAAGGCTGCGCCTCAGCCTGGAATGCGTTCCGGACCTGGCCCTCTTGCTGGATACTGTCAATGCAACGCCGGGCCCGTTGACTGAAACACTCGAGATACTGCGCCTACCGGTACTGTCCGGCAGCTATCTCAAAGGCTCGATCCGCGAAAACCCGCCTGTGCTGCTGCGCGACGGTGGTGTCATTGCGGATGGTCATGACAGGGAACTGGATGAACTTCGCAGCCTGAGTGGCGATGCCACCGACTTCCTGGCACAGATGGAGCAGCGGGAAAGGCAGTCCACCGGTATCAGTTCACTTAAAGTGGGTTACAACCGCGTTCATGGTTTCTATATCGAGACGAGTCGCCAGAGTACACCGCCAGCACACTACATTCGGCGACAGACGCTCAAGAGCACAGAACGGTACATCACTCCCGAGCTCAAGGAACACGAAGACAGGGTGCTTGGCGCGCGTGAAAAGGCGCTGGCCAGGGAACGCGAGCTGTACAGTGACGTTCTGCGCACGGTCTCACAGGAATTGAGCACCTTGCGTAGTATGGCGAACGCCATCGCTGAACTGGATGTGCTGAACAGCTTTGCACGCATCGCCGGTGAACTGAACTGGTGCCGCCCCGTTTTGAACGACGCCTCCGGTATCGCCATCGAATCGGGCAGGCATCCTGTGATAGAAGCGTTGATCGATGAACCGTTCGTGGCCAATCCGACCTATCTGGATGAACGCTGCCGGATGCTGCTCATCACAGGTCCGAACATGGGTGGCAAGTCAACCTTCATGCGCCAGACTGCCCTGATCGTCCTGCTGGCACATACCGGAAGCCGGGTACCGGCAAGCAGCGCCGTCATTGGTCCGATCGACCGCATTTTTACCCGTATCGGCGCCTCCGATGATCTTGCACGTGGCCAGTCCACCTTCATGGTGGAAATGACCGAGGCTGCGCATATCCTGCGCAATGCATCCACTCAGAGCCTGGTGCTGATGGACGAAGTGGGTCGCGGCACCAGCACCTACGATGGCCTGTCACTGGCCTGGGCATGCGCAGAGCATCTGGCTGAGAACAACCGCGCCCTGTGCCTGTTTGCCACTCATTATTTCGAACTCACCAGCATGGCCGCAGTGCATGAGCCTATCGAAAATGTCCATCTGGATGCAGTGGAGCACGATGGCAGGATCATCTTCATGCACAGTATCAAGACCGGCGCCACTGACAGGAGTTACGGTCTGCAGGTTGCCGAGCTGGCAGGACTGCCCGCTACGGCGCTTGAGTATGCACGAGAGCGTCTGAGCGCCATGGAACAACACGCAGCCACCCGGACTGCTCCGGCGATAGACGTTCCGGAGGATGGGTCGCGCGGTGATAATTCACGGCAGGCGCTCGCCGAGGCGCAGCACGGGGATAACGCCTGCAGCAGGATTGACATGGCCAGCCACACCGTCACGCAGCTTGACCTGTTCGGTTCAGAGCAGGTACTGCGTGACTATCTGGCGGAGCTGGAACTCGATACAATAACACCCAGGGAAGCCATGCATCACCTGTACGCAATGAACGAGCTGGCCAACCGGAAACCCCGACAGTAATGCGTGCCATGCAATGGCACCTGTCACCTTGGCGTGCTACTTTACAGCAATGACAAACTTCTCCCGGGCAGGTCTTCTTGTCAAATTCAATGATGAGAGCGTTGCCAATACACTGGCCGATGTCGTTGGCTGCCTGGAACATCTGGGTATCGAGGTCGTACTGGAAAACAGCACTCGCGGACTGATGCCGGGTCGCCCGACTGTGCCTGTCGCCGAGATTGCCGAGCTATGCGACCTGGCGGTGGTCATCGGGGGTGACGGCACATTGCTCAGCGCAGCGCGCTCCCTGGTAGATCATCAAATTCCTATCGTCGGTATCAACCGCGGCCGACTCGGTTTCCTGGTGGACGTCTCGCCTGACAGAGGTCTGGATCAACTGGTGCAGATCGTCAATGGACAACATATCGAGGAAAACCGTGCACTGCTGCAGACCCGGATACTCAGGGACGGTGAATGCATAGCCAGTTCCTATGCATTCAATGACACTGTAATACGTGTGCGGGATCTCCTGCAGATCATGGACTTCGATGTCATCATCGACGATGTGCTGGTCACCCATCAACGTGCTGATGGGCTGATCATCGCCACGCCCTCGGGCAGTACTGCCTATTCACTGTCCAACGGCGGTCCGATCGTCGGCCCAACAATCGATGCACTGGTCGTACAACCAATCTGCCCGCACACACTGACCAGTCGACCCTTGATGGTGGATGCCAACTCTACCGTCCGGGTGCATCTGTGGGATGACGACGTGGCGCGTGCACAGGTCGTCTGTGACGGACAGATCTACATGGATGCGATGCTGGGGGATATGATAGAAATCAAGCGCAACGTCAATCGGGTACGACTGCTTCACCCCGAGACTTACGATTACCATCGCATACTGCGCGAGAAGCTCAACTGGGGCTGACCCATCGGTACCAACCATTGCTTACCCATCTGCACATCAGGCACTTCGCCATCATAGAGAACTCGGAACTGGAATTCGAGCAAGGGTTGACTGCACTGACGGGTGAGACGGGTGCGGGCAAATCCATACTCCTCGACGCCCTGGGACTGGTCCTCGGGTCGCGGGCAAGTTCGACAGACATTCAGCAGGGAGCGGACAGGGCGGACATCACGGCAAGTTTCAATCTCGAACAGCTGCCACAGGTTTCACTTTGGTTGAAAGAGCAGGAACTGGATGCCGATGAGGACTGCCTGATACGGCGAACAGTGTCCGCCAACGGTAAATCCAGGGCGACCATCAATGACGTACCGGTATCGGTGCAACTGCTCAGAACACTCGGCGAGCAATTGGTGGCCATACATGGTCAGCACGCCTTCCAGACACTGGTCAAACAAGGTGAACAACGGCAGTTACTGGATCGTTATGCCGGACTGGCGCAAGCCGAACGTGTGAGCAAGGCATTTGATGCCTGGCTGGCCGCACACGAGGCTGTCGAGAATCAGCAGCGTGATGCGGCCCAGCGAAGCCAGCGTATCGACCTGCTGAGCTTTCAGCTACAGGAATTCGATGAACTGGACATCGGACATGCCTCCGTCGAGGACATCGAATCCGAACACCGATGGCTGGCCAGCAGTGATCGTATCCTGGCCTTGTGCGAGCAGACACTGGAGTCGATCGATGAGACGGCGTACCCGGCCCTCACCAGGGCAAGTGCGCCGCTGAGCGAACTGGTGAAAATTGATGAACGATTGCGCGAAGCTCTCGACTTGATCGAATCTGCGGCCATTCAGGTCGCTGAATCAACCCATCTTCTGCGCAGTACGCTGGGAAATCTCGAACACGATGATGCCCGTCTGGCATGGCTGGAGCAGAAACTCGGTGCCCTGCATTCCCTGGCCAGAAAACACCAGTGCGCCATGCATGAGCTACCGGTCAAAGAGCAGGCAATGCGCGACGAATTCGATACCCTGACCGATCCGGGCAAGGCAGGTGATGAACTGGTTCGTACACGAGATGCGCTGCGCGGTATCTATGACGGTGAGGCGGATAAGCTGTCCCGGCATCGACGCAAACACGCGCGACTGCTGGCCACTACCATCACCGATGCCATGCAGGGACTGAACATGACCGGCGGCGTATTCAAGGTCAGTGTGTCGACAGACAGAAGCCAGCCTCACCGGCACGGTTACGACCGCATCCAGTTTCTGGTCAGCCCGAATCCCGGTGTCGATCCTGCGCCGCTATCACGCGTGGCATCAGGTGGCGAGTTGTCGCGCATAAGCCTTTGCATGACACTGGCTACACTGGATTCGCACACCGTGCCAACGCTTGTATTCGACGAGGTCGATTCAGGTGTCGGTGGAGCAGTTGCGTCGACGGTGGGACGCATACTGAGACAGGTGGGCAGCAGGTCGCAGGTACTGTGCGTTACGCACCTTGCACAGGTTGCCTCGCAGGCACATCATCACCTGCAGATCAGCAAGCGTGTGGTCCGCGGCAAGACGAGAACCTCGGTCAAAGCGCTGGACGCGGAAGGTACCCGTGAAGAGATTGCACGTATGCTCGGTGGCTCAACCATCACTACCCGCAGTCGGCAGCACGCTCAGGAAATGCTGGATTCTGCCGAGTCCGGCTCTTCCTGAAAGACACCGTACAAAATGATCTTGTGATCCGTCAGCGAGTAGCCCAGTTCCTCGGCGATTTCCGCCAGGCGTTTCTCGATCAGTTCGTCCTTGAACTCCGATACCTTGCCTGACTTGACACAGACTATGTGATCGTGGTTATCACCGGTATCGAGTTCAAAAATTGCCTGCCCACCATCGAAATGATGCCGTGTCACGAGGCCTGCGGCCTCGAACTGGGTGAGAACGCGGTAAACCGTTGCCAGGCCCACGTCACTACCCTGGTTGAGCAACGCCTTGTACACATCCTCGGCGCTCATGTGATGCTGCTCCGCGCCTTCGAGAATCTCGAGTATATTCAACCTGGGCAATGTGACCTTCAGGCCTGCTTTGCGCAAGTCACGTGAAATGGTCTGATTGTGTGTCATTGTGTTGCCACCACGGTTGAGACAGCTGTTGGAAATCCACCGGGAAGTATACGACAATATCCCCTCAGTTCTCATGGACATCGACTATGCGTAGTGCAATCAGCCTGGCTCTGACGCTATTACTATTGACTGCCTGTGGAGGAGACCCGTTCTGGTTGCCGCGAGCCCACAAGATCAGCATTCAACAGGGAAATCTTCTCGACGAGGAGCAATTGTCGAGAGTCGCAGTCGGCATGGATCGCGAACTGGTGCGCGACCTGCTCGGTTCTCCCGTCGTCGACACCCCCTTTCACCGGGATCGCTGGGACTATCTCTACACAAGAGGTCCGGCCGGATCGGCCATCAAGGCGCGGCGAGTGAGCATCCTGTTTGAGGACGATGCAATCAGTCGGATCGACAGTAACCGGGATATCGAATCCGGTGAAGTGCCGGAGCGACGTTACTGGTGGGAACGCATCACCGGTGAGGACAGCGATGCCGATCCGTATCCTCAGGTAGACTGACGGGCCCGTTGGCGTCGCATGTCCTTGGGATCCTGCTGTAACGGTCGATAGATCTCCACCCGATCACCCGCCTGGCATCGGTAGTTATCCTCTACCTTTTCGCTGTAGACACCCAGTGGCGCCTGCAACGGATCTGTATCCACCCTGGCATCCAACGGTATCAAGCCGGCGCCCACCGCCAGCCGGACTGCCTCCCTGGCCGTGGTGCCCGGGCACACATCAAGCTCGACACGGTACTGCACTTCCGGCATGGCCAGCACCACCTCGACGGGTATCGACGAATCGGGACTGCTGTCATGTGCAGGCATCGGATTGCCCGCTGCTGATCGATTCACGCACGGTTTATCTCGTCGGCGCGTTTGACGAATGCAGCGACCATGGTATCGCAGATTTTCGTGAATGCCGGACCCATCAGCGCGGCAAACAAGCGACTTCTGAACTCGAATTCGATTTCCAGCTCGACTCGACAGGCGGTCTCATCGATGGCTTTGAAACGCCAGGTGCCACTGAGGCTGCTGAAGGGGCCGTCCACCAGTGCCAAATGGATGGCCTCGTTCTCTACCAGCCTGTTGCGCGTCGTGAAGCGCATACCCCGCATACGACGATCGATCGTGATCGACGCAATCTGCAGCTCCTCTGTCTGCTCGACAACCCGGGTGGCCTGGCACCAGGGAAGGAACTCGGGATAAGAGGCGACATCGCGCACCAGTTCGTACATTTCAGCGCTGGAGTGAGAAACGAGAGCTGAGCGAGCGATAGTTGGCATGTCGGTATCGTTGGGGTCCTGTCACGCCGATGAGCGAAGCGGCCGTATAATGATCGCATGGCGAAAAAGAACAAAGACAAAAAGATCTCAGCTGGTGCGCTGATTGCCCGTAACAAGCGGGCGACCTTCGACTACAAAATAGATGAGAAATTCGAAGCAGGCCTGGTTCTCCAGGGGTGGGAGGTCAAGAGTCTGCGTGAAGGGCGAGTCCAGCTGGTCGATGGCTACGTGCAACTGCTGCGCGGCGAGGCGTGGCTGTATGGCTGTAACATCAATCCGCTCAACTCTGCCTCGACGCATTATGTGGCGGAAAATCAGCGTCGCCGCAAACTGCTGCTCAATCGACGTGAACTGTCCAGACTCATTGGTGCCGTCGAGCGCAAGGGCTATACGATCGTCGCCATGTCCATGTACTGGAAAACCGGCAAGGTGAAGATTGAAATCGGCATTGGCAAGGGCAAGAAGGAGTTTGACAAACGAGCATCCATCAAGGACCGGGACTGGCAACGCGACAAAGCGCGAGTCGTCAGAACTCACTGAATTCACCGCTCACAGCGCGCCGGGTAAACCAGTCAACTCAACTCGACGCTGCCAGGCAGCCTGTCCCAGGCACAGCCATCATCGGCCTTGCGCAGTTTCTCAAGCCAGTGCTCATGCGCCTTGAGCTCCTCGCTGTTCGCCCGCAGCAGTCGCAGCCGACTGACATCCAGACTGGCACCCACGTGCTCGACTTCTGATCCACCCTGTGAGTCCTGGTCCAGTGACAAATCGGTCTGTCCCCCGGTCATTACCAGGTAGACATCGGCCAGAATTTCCGAATCCAGCAACGCCCCGTGCAGCGTCCTGTGCGCATTGTTGACGCCAAGCCGCTTGCACAGTGCATCCAGTGAGTTGCGCTGGCCGGGAAACTGCGTTCGTGCCAGTGCCAGGGTATCGGTTACACGACAGATCTCGGACAGCACCAGGGGCTCGTTACACAGGCGGAACTCATGTTCGATGAAGCCGACATCGAAATCGGCGTTGTGAATGATCAGTTCAGCGCCGACCAGATAGTCCCGCAACCGGGCAGAGACGCTGGCAAAGCGTGGCTTGTCAGCCAGGAATTCGTTACTGATCCCATGCACAGCCATGGCGCCGGGATCGATCTCACGATCAGGTTGGAGATAGATGTGCAGGTTGTTTCCCGTGAGCCTGCGCTCCCTGAGTTCGACACAGCCGATCTCGATGATCCGGTGACCGCTTGTGGGATCAAGCCCGGTGGTCTCGGTATCAAGAACGACCATGCGGTTACCGGTGTTCTGTCCGATCATAAACTATGCAATTTCGTGGAATTCCCAATTTTATAAATCATATACGAAGAATGCCAGAGGCAGAATTTCTGCACAACAAGGATGCCAGGGGAAGCATCCGGGTACAGGCGTCGACACACATGCGCTGTTGACGGGAAGTGATTGACCTCAATGAGGTTACCCGGATTCGGGTTATCATACTGACGGGAATACAGTGACTGATACATACTGAAAACGAATCTGGAGGGAGCAGGCAGAGCCATCGTGTCGGCGTTAAAAAACACCATTCAAAATCTGCTGCTTGTCTGTCTGTCGTTGCTATTCTGCCTGTTAATCGGAGAATTAATACTTCGAGCCCTTGACTATCCAGGCAAAATCGCCTCACCCCAGGAAAGTGATGACTTCTACCGGTATTCGGCGGAAGTACATCATAGATTCATCGGAAACTCTGCAAAACCACACAAGTCCACCGAATACGATTATATCTGGAAGATCAACAGGCACGGAATGTCTGACCGAAGCAACCGTGACCTGTGGAGCGAAAACCGCAAAATCCTTATTCTCGGTGACTCCATGATCCAGGGTTATGGCGTGGCACTTGAGGACTCCGCAGTCTACAAGCTCGAAGACAGGCTTGCTGCTTTGGACGATTCGAGAAAGGTGGAATTGATCAACGGGGCAATTTTCGGTTACAGCCCGGTTCTGCAGGCAGTATACCTGGACGAATTATTTGAAACTTTCGCTCCAGATGGGGTCGTGGTTGTTTTATATCTCGGAAACGATATCAGTGATGACCATTTTTATCGGGCTTTCCTGGCCGATCCGGACAAATCCGTGCATAAGCGAAATGCCGATATCATCTGGCCCTGGTCCTACGCGGATAGACTGCTGGAGAAAAAAAATGATGAACGCACGCGTAATCGACCAGCAACTGAGCACAGAAGTATTGCAGTGCGTTTGAAGCGGCGTTTAGAACGTGAATTGAAAAGATTCAAGATTGGCCAGTTAGGGCTGAGCATAGTTGACAGGAGTCGGAAGCAGAGAGATGAGCGCAGATGGCTTGAAGCCATGGCAGAACTGAAAACGCAGTATGCAGAGGACATCCGTGTTAACGCTGGACTTGTCAATCACGATGTACTTTCAAGAGAACAACGTCGGACATTATGGAGACCTACATTGGAGTCCTTGAAACGCATGAAAGCGAGCTGCGATAAACGCGGCGTACCGTTCGGACTGATCAGCATCCCTGAAATAGCCACAACGGTTTCGACGTTCGAGGAGCCGTCAGAAATCCTGGGATCGTTCGCGGATCAACACGGGATATCGTATCTGGATTTGAGAATTGATCTGCAGGATTATTCACGAAAGCAGTTGGTGTTCGACATTGACGGGCATTTCCACCCCGACGGTAATACGATACTGGCGGATGCGATGTTCGATTACCTGGTTGACTTTGGTCTGGATACTTCTGAATAGGTGAATAGCAGGAGCGAGTTGGCAGGTCGGCAGGCCACAGTGGGGCTCAGGATGCCTTGTCGAGTTCGTCGATGCCACGATTGGCCAGTTCGTCCACGCGTTCGTTCTCTGCATGACCACTGTGTCCCTTGACCCACCGCCATTCGATATCGTGGCTGGCTGCCAGCGCATCCAGCTCACGCCAGAGATCGGTATTCTTAACCGGTTTGCGGGCAGCCGTGCGCCAGTTGTTGCGCTTCCAGGCACCGATCCACTCGGTAATGCCC
>JABDKN010000269.1 GCA_013002205.1 Granulosicoccus sp.
ATCAATAGTGGACTGGGACAGTATGTCGAAACCGGCAATATTCATCATCTCACGTGCTTTCACGCGGATACTGAGGATGAAGACTATGCCTATGTCATCGGGGTGAGTCAATTACTCGCACGAATTCGACAACCAACTTATTTACTGGCACTGCTGGTCGTTATTATCGGCGCCGGCACACGCCATTTCGCAAGAGTCGAGCCGTACGAGGAGGGTGTCGGGTGCCAGATGTAAAATGGCGGCCCCATCGCATGGGTGCCGCCATTCATCAGTGGTGCGATGCTACCGGGTGATCATACAGCCATACCCGGCAACCAGCAGTCGTCGGTCCTATTGCGGCCCGTTATAGTCGCCTGAGGCATTGTTGCTGAAAGTGACATTGGTCTCCGTATACGTACAACCGTTGTTGTCCACCTCAACACCATACGTGGCACTGAACTCGATACTGGCGTTACTCAGTGTCAGTCTGCCAGGGCTGGTGCCACTGCAACGCATCCAGATATTGGCCGGTGCACCCGCTCCACCACCATGCTGGACGACCACATTGGACAGTACGTTCTGCGTAGACGGTGAAAAGAAGAACTGCAGACCCTGCCAGTACCCGGCTACCTGTTCGGCACCTCGCATGAGGATGGGATCAGCCTGTGTACCCACCGCATTCAGCGCGCCGCTCTGCCTGATGGTCAGTTCCGATGCACTGTTACCCCAGATCTCAACACCGGGCGCCAGTGTCAACGTGGCTTCGATGGCAATGTTCTCTGTCAGGTAGGGAACACCGATGTCACCCCAGGAAGACGCATCCGAGATGGTGCCGGTAGTAACATTGACCAGATCTTCCGTGTTGCCTGTGAACACATTGTTGTCACCGATCTGATCCACATTATCGGCGTGCATCACGGCGGCCGAGGCACTCTGTGTCACCGTGACATTGTCGAATGCCGTGAAGGTCACATTGCTGTCGGTCTTGATGCCGGTACCGGCGCTCTGGCTGATGGTGACATGGCTGAGACCGAGTGTTGCGGGGCTGGTGCCCGATGAACGGACCCACACAGCGCTGTTGTCGTTTTGCGAAGAGCCGGCATGTTCTATCGTGACATGCTCCAGTCGTGTATCCAGGCCGACGGTGAAGAAGACCTCGATACCTCTCCAGCGTCCAGGCGATGCCGTCTGTCCCTGCATCACGATGGGATTGTCAGTTGTGCCGACAGCGACGAGGTTTCCGCCCTGGCGGACGGTGATACCCATCGAATCGTCGAACAGCAGCCTGGCACCTGGCTGAATCGTCAGGTCCTGACCCTGTTGAACCTGCAGAAGGGCGGTTATCAACCAGCTGGCATCAACACCGGCCAGTGCACTGTCACGATCGACGCTGCCACCATCGACCTCGATCACATCCGAGGTATTGCCGCTGAAGCTGTTGCTGTCCACCAGCGCTCCTGCGCTGTTGGCGCTCACCCGGCCGGCGCGCTCGTTCAGGGTCACCACACTGTTGGTGAAACCACCGAAGATGATATCGCTGTCCAGGCTGAAACCATCGGCCATGCTGTTTCTCAGGGTTACCGAGTCGACCGTGATTCGGCTCGGTGAGGTTCCACTGGAACGAACCCACAACAGTGCATTGTCGTTGCTGGACGAGCCACCGTACTCGATGATGACATTCGACAGGGAATTCTTGACACTGTTGGTGAAAAAGAATTGCACGCCATCCCAGAAGCCTTCGGTACGTTCCCGGCCAGTTAATATGATGGGGTTCTGTGCAGTGCCTTCGGCTGTCAAAGAGCCTCTGACCACCATTTGCAGACCACTGGCGAACTCAAGTCGAACGCCGGGTTGGATCGTCAGATTCGCACCGGTGTTGACGTTGATGTTGCTGGACACGATGTAGCAGGGAAGATCCAGTACGGTGTCCTCGTCAATGGTCGTGGTCTCAAGCTCAGTAGAACACACCGCCGAATCACGGTTGTTGATGGTGACCGTCGCAGACGTCTCGCCTGCAATGGAGACATTGCTGGACGCATTGGACAGGGTGACGACAAAGGTTTCATCGGTCTCCACCTCGGTATCGGCTGCGATCTGTACATTGATACGCTTGTCACCGGAGTCCCCGGCTGCCCAGCTGAGTGTGCCGGAGGTGGCGGTGAAGTCCACTCCCGCCGTAGCGGTTCCACTGGTGACTGTGTAGTCGATGGACACCGCCTCGGCAGCGTTGCCAGTGCGGCTGACCAGAATCACAGCGGTCGATGCATCCTCGAGGACCTGAAAACTGGTGGAGGCAAAACCCACTGCCGTATCACCACTGCCAGTGCCCGGATTGTTCGTTGGTGGGGTAACCACGCTACCGGCCGTGGTGGTGCACTGGACAGCCGTACTGACGGACTCATTGCCCGCGGCGTCGACTGCACTGACACGGTAGCAATACTCGGTGCCCGCTTGAACCTGACTGTCATTGTAGAAGGTTGCTGATACGTTGGACAGCCGAGTGGTGGCACTGCCGGCGGTTCCTCTGTATACACGAAATGCAACCACGTCCCCGATGTCCGTCTGGTTCCAGCTGGCGATGACACTGCCGCTTGTGGCCGTCAGTGCCAGAGCTGCGGGGGCAGGTGGAGCTGTGGTGTCTGTCGTGGTCGAATTGGTGACATTGACAGCGGCGGTTTCGGCCGATTCATTGCCGGCGGCATCCACCGCGATGATGGAATAGCTGGCAGATGCATCCGCAGCCAGTGTGGAATCGATGAAGACCGGGTAGGGTGTGGTGTCGAGCAGCACCCCGTCACGCAGCACCTGGTAGGTACTGATGCCGACGTTGTCTGTCGAGGGTGTCCACACTGCAACGATCTCGTTGCTACCTGCCGCCAGGACACGCAGATTTGCTGGCGTGGTGGGTGGGGTGGTATCAGCTGTCTCCAGATCCGTATCGAGCGCTATGCCCGAGGTGGCAACACCCTGGGTATCGCTCACCGGATCATTGATGATGATGGTGATCTGCCCATTGTTGATGAACACCGGATTCTGGTTCAGGAACTGACCCAGACCTGCGGTACCGGCCGCATAGTCAGCCATGTAAGGGTTGATGCCGGCAAGACTGTAGTCACCCAGCACATCGGCCAGAATACCCAGAATGGTCTGGCCGATCGCTGCGATCTCACTGCTCTGCGGTGCATTATTTATCGCACCAGCGGCAGAGAAAGTGGAATCGATGTCCAGACCGGCACGGGCAAACCAGTTGCGGGCAACCAGGTCCGTGTAGTCATGAACGTTCTGCGTCACGGTGTCAGTACCATCGTCGAACCCGAGCCCGTACAGATAGTCACTGTTGCCCAGATCGGCGCGTAGCAGCCATGGCCCCTCGCCCTGCAGATCGGATGTCGTAAAACGCCCATCGCTGCCGATGGGTACTGTACCGCGCTCCCCGGTAGCACTCTTGTACTCTATCTCGTTACTGGCATAGGCACGGTTGTCTGATGTGGTGCCTTTGAGTCGCATGCCGGTGCCGACGATGCCGCCGTCACCATCGCCTCCGCCACCACCGCACGACGCGAGCGTCAGGCTCAACAGGGCCACGGATACGAAGGCGGAAATCCGCCCCCTCCAGGCCGTTCTGCGTTGTCTAGTTTTCATTGCTGCTCTCCTGTTGCGATACGATTCCGTCTTGATTTTCAAAGTAGTAGATCCCCAGCCCGAGTCGCGTCCCTGCACTGGCGTCTTTGGCGGCCTGCCGAGTCTCCTTCGAGAGGAACCCATTGAGGTCCTGAAGGAGATCTGACGTCTTCTGCTGGCTGTATTCCCGAAACGCATCAGCCACACGCTCGGGCACATCGTCGTACACCACCTGACGCTGCAATCGCGCTTCATCAGGCTTACTCTCGATGTTATGGACGGCCGTGCTCAGCATGTCTGCCGTGCACATGGCCATGATATTGATTTTCTGGAGCTCGTCATCCTGGGGCACATAGCCGGTGGCCTTGAGCTTGACCGTGTGCCTGGCCGGCCGCTCCACCACACCACCCCGAACCAGCTCGTCGAGGACCGCGCCCAGTGTGATGTCGCCGCTGTAGCGGGCAACCAGAGCAGAAAAGCTTCTCTTTTCGCCATGCAGAGGCAGAACTCGGGGCTGGCCGCGTGAGGTCAGAAACTCCGGATCACCGACCCAGCCGTTGACCACTCTCTGTGCGCGATTGGGTGCCGTCTTGATCGATACTTCGCCCTCATCACGAATCGTCACCAGTCGCTGTACCTCCTTGCGCGACAGGCCTGTCAACACGGATGCACGCGAGTAGGTCATCTTGCGTCCGGGAATCGTGAAATGCTCGTAGGCGACATCGACATAGGCCTGTCTGGCAAGTTCTGCGAATTCTGCGTGAGTGACCTCATTACGGATCATGGCACGCAGCAGGGGACGCAGGACGATGAGGACAGCGCGGGCCAGACCGGATTTGAAGTGACTGTTCATAGAATGGGACAATAATCCCGTTTTCAAAAATATGCAACCCTTAGTTCCGTTAACTAGCCTTTGGGTTAGTTTTGCTGCGGTCCGACCGGGTATGTGTCCCGGCGCTCTACCTGCCTGATATTCACGTGCAGCGTTGGTGATGTCGGGATATTTCCGAGATCATCCGGTTCTTCTCAGTGGAAGAAAGTTGAATGAAGCAGAGTCAGGCAGACTACGTACTCGACACAGTCCGCCAGGGTGGGGCATTCTCATGATCACCGCAGCACTACAATCGCCACGGCAGTCAACCTATGATGTGGTCATCGTCGGCGGTGCCATGTACGGATCATCCGTGGCCTGGTTTCTGACTGACAATCCGGATTTCACTGGATCGGTGCTGGTCGTGGAACGCGATCCGACATACGAGTTCACGTCAACGGCACATACCAACAGCTGTATGCGCCAGCAGTTCTCCAACGAGGTTAACATTCGAGTGTCTCAGTTTGCGGCGCAATTCGTTAAAAATTTCCGCCAGTTCATGGGCAATGATGAACGGGTACCCAGGCTCGCCCTGAACAGCTTCGGGTATATGTACCTGGCGGACACCGAAGAGTTTGCCCGAACCCTGCAGGAAAGCCAGGCACTACAGCAGCAACTCGGTGCGGGCACGAAATTCATGACGCGCGATGAGATTAAGCGCGACTACCCGTTCTACTTTCTCGGCGACATCATCGGTGCCAATCACAATCGGGTGGACGAAGGCTACTTTGATGGCAATACCCTGTTCGACTGGTGGAAACGCTCTGCCAGGGAGCGTGGCGTGGAGTACCTGACCAATGAAGTGGTGTCGATGACGCGCAACGCCAATGGCACACGAGTGGAGTCAGTGACTCTTAAGAACGGCGACACGGTGTCCTGCGGTATCGTGGTCAATGCGTCGGGTCCACGGGCCATTCTGACTGCCAGAATGGCCGGTATCGAGATTCCGGTTGAGCCAAGGAAACGCTATACCTATATCTTCGATGCCGAGCAACCGCTGGATCGTGATCTGCCATTGACTATCGATCCTTCGGGTGTACACATGCGCACCGATGGACAGTACTACCTGGCCGGTTGTCCACCTGATGTAGACCCGGCCGTGGATTACGATGACTTCGTGCAGGATCACAGTATCTGGGAAGAGAAGGCCTGGCCGATCATCGCCAGGCGAATTCCCCAGTTCGAAGCCGTCAAGCTGATCAACTCATGGGCCGGGCATTATGCGTACAACACCTTCGACCAGAACGCCATACTCGGGCCACACACCCAGGTCGGGAATTTCCTTTTCGTCAATGGATTCTCCGGCCACGGTTTTCAGCAGTCACCGGCTCTGGGACGAGGTACTGCCGAGCTCATCACTTACGGAGAGTACCGGGCACTGGATCTTTCCCCGTTCAACTTCGAGCGAATTGCGAAGAATGAAAAGTTCGAGGAGAAGGCGGTTATATGAACAGCATGTACACTGGATTCTGCTGGACACACTTGAATAACGGGACCTCTCATGAAACTGGTATTGACCGGTGCAGCCGGACGACTTGGATCCTATTTGCGTGAACCGTTGACAGGGCTTTGCGATGAGCTTGTCTCGACGGACATCAAACATGATATCGGCAAGTGCTATGCAGGGGAGCGCTATGTCCAGGCAGACCTGTCGAAGCTCGAAGACATGCTGGCGGTGATGGAAGGTGCGGATCAGGTCGTGCATTTCGGAGCCCATGGTGATGAAGGGCCGTTCAACACCATTCTCAGTGCCAACATCATCGGTGCCTACAATGTGTGGGAAGCTGCGTTTCAGCACGGGATTCGACGTATCGTCTATGCCAGCTCCATTCACGCGGTGGGCATGCACAGAAAAAACGAATTCATTGGAACTGATGCACCACACCGACCCGACAGCTATTACGGTCTGGCCAAGTGTTTTGCGGAAGACCTTGCCAGCCTCTACTGGGACAAGCGTCAGGTCGAGTCCGTCTGTCTGCGCATTCTGAGCTGCGCACAGGTCAACAACGCAAGGGCCCTGGGCAGCTGGCTTTCCTATGAGGACCTGATACAACTGGTGCAGCAATCGATCAATACACCCACCACCGGGTTCACGGTGGTGTACGGCGTGTCCAATAACGACCGTGTGCCGGTTGATAATGCAAAGGCGAGCTTCCTCGGTTACCGGCCCAGGGACAATGCGGAGCAGTTCGCCGACCAGGTCCTGGCACAGGAACCGGTGCACGATCCGGTTTCGGCTACCTATGTGTATCAGGGTGGGCCGTTCGCCTCCGTCGAACTGGGCCATAGCGGGGTTGCATCAATGAATATAGTGCAGGATGCAAAGAAGGTGTGAGCACCTCGGTAAACTGCAAGCCTGACCACTCCAGTGCAGTAACCATGCAACGCCAGCTGCGACAACTTCTAGTACAGTTGCACACGCCAGTTGGTGACCAGTCGCCAGTGTCCTCCACCGGATCAGAATCTGCGGATCCGGAGACGACTGCTGCGTGGGGTAACCGGGCCAGTACCGGTTCGGGGGTCGAGCTGATTACGCAAGGGGGCTCTGCCGACAGCGTCTACCCGGTATCCGATTTCGTCCAGTTGGCCATCGCTGCGGCTGTTGCCGAAGTAGTGGAGATGCGTCGGGCCGTCTGGAATGCCAGTGGTGCCGCGCAGGTGGAACGCATGCCGGCGACACGCTGGTGCAGTCACAGTGTCTATCCCATTGGCTGGGAGTTACCCTCCAGCTGGGATGCATTCGCCGGTGATTACTGCGCGGAGGATGGCTGGATTCGTTTGCACACCAATGCGGCTCATCATCGGCAAGCAGCATTGCAGGTTCTCGGGCAGCCAACCGACCAGCGCGAATTACAGCACCGGGTGTCCCGCTGGCAAGCATCCGAACTGGAAGCGGCAGTGGTTGCGGCAGGTGGCGCCGCTGCACGGATGATGAGCTGCAACCAGTGGCAGGATCATGTTCAGGGACGCGCTGTCAACACAGAACCGATCATTGCCTGGCAGCAGCGCGGACGGGTCGAATCAGGCGATGATCTGCTGCGCTTTGCAACACCCCAACGCCCGTTGCAGGGCGTCCGTGTGCTGGACCTGACACGGGTTCTGGCAGGCCCCGTCAGCACCCGCTTTCTGGCAGCGCTCGGAGCGGATGTGCTGCGCATCGATCCACCTGACTGGCAGGAAGAAGGCAATACGCTGGAGATGACACTGGGCAAGCGCTGTGCGGGTCTGGATCTGCGACGGCCCGACGACAGGGCATGCTTCGAAACCCTGCTGGCCAGCGCACATGTACTGGTGCACGGCTATCGTCGTGATGCGCTGGCAGGACTCGGTTTCGACGAGGTTGCGCGATTGCGTGCAAACCCTGACCTGATCGATGTCGCACTCAATGCGTATGGATGGAGTGGCCCGTGGAGTAAGCGACGCGGTTTCGACAGTCTGGTGC
>JABDKN010000273.1 GCA_013002205.1 Granulosicoccus sp.
ATACCACTGAATTCAGATTCATTCAGCCAGGCCAGGGGTCTCTTTACGGGGCATGTTCATGCGTCTCATGGCAGCGCTCTGCTCGGCGACGAGCGCATGCAATCTTGCGGTTCGTGCGTTGTGTGACAGGTAGTGCCTTGCGAAATAGAACAAAGCGCCTGGCGGAAAAAACACCAGTAATAATAGAAGCGTTGCCAGTGAAAGTCGAGGAGGTGGGTTGGCGCCGGACTCGTGAATACGCTGATTGACTACCCGCGCCTTGGCTGAGTGGTTCTGAATAAGCACTGACTGTCTTTGCTGCGCCCTTATACTGTTGACTGCATCCACCGGTAGTGGGTTATGGCAATATCCGCAGACAAGATTCTGCTCTTGCTGTACATCAAACGTCATTTCTGTGGCAGCCCCGCAGCTGGAACATTCGTGACGCACAGTGAACCGTGCGGTCATTCGACCGTCGTAAAGCCGATCATTTGGCTCGTCAAGTACAAGGTGTCCAATACCGGCCGAGTTGATGGCTGATACCGAGCGTCGTAGACTTGTGATATTGAATCGTGATTGGCGGAGCAACGTGCTGATGCGGGTTTCGGGGCTGTATTGAATCAGCTGCAGTAGGCGCAGGCTGGTCTTTTCCCTTCCTCTGACATGGAATCCCAGACCGAGCAAAACAGCACTTGCGGTCACTGTGCCGACCAGCAGAATTTGCAATGATCCATTGATTGGATCACTGGCAGACACTTTGGCCAGCAGAATGCCTGCCGCAACCAAGCCAGCGATCGCACCGGCTGCGATCAAGGCATCATCGAGCTGAGTGATACTCTTGCCGTCGGTCCCGCTCGGCATATTGCTATCGACAAATGCACGATTCAGTGGTTGATCGAACAGCGCGGGGTCTGAACCTGCCGTATCATCAGGATCGACCGGCGATTTATCGGACGACTGCGAACCGCCTCCGTTCCTGAATCTGCGAATGGAATCCGTATGGCTGAAACCAATGTCTTCGAGTACATCGAGAACTTGATCAAACTTCAGGTATACCACGAACAGCAGAAGCACAAGCACCGGGCTTGGCAACTGCAGAAACACTGCGATGGCTATCACAGCCAAGATAAGATGTGCGGTAGACACTGAAGATTCCCAATTGATCCTTGCAGAATCAAACGGCACTGTCGCCTGAATATTGAGCCAGTCGGCTGGTTGTTGCGAACGCGCATCTAGAGCAACCTTCTTGCCTGTGAATCAACTCTCGTTCCTGGCCAATGATCCGAGGAGACGATTCATGTCAGCCGATCACCGAGAAACTGGATTCACTGTTTATGGCTCGCTTGCGTGAATAGAAACCAGTATCGATCGTGTGATCGATGTAGGGCAGATGAAAGGGCATTGGAACCTGGTCATGATCATTCCCGTTTTCGCAATATTCAACCAGATCCGCCATCATCCTGCCAGCAATGGGGGCATTTTTGAACTGGTTTCCGCTGGACCCGCAGGCCATGTAAAATCCCGGCAGACTGGATTTGTCATAGATGGGGATCCAGTCGGTAGACGCATCGTACAAGTCCACGATTCCCTTGGCCTGCTGCGGTATGCCCAGGCTTGGTACGCGCTGGGCATAGCGCATTGCCTGAGTATTCCACTGTTCCGTAAAGTCAGTATTGAAGTCTGTATCATCCTCGACCCACTGGTGCGGATCGCATTCTGGATCTTCACTACCTATCAGGATATGATTTCCCTGTTCCGGCCTGCAGTACAGTGCTATATCGCTGTCGGAAACCATCATTCCGTCCCGTTCAAAATCAAATCCCTGTGGCGCAGGTATATGCACGACTTCCTGACGCAGGGCACGAGTGGATATGGTCATGTCATCGAGCACATCTGCCATCGAGTTGATTTTCGATGAAGCGGGTCCGGCCACATTGATTACGATGGGTGCCAGCAGAGACTCGCCGGACGCCAGTCGCACTCCACTTACTCGACCGGAAGCCGTCAATACCTCCACGACTTCATTGCCTAAATGAAGCTGGGCACCATGACGGCAGGCAGCATCTGCCAGGTTCTGGGCTGACAGTGCAGGATCGGTGACATACCCGCCGTTAGGCCAGTAGACGCCGCCTTTGACAGTCGAACCGTTCGGTTGACCAAAATTCGGATCATTCCTGCTTCGAGCCGGTGCAAAGCTTTGCAGGTTATACAGGGGTAGTCGGTCGATAATGATGTCGGCTGACCAGTCCTCAAACGGGCATCCGAGTGCCTTGCTGTATTGCATATGCTTGGCCAGGAATCCATTGGCATCGGTTTTCATGACCAGGCAACCGGTTTGTACGAACCGCGAAAGTGGAACATTGGCTGGTGCGTGTAAATATTCCGGCCAGTCACGCCAGTAGTGATAGCCCTCCCAGGCAAGTGCAGTCCCATCGAAGGTCGAATAGTGCATGCGTATACAGGCACACGATCCGGCCGTTGAACCATGCCCGACCTGGCGATTGCGATCCACGGTCAGAGTCTTGAAACATCGCCTGGACAGTTCGTAGGCGATGGCCGCGCCGATTACACCGGCACCTATGATGATGACATCAGACGTTTTGCTCATACTGCTTTTAAGAAACCCTGTCGAAGCCGGAAAAGAATTTCAACCCTTGCCGCATCCTACAGTAAACACGGATGAGCGGACCAGATGCTCTGGGCGATGTGTGTATCGGTGCTGCGCTGTCATCCTGTCGATCTCGATATCACGTATGATGATCATGAGCAGTGTCAGTTCCATGTCAGTCGCCTGCACTGTCGTTCAACCCAGCACTGTCGTACAACGATGAAGAGACGAACCCTGCTAAAGAGCGTTGCCACGTGTCTGGCGTCAACGAGTCTTCCCGGCATTGCTGCGCCCGGCATTCGTGCGGTAAGCCGCCCGGCTGGCAATGTTCGCGCTGTCGATTTGCTTGCGGATGCAGCACGAAGGGTTGATCGCCTGCACTCCATCGTCGTGATGCGACAGGGCGAGATTGTACTTGCAGAAACATTCCGCGGTCCACCGGTAGACCAGGCTGTCAATGTCAAATCAGTGTCGAAGTCGGTCGTGGCGGCACTGATTGGTTGTGCAATCGAGCGCGGCAACATTGCCGATGTCGATGTCACGCTGGGCGAGATCGCGCCCGAGTTGTTACCTGCCGATGCGGATCCGCGTGTCACCGGTCTGCGCGTGCAGGATTTCCTGACGATGCGAATCGGTCTGGAACGACAGTCCGGGCGTAACTACGGTCGTTGGTCAGCCAGCGATGATTGGGTACGCTATACGCTGACGAGACCTTTTACCGCGCAGCCCGGTGGCAGGATGCTGTATTCGACCGCCGGCTGGCACGTGCTGGGTGCCGCATTGTCCCAGGTAACTGGCAAGAGCCTGTTGACACTGTCTCGTGAATGGCTCGGTAAGCCTCTGGACATCGAGTTCGCTCCCTGGACACGTGATCCCCAGGGCCGTTATCTTGGCGGTAACGAGATGTCGATGTCACCACTCGAGATGGCGCGCTTTGGTGAATTGTATCGACTCGGCGGTCGCTGGGAAGGCCAACGGGTGATGGCCGACCAGTGGGCCTCGCAGAGCTTTGAACCACGTACTGTATCGCCCTGGTCCAGCGATGCCTATGGTTATGGCTGGTTCCTGCGCTCGTTGGGCGGTCACCTGTCCGCCTATGCACGAGGCTACGGAGGACAACTAGTCCATGTGATTCCGGAAACCGGTGTAGTCGTGGCCATGACATCGGGTACGTCACGTGCAGCGCGCAGTGGTGGCTATATGGATACGCTGCATACTCTGGTGGACGACTATCTGTCGGCGATGCGGGATGAGGATGATGCGTAGGGAGAAGCCTGATGTACGATTTTCGGTACTTTCAACACGACTGTCCATCGGGTATGTTTTTGCTGTACTCATTCTGTCGGTATGGTTTGCTGTGAACAGCCACGCAAATTACTCGGACAGGCGGCAGGTCATCGTGTTCGCCACACCCGATTCGGACATCGCGAAAGGCATGCAACGGACGATCGACAGTATGAGCTGTCAACTCGTCGACCGGGACACAGACGTACGCATTGTCGATGTCACCGAGTTACCTGATAGAAGCCTCGGGTCGACTGATGAACAGCATTCAGGAGAATTACTCAACACACTGGCCCGACTGCGCAGTGACACCCTTCCCGACTTCGAATTGGTCCTGGTCGGCAAGGATGGCACAGTCAAAGCCAGGTCAACCGACCCGAGCGCTCTGGCAGACTTTCTCGACCTGATAGACACGATGCCCATGCGACGTGCCGAGGTGCTGTCCCGGGACGCTGATGTATCTGCCTGTGATCGTAAATGATAACGATCATATCATCGGAATTTCCGACACTTCATTGCCGCTCAACGTATCCATCCGGCACCCGCATCCGGGGCAATCGCAGCCCTGACCTTCTTTGCACCCGGGGGAGCAATAGCGCATGCCATCTTCGCCTTTAATTCCTTCACTGTCACCCAGCTGACAGGTGCAGGGTTCGTGTGCGCAAACATGATTGGTCATTATCAGTCTCCGGCAGGCCATTAACGTAACGGACGTTCAAATTGGCTATTTCAACTGTACAACGCCATGATCAATGTTCCGATCGTCTGGTAACATTTCCATGGTGATCAGGTGGACTCGCCGTGTTACCGAAATGCCCGATTCAATCAGTATTCAGTGCTAATGCGCAACAAGTTATCTGGAAGTTGACGATGCCCTCCCAGCGTTTCCGGAACACTCGATCATCCGTAGACCAGTTGGCGCTGTAAGCGGCGTGATTCATCACCTGGCGAATGATGCACTTAGTGACTGCACCACTGCTGTCGTCATCATTATGCCGGCAGCCAGAATCGACAGATACGCAATAGCGTGTTCCTCACCGAAGTTGGCAACGGCAATGCCGGCAAAGCCCCACGCCACGGCTGCTGCGTAAGGCCACTCAGCCAGCCTGATCTGGTTGATCATTGCAAACAGCGTGGCACCTGCCAGGCAGATGACGGCTGACGACACTTCAGATAACAGACCATAGCCTGCCAGCAGCAATCCGATGGACACAAATGAAGCCGCCGAGAGCCATCCGGCGTAAAGAGCAACTGGCCATGTCGCCACCCAGGCCGGTGTTGCCGTGCGCATCTGGTACAGGGCTATAAGCGAAGAGATGAGCATGACCCATATGAGCGCGGTGGCCCATAGCGGAGACATCAGAGCGATGGGTAACCAGACAGTGCCGACTGCCAGTGAGATGAAGAGCGCAACGCGTCCCCGTTCCCAGGCCGCATTGTTCTTATAGCGGATCAGACCCATTGAGGCGTGGATGATCAGGCCCAAATAGATAATGCCCCAGATTGCAAAGGCCCAACCCGCGGGCTGCACGGGCGGATCCTCCTGTGGTATCGGATACCGTTCGGGATCAAAGCCACCGAACTCTGGTGAAAGAAACGGAGAGATGGCAAACGTCATCGACGCGAAAAGAACCAGGACGGACTTCATCACGAATAACCTGTATCAGTTGAACTTAAAATCAGGCGTTCTGCGCCCTGGGGAAGCCCTGTGCTACCGCATCAGTCACCGCGGTTCGCGTTGAACTTCTGATAGTCGACAGGCCGAGAAGATTGCCGACAGACTCAACGCAGCCAACAGGGCAAGGACGCTCTCCGGTCCTGCCAGCTCGGCGAGCCCGCCGAGTAACCCGCCCAGCACAAGGAACCCGCCTATTAACGTATTCGATAACGCCGTGTAAATGGATCTGCGACCAGCACTGTCCATATCGGTCAGGTGAGTCTTGCGACCAGCTCGAACGCCCTGGTAGGCGATTTGTGAGACGAATACATACCCGGCAATCAGCATGCCGAACTCGTCATTGACGTCGAACAAGCCGGTAACTGCAGCACCCGCGAGGATAACACCCGACACCGCACCAGCCAGCATCAGGGTTTGCCTGCTGGACCAGTCCGACAGAGCACCCCAGATATAGGAGGAGACGATTGAGGCCATCGAAGACGCAAGGACGAGTAAGCCGAGGTTACCCACGGCTCCATCCGCGCTACCGAGCATGACCAGAAAGGGTGGGGCCAATGCGGTCGAAATCAGAAGGGCGCGGGTGGCGATGTAGTTGCGTAACTCGCCGTCTTCCTGTAACGGTTGCAGAAGGCCTGCAAGCGATACATCTACGCTCTCGGCGCTTTTGTCACTGGACTCATCCAGTGTCGCGAAGACTATCGCCGCGATAAGCCAGAGAACACCGGCCACCATGATTGCCGCCGATATGACCTGTGGGTCTCTGGGAAGCAGACCGCTGCTGAGTAATACCGCGAAAGCGAGCACGGTCATGGCCGCAATCGTCCCGGCGCTTCCCGACACCTTCCCGCGTGTCCCCTTGTCGATCGTGCGTGCCAGGACATCCTTATAACTTGCCGAGCATGCCGAGCGCGCAATTGCCAGCACAGTTAGCAGGGCAATTATGACCCATCCGGCAACGGCGCCCGACAATGAAACGGCAGCCAATGCCATACCCAGGGCGGCCAAACCCTGAAGTGCTGCGCCGCCCGCCCAATAGTATTTTCGGATCCTGCTCCGTTGGATCAGACGGGCGAGCAGGAGTTGCGGCAGCAGTGCGCCTGACTCGCGCACAGGCACCAGCATGCCTATTATATAACCAGGTGCCCCGATTGCGTTGAGCAGCCAGGAAAGCACCAGTTTCGGGTCGATCAGCCCATCCGCCGTCTTGGTCAGCGCCAGCGCGACAAGATGAATGCTAAAAGGTCTGTCCATGAGCTGTCAGCGTGCGCGTGAAGGATCACGCTACAGCGTTGCCCTCATTATTCTGATAGTGAAACGTAGTGTAAGGGCAAGAGGCGATGCTCTGTGAAGCATGTAAGAATTGGCAGGCAGATTTCAAACTTACCTGTCGACTGCGTGTTGCATGCGGCATCTCTATTGCCCGTACTCGGTTGCTTGAGGTCGATAGACATCCCTGGTTCAGGGGCGTTTACCTTGATCCTTAGGCGGTAAATCTACCAATCCCGAGCTGTCTGCCCGGAAATGAAGCAGTTCAATTCATGCAGCATCAGACTGTAAGGAAAGAACCCGGATAGATAGCATGTTTCTCAGCCAGGCTAGCAACCTGAATCAACCCGTCCTATCAGGGGATAGCTACCGTCGTGGCGATTATAGTAGTAGACGAAGCACCGTTGACTGATTCGATAACCTTCAGGCCAGATGATGACACCTCGACCACCTGTCGTGCCTGCCACGGTGGGTATGGCGGCACGCATTCCTACACCACAAAGTCGATAGTCTGTGCAGCGGGCATTGGCGCCTGTGTAGCCCGAATCAGCAGAAATGTCCAGAATGTAGCGGAAGGCATTGTTCCAGTGACCATCTGGAAAACCGGAATGGAACTGCACATTAGCTCCGTTAATCAGGAGGCTTCCGGTTTTGACACCCTTGACGGCAGCCAATGGCTGATAAATCCCGGTGGTGCTGTGAAGTGCACCTTCGATCCCCTTCAACGTGCCAAGTAGAGCATCTTGCCTCAGGTCCAGGAATCTTGGTATTGCAATTGATGAGAGTATTCCCAGAAGCAACAGCACGACGACAACTTCAATCAGAGTGAATCCTTTGGCCCTGTAACCGTTGGTTGGATCAAGAACTGCCATCTGTCGCCTGGTACTTTATTAGTCGGACATTATCTTCAGGGTATCGGCAGGCAGGTCGATTTGTGAAGCAGACCTGCCGGATTCCAAAGCGGGGCGACGTATTCCTTGGACGGGTTAGGAAATTGCCATCACACCCGATAGAGAGTTACAGGCAGAGTAAGTGGCATCCTGAAGTTGTCCCATTAACACAGAGCTAACAGATGTAAGCGGGGAGGATCCTTCACATCGTAGTGCGGAAAGTGACGAATATCACGTCCGCTGCGAACACAACTACAGAACGGCAGCTGGCGGGCGATCTTCATAGGATTAACAGCCAACCCGACCACGTGCTGCGCCAATGAACCGACGACCTATCTCACCTGTGGCCCGACCACTGCCCATGTTTGCGTTGCCAGTGGCAGTCGCGGTGTGTGC
>JABDKN010000288.1 GCA_013002205.1 Granulosicoccus sp.
GTGATATGTAAAGATTGATTCTGCCAATACACCCGGACAGGTTTTCCAATGTGATTGCTGGCAGTCAACAACCCTCATTTCCACCACAGGTACACTGCCAGCCTGGTGATATTCCTGTTCTCTCCTACCAGCGACAGGAGCAGGAGCAGGAGCAGACAACGCTCATGACGATCCATCAGGATATCCGTGTCACTATATGGGTGTGAGTGTGAGCACCAGGCTGAATCGACAGGAGAAAACTTCCATGTGTGGAAGAGTCAACGTTTCGGATAACGAAGGGATCAGGGTATTACTCGAGTCGCTGGGTATGACCACCTGGCCTTCGCGTGAACCACGTTTCAATATCGCACCCACACAGACGCTGGACGTGGTCAGGCTGGACGATGAGCTGACGCTGGTGCCGATGAGCTGGGGTATCTCCATGAGCTTGCCGGGCAAGAAGGGCATGGTGACCCGACGCATACAGAATTCGCGAGACGACAAGGTCTGGTCATCCAGACTTTGGAAGCCACTGATCGAACGCCAGCGGGTACTGGTGCCGGTGAACGGTTTCTATGAATGGAAACGCGAGAATCGTAAACTGGTTGCGGCCTACTACATCACGCCGGCCAGTGCTGCGGCGATGTTCTTCGCTGGTATCTACAAGGCATCTGCTGATGAATCAGCCAAACCGGAAGTGTCGATCATCACCACCAGCGCCAATGAACGCATGAGTGAGGTGCATGATCGCATGCCCGTCATTCTTCAATCGGATAATGAGGCGATGGCCTGGTTGCAGGAAAATGATCGTTCGACACTGGACGAACTGATCGTGCCTGCCGGCAATGATGCATTGCAGATTACGCAGGTCAGCAATTACGTCAATAAAAGCAGTAACGAAGGGCCGGAGTGCATCGCTCCGATAGCGGCTTGAGCGTTCCCGGGTTTCAACCGTCTGCCTCATTCTAGCCTCATTGAGGCTGGCATTCCGTCACCTACGCGAGCCGCCTTACAACAACCGATGATGACTGGTGTTCGGCACAGCTTCCCGGTTCACGTCGGCTTGCCCTTGTTCTTCTTGTGGCGATGCCGTTCTTTCTTCTTGGCTTCGCGCCTGAGTGCATCATTTGCCGGCGCTCCGGAACCATCGGCCGATTTCTCGCGCCTGGACGATCTGCCGCTGCCGCCGGATTTCGTTCGCTTGCCGCTGCCTTTTGCGCTGACTGTTGCCTTGCGCGTGGCGGAATCTTTACCCTGGGTCCTCTGCGCGTCTCCAGCGGCTGACTCGTCGGACAGTCGGGACATATTCAGTTGCCGTTCACACACCCAGACTCGCTTGAGATCCTTGAGTAGAAACTTGGGCATGCCCGAGGGAAGTTCGACGGTGCTGTAATCATCGTGAATGACGATACGGCCGATAAACTCGGCATCCAGTCCTGCTTCGTTGGCTATGGCGCCGACCAGGTTTTCCGGTTTGACACCGTGTTGCTCTCCCACCTCGACACGAAAACCTTCCATCTCCAGAGCGGCATCATTCGCCGCCTTGCGTCTGGCGGCACGCGATTCGGGCGCCACCTGCCTGTCGATTACCGGTCTGGATTCCGCGCCGGATTTGCGGACATCGCGACCGGATGCTGCGGATGTATCGACGCCTGGCGGATCTTCCCGCTTGGCGATGTCCTTGCCGCCTGTCTGCTGAGTGTGCCGGTGTCGTGCAGAACCGGACGCACTCGACTCGGCAATGTCCTCCGTGCGCAACGATTTCTGCCTGCGTTCATCGACGTCTTTGTCGCGTGCTTTAGCCTTGCGTTTACGACCCTCGCCCTGGTCGCCTTTGGTGGTGAGTATCAGTGGCTGATCACCAAGGAACATCTTGGCCAGTGCGGCGGCAACACGTTCAGGTGGCGCGTCGTGGTCTCGTGAGAATTCCTCGACCAGTCGCTGCAGATAGGCCAACTCACCAGTTGCCAGCGTATCGCTGATCTGCTGCTTGAAATCAGCGATACGCTTGTTGTTGACCATCTCCACCGTGGGCAACTGCAAGGGTTCGATCCTTTGCCGTGTCGCCCGTTCTATGGCGCTGAGCAGTCGCCGCTCACGCTGGGTCACGAAAAGAATGGCGTCGCCACTGCGACCGGCTCGACCGGTGCGCCCGATACGATGAACATAGGCTTCCGTGTCATAGGGTATGTCGTAATTGATGACATGACTGATCCGGTCCACATCCAGGCCACGCGCCACGACATCGGTGGCGACCAGGATATCCAGCTGTCCGCGCCTGAGTTTATCGACCATCTGTTCGCGCTGCTTCTGTGGCATATCACCGTTCATGGCGGCAGCAACGAAACCCCGGGCACTGAGCTTTTCGGCCAGCTCCACAGTGGCGGTGCGCGTGCGCACGAAGACCAGCATGGCTTCGAAACTTTCCGCCTCCAGAATGCGTGTCAGTGCATCGAGTTTGTGCAGGCCACTGACCAGCCAGAATCGCTGGCGGATCGTTGCCGCGGTCGTCGTCTTGCCTTCTATATTGATCTCGACCGGATCTGACAGGTGTCTGGAGGCAATCCGCCTGATGACCGATGGCATGGTGGCCGAGAACAATGCCATCTGGCGCGTCGGTGGTGTCTGCTCGAGAATCCACTCGACATCATCGATGAAGCCCATGCGCAGCATCTCGTCGGCTTCGTCGAGCACCAGGGTCTGCAGTTTGTCCAGCTTGAGCGTACCGCGGCGCATGTGGTCCATGATGCGTCCGGGTGTACCGACGACCACATGCACTCCGCGCTTCAGCTGGCGAATCTGGCCCGTGTAGTCCTGCCCACCGTAGATGGGCAGGACGCGCAGATTTGTCATCTGGGAGGCGTACCTGGTAAACGCTTCGGAGACTTGTATGGCCAGTTCCCGGGTGGGGGCCAGGATCAGTGCCTGTACACCGGGTGTGTTCAGATCCAGGCGTGCGAGAATGGGCAGGGCAAAGGCGGCGGTCTTGCCCGTACCAGTGGGTGCATGCCCGAGCAGATCCCGCCCCTGTATCAATGGCGGGATGGTGCGCGACTGAATCGGTGTCGGTGTCTCGTAACCGACAGATTGCACTGCGCGTAAAATGCCATCGGGCAAATCGAAGTCTGAGAAGTGCTGAACGACATTGATATCCATCATGGCATGAGCTTACCGGTTTATCGGTGGCAGCGGTGATGCTGCCGCACGGTTTCCCGAAGTCGTACCTGCACGCACGGCACAGAACCCTGCCCTGCTATTCTGGCGGCCAGACACACGAATCGACGGATCAGGTGGGTATATGAATCACTGGCTATTCAAGTCCGAACCGGACACATTCAGTATCGACGATCTGCAGGCCATGAAAGGTAAAAAGGACCATTGGGACGGCATTCGCAATTACCAGGCAAGAAACCTGATGCGCGACGAGATGAAAAAGGGTGACCTGGGCTTCTTTTATCATTCAAGCTGCAAAGTTCCGGGCATTGCAGGCATCGTCGAGGTCGTCCGCGAAGCCTACCCGGATCACACGGCCCTGGATCCGGAGTCGCGCTACTTTGATCCCAAGGCCACGGCGGACAATCCGCGCTGGGTCATGGTGGATGTAAAGTTCAAGCGCAAATTCAGAGAGATACTCTCTTTGGAGATGCTGCGCACGGTCAACGGCCTGAGTGACATGGTACTGCTGCAGAAGGGCAGTCGATTGTCCATCCAGCCGGTAAGCCGCCGGCACTGGAACACGATTCTGAAGCTGGTCGGGTAAACCTGGATGTGTCCCGGATGTGTCACTGCATCCGCAGTAGTTTTTCGAACAGGGCATCGGCACTGCGGATATAGCCTGGAATATCCATTCGCCATTTATTGTTGAGCTTGGCGTTGTAATTAAGATACAGCTTGCCATCGTGGATGGTCCATTGATCCGGCTCTATCTTTACCAGACTCTCCTGGGCGACTCCATAGGCACAGTAGCCACCATACTGGGGTGCGTATTTTTCTGCATCCGCCTTGAACAGTTCAAGGTGTTCACGCGAGGCAAACTTCCAGGTTGCACCCTGCCACTCGGTGGTGTATTCATCACGGCCTTCAATCGGTTTGCCTTCAGTGAAGTAGGCAACGGTGTCATAGCCGCGTATAGCGATACCGCTAGGCTGATAGCTGAACAGACCTTTCTTTTCCAGAGTATTGATGCGCTCGGCGCCCCAAGCAGTGCCGAACATGCTGGTAATCAGGAATAAGAGGGTAAGGAGTCGCCTGGACTTGCTCATGATGATCGAACCTGTAAACGTCAGGCGCGAGGCCCCGTACTGCAAGGGACTGCGAAAACGGTAAAAAGTTTTATTAAACCCCCAGTGCTTGATGGAAATTCGTCTCGGACCGTGTTGAACTCGGCATCGATACCCAGTTGCCTCAATTCAAGCGGCGCAATTCAATACGTCTGTTGGCGCGACGGCCAGCGGCCTGCTGATTGTCATAGGCAGGCGAGGTTTCACCGTATCCCCGCGCGCGTACCTGATTGGGGCCGACGCCGCGCAGCATCAGGTAGTGCCGCACCGCGTCTGCGCGATTCTCCGACAGTCGCTGATTGTGCGCTACACGCCCGGCGTTGTCCGTGTGGGAGCCGAGTTCATACAGTTTCCCGGGGTCGCGCTGCAGCGCACGCGCCACCCGATCCAGTACGCTGCGTGCGGCCACGTCCAGGTAACTCTGGCCGCTCTGGAAGCGTACCCCGTGTAACACGATCAGCGGCTCGGCATCACAACCCAGCTCATCTGACACCTGCCTGGCAGCGAGAGTGTCCGCCTCTTGAACTGCGCCTGCATCGTCACCGGAGCCCTGCCGGACCAGGAGGCCCGGGACTGCCTCCGCCGGCAGGCACACATCCCGATAGTCCGGCACTTCATCACCATCTATATCCGCTGAGCACCGGTCGGAGGGTTCCAGCGAGGCCAGACAGGTATCCATACCCGAGTCATCGGACTGTGTCAGTGAGAAGCTGATGCTCAGACTGCGCAGATTCCCGCCTGACTGCCGGTAGGTGACCAGACGCTGACTGGTCTGCCAGCTGCCGGCTGTCGTTGCCAGCGTTGGTCCAGCCTGCTGCGCGAGCGGGTCCGTCCGTGTGACGCTGTCGCTGTCTTCAAAATCAAGCAGGCGGGCATTGGCAGGCAGTAACCAGGTAACCGACCAGTGCAGCTTTCGCAGCTCATCACTCCGTACCGGTTCATGTTCGCTATCGACATCGAGTCGGAACACACCGGCTTGAACCTGTGCCAGACCCTTGCCATAGCGATGGCGATAGCGTGTCAGGGCAGTACCACTCCACAGTGACAGCCGCTGAGGATTGCCTTCGTGTGCCCGGGAAAAGGTCAGCCATTCCGGTCCGGAAAAGCGATTCTCCAGCGAAATACGCTCTGCGGGCAGGTCCAGGACCAGCAGTTCCCCGTCACTGGACAGCGTGTGCTGCGCAACGTAGCTGCGCCCATTGTCTGCCAGGACGACGAGCAGATCGCTGGAAGAGGCCACCGCCGGGCGCGTGAACACCATCAGGACCAGCAACAAGCCCGGGCACAACCTGGAACGGTCCACAGCCTCTCGGGCAACGCAGTGATATGACATAGGCTCGGTATTGAGGTCGATGGGTCGTCAACAACCGGTCTGCCGGTCGGTGCCGACCTTGAATTAGCCGGCGCTGAACAATGTTGAGCTTGTTACACTTGGCCCCACCGCAGCACCCGCATTGGCGGGTGTAGAGAATAGACCAATTGAGCATGGCGAAACAAACCTGGCTTACCGGTATCACCACATCCGGTACTCCCCACCTGGGCAACTACGTCGGGGCCATCAGGCCGGCGGTAGAGGCGAGTTCAAACCCGGATCGGGATGGCTTCTACTTCCTGGCTGATTATCACGCCATGATCAAGAATCAGGATCCGGCCCTGTTGCGACAATCCAGGCAGGAAATCTCGGCAGCCTGGCTGGCACTGGGTCTGGATACGGAGCGTTCTACCTTCTACCGGCAGTCTGATATACCGGAGATCATGGAACTGACGTGGATGCTGACCTGCCTGACAGCCAAGGGACTGATGAATCGTGCGCACGCCTACAAGGCTCTGGTGCAGGAGAATATCGACAACAAGGCAGCGGATCCTGATCGTGCGATTACGATGGGCCTGTTCAATTACCCGATCCTGATGTCTGCCGATATTCTGATGTTCAGGGCGACTCACGTGCCGGTTGGCCGGGATCAGGTTCAGCATCTTGAAATGGCGCGCGACATTGCTCAGCGTTTCAATCATCATTACGGGGACTTGCTGGTGCTGCCGCAGGCCGTGGTGGACGAACGGGCCTCGGTACTTGCCGGTCTGGACGGTCGCAAGATGAGCAAGAGCTATGGCAACACCATTCCCCTGTTCGAGTCGGCAAAGAAACTGCGCAAATCGATCATGAAAATCAAGACGAATTCCCAGGAACCGGGCGAACCCAAGGACCCCGAGGGAAATACCGTGTTCGAGATCTTTCGCGCTTTCGCCACGGAAGAGCAGACCCGGACCATGCGCGATGACTTTGCCGGGGGAATCAGCTGGGGAGATGCCAAGCAGCGACTGTTCGAACTGGTCGACGCTGTGCTGGAAGAACCCAGGCACCGGTATGACGAGCTCATGGCCAACCCGGAGCGCATCGATCGACAGGTTCGACGGGGTGCCGAGAAAGCCCGCGAGTTGAGTCAGCCGTATCTGCGAGAATTGCGTCGCGCGGTAGGTGTGGCATGAATCCGGTACTGGTCAACCGCTGGCGCGGTAACGCCATCGAGAACCGACACCGTGGATCGGTAGTGGTGGTCGAGGCATCCGGGCGGGTCTTTGCCGCAATGGGGGACGTCCAGCGTGCCGTTTTCCCGCGATCGGCCATAAAGTTTCTACAGGCGATTCCATTCGTCGAGTCGGGTGCGGTGGAAACCTACGGCCTGGATGATCGGCACATCGCGCTGGCCTGCGCCTCTCACAATGGCGAGCCGATCCATGCGGGGCTTGCGCAGGACTGGCTGGAGAGGATCGAGTGCAGCCATGACGATCTGGAATGTGGTGCCGAGTTGCCGCTGCATAAGGCTACGCAGTTCGAACTGATGTCACAGGGTCGAGGACCGCAGCGTATCCATCACAATTGCTCCGGCAAGCACCTGGGTTTCCTGTCCACCTGCAAGCAGCATGGCGAACAGGCGGCCAACTACCGACTGTATAACCATGCGGCACAGCAGCGCTGGTTCGAGGTGCTGGAGAGCCTGAGCAACACTCGCGTGGCACAGCTGCCGTGGGGTTATGACGGCTGTGCGATTCCAACCCTGGCCATTCCCCTGCAACGCATTGCGCTGGCGATGGCGCGTTTTGGCGAACTGTCACGCTTCGAAGGCGATCGCCGCGCCGCGATCGAGCGCATTCACGCGGCCGTTACCAGTAACCCCTACATGGTGGCTGGCAAGGAGCGACTGTGCACATCACTGATGGAGAGGCTGGCGCCCCAGATACTGGTGAAAGTCGGTGCCGACGGGGTCTACACCGCGCTCATTCCCGAGCATAAGCTTGGTGTGGCGTTGAAGATCGATGATGGTAACGACTCAGCGGCACGGGTTGCACTGGGTGCGGTGTTGCAGGCTCTGGGCTTGCTGCCGGTCGAGGAGTTCAGGTTGCTGAGTGAATATTTCCGCCCGTCGGTGACCAATTCACGAGGCGAGACCGTTGGTCGAATCGAGCCGTCATCCGACTGGGAGTCTCTCAGCGCGTAAGCGGTACGTCCTCACAGGCCAGCAGTGACTGGTAGTCGGCCTGTTCCCGGTCACTGCCATAGATCGAGAGTTGCCGTTGCAGATGGGCCAGATGCCTCAAGTGGATCAACTTCTGGTACTGCGTGGCCAGTCGTTCCAGTGCCAGTCGTTCCAGTGCCATGGCATCATGGCGTTCCTGCGCGGTGATCAGTTTCCGGTATGCCGGCAGGTTTTCGATTGAGGATGAGACCCTGAGTAACTCGCCACTACTGGCCATGGACTGATAGGCCCCGGTATAGGGGCCCAGCAGGGCTGGCCACCGAGTGCTCAGGTAGCTCTGCAGCTCATATTGCAGTTGCAGTATGTCCTCCGCGAGTAACGCGTGATCGCCGGCCAGTTCGCTTATCTGGTTTTCCGTCTCTTTCAGCTTACTTCTGATGGTCCTGAGCGCTGCATCATCCAGCGTAATGTCGTAGCGCTTGGCGATATCCCGATACAAGCGTGCATAGTCATTGTTGGGAAGGCTTTTCGGGGCAGGCAGCCAGCGCAGGAACCACGGCTGCCATTGCGTCAGGTAGTCTTCACTGGTGGAGCGTGACAGATCCGTGCTGAACGCCTGTTCAAGCGTGAACAGATGGGCTTCGCGCAGGCTGGTAATGCCGTCGCCATCGACATCTGCACTGCGTCCGATAATCTCTCCGGAGCGTTCGTATCCAGACAGGGCTGCGAAAAAGTAGGTGCTGTAGTCGCGATAATCATCGGTGTCGATACTGGCACTGCAACCTTCTGCCAGGCGATAGGGTGACTCCGCAGTGAAACCACAGCGTGGTGCCTCACTCAGCGCCATACCCTGGGCGGGGTTCTCGTAAGCCAGGCGATGGAATCCACCGGAATAGCACTGGGTGAATACGAAACGAAAAGTGCCTGAACGTGGCTTCAGCAGTGCATGCAGCTCACCCGCACTCATGCTCGTGTCGTCCCACAGACTCATGGTGACCTGGTCCGGCGTGGCGACAGACTGACTGCCGTGACCGTTGTAGACCATCAGCAGGTCATCATCGGTCGCGCGTTCGAAGAGGTCACGCAGCTGCGGTTCAAGCTCTTCACGACGGGTGCTGCCTGCCAGGTCAGGCACATCGTTCTCGCGATAGCGCCGGTTCTCCAGCACCCGGTCACCGAACACCCGGGCCATTGCTTCCAACGGTGTGGGCGGCTCTTCTGTTGCCACGACGTAGTGCACATCCGGACCGGTCTCCTGCCCATCAGTGAAGTAGGTAGTGACATTCATTCCCTGGCGCTTCAGCACGCCCTGCGCCCATTTGACGTTGAGCTCGATCTGACCCTGCGAGGCGTGAACATCGGGCCCGCCACCCACCAGTATCGCGTCGGCGCCGTTACCCTCTGCGCTGGCAAGCAGGATCAGGCTACCGCCCAGCAGTAAATGTATGACAGGTACCGGTCTCAACGCAGTCTCCCGCGACTGGCGCTGCCTGCCATCAGGTCCACCAGACGATGCACGATGGCCAGTACAACGCCCGTCAGTACCAGGGTGGGCAGGGCATTGGCTGCCTGCGTAAAGAAATATAAGGCAAGTGCGGCACCAGTGACCGGCATCAGGATGCCTGCCAGCCACCAGGTGATCCGGTAGCGTGAGAGCAGGAGATAGTCGATCACGGCAACCAGGCCCACAGGCAGTGCGATGATCAGGCTCTGGCGGTAACCATCCAGGAAATGCTGGAGCAGCAGGCTTTTCGGTATCTGTGACCATGCATCCAGCTGCCAGCCTTCTCCTCCCAGGTGAGACAGCACGGTGGCGCTTCCCACAAAGGCAGGCCAGGCAAGGCCTGAAATGACAATCCACAACACCAGCAGATACACAAGGCCGGATCTTTTTTTTGCCATCATCGTGCGAAACCCTCCCTGGTACCGTGGAAATGTGTGTTAAGACCCGGAAATGTCATTAGTCCGTTCTATGTCATCGATCTTCGTCGAGCGCCTGCCCGCTGTCCGGGCGAATCCCGTGACGCAGGTGCACGACCCCTTGGAGATGTTTCCGTAGCCAGTGGCGTGCCAATCCGGCACTGCGTGCGGATGTCAGTACCCGGCCCGGGCCAGGCACCGGCAGCTACGCTGTCTTTTCCCGGGTGATCGATGCCAGGGCTGACGAGTTATCAGGACAAGGGGCCCTGAGTGGATACCATGGGCTTTCTGCGCAGCGTGCGAACCGTGTTATCGGCGATCCGGGGCACGAATTCAGTGAATGCTGCGTACCTGCGCAGCGCTGACTGCGATGATGTTCACAATATCGTCTGCGCTGCAGCCACGGCTCAAGTCGTTGACCGGTTTGGCCAGTCCCTGGAGGATCGGTCCAATTGCCTGCGCACCACCGAAGCGCTCGATCAGCTTGTAGCCGATATTGCCAGCATCGAGATCAGGGAAAATCAATACGTTACACGGGTTAGTCCCAGCTTGCTCAGGCGCCTTGCGGGCGAGCAGTTCAGGCAGCACCGCTGCATCGAGCTGCACTTCGCCGACGATGCGCCAGGTATCCCGCATACGCCGTGCCAGGGCGGTGGCCTGGCTGACTTTGGTGACCGCCGCGTGCCGCGCGCTGCCGCTGGTTGAGAAGGACAGCATGGCAATTTCCGGTGTGATGCCCGCAAGCTGCATGGCGCTTTCGCCAGTGGCCACGGCTATGGCCGCCAGTTGTTCGGCATCAGGGTCGATCACCAGAGCGCAGTCACCAATCAGCATCACATCCTGCACCGGGTGTTCCGGCTTGAGCAGCATGATGAAGCAACTGGACACCATCTTTTCACCGGCTCTCGGCCCGATATAACGCATGGCGTTACGAACTACCTCTGCCGTCGAGGTGATGGCTCCGGCGACACAGGCATCTGCATCACCCTCGCTGACCATCATGCAGCCAAAGGTAAGCAGGTCGTGAAGTGCCTGGTCAGCTTTTTCAGCAGTCATGCCTCGATCCTTGCGCTTTTTGACCAGTGAGGCGATGTATCTGTCGCGATGAGGCCAGGATTCAGGCTCGACGATCTGCAAACCATCCACAGACAGGTCGAGTTCGCTGGCCAGTGCCCGTATATCGGTCTCCACACCCAGCAGCACGGGATCTGCTATCCGGCGTAATCGCACTTCTATGGCGGCTGCCAGTATCCGTGGATCAGTTGCCTCGGGAAGGACCACGCGACGGGTTGTAGCCCTGGCGGCATCCAGCACTCGTTCGAAAGCGGACATAGTTCGGGGCTCTGCGATGGGTGCCTGATTCTAAGGCAAACCGACACAGAGTTCCTGATCAGCCCGGATCAGGACAGGTTCAACCAGAAACTCCGCCTCTCTTTGCAGGTAAGCTTCACCTCATGACGGCAATCGACGAACCCTATCTGACGACCCGTGAGCTGGCCGAGCTGTTACGAATCAAGGAGCGCAAGGTTTACGACATGGCCACGAACGGGGAGGTCCCCTGCGTCCGCGTGGTGGGCAAATTGCTGTTCCCACGCGATGAGATCCGGCGCTGGATCGATGCGTCGCGCTCGGGTCCTGTGTCCCCTGGCCAGCGGGTACTGCCTTGTACTGTCCTGGGCAGTCATGACCCGTTACTGGACTGGGCCCTGCGGGAATCCGGAAGTACGCTGGCCGCCTTCATGGACGGCAGTGTTGATGGACTGCACCGGCTGGCCAGGGGTGAAGGTGTGGCCTGCGGTACGCACATTCATGAGAGCGATGGCTGGAACGTGGGGACGGTACAGAACCAGTTCGACAACAAGCCGGTGGTCCTGGTCGAGTTTGCCAGGCGTTCCCGGGGACTGATTGTCGCTGCAGAGAATCCACTGGGCCTGACGAGTATGTCAAGCATTGCAGGACACCGGGTGGCGCGCCGGCAGCAGGGCGCTGCCAGCCAGCAACTGTTCGAGTATTTGCAGCGCGAGGCCGGCGTGGCCCCGGATTCGCTACAGTCCGTGACCGACCTTGCGCGCACGGAAGATGAACTGGGTATGCAGGTATTCGACGGCCGGGCCGACCTTGCATTCGGTCTCGCCTCAGTGGCGACTCGCCTGAGGCTGGGGTTCGTGCCGCAACTGGAAGAGCGCTTCGATCTGTTGGTCTGGCGGCAGTCCTGGTTCGAGCCGCCGATGCAGAAATTGCTGCAGTTCATGGCCGGGGATGCGTTCGCGGCCAAGGCGAAAAGTCTCGGCGGTTACGATATTTCCGGGCAGGGTACCGTGCACTTCAACGCACCCTAGAGTCTGCCATGTCTCGTGCACTGTCCGGGGCGTTGCGTCAGAAATCCCTGATGAAGCGGAGCATGAATACGGTGATATCCGGGAACAGTGTCTGCTCGTTCAACGAGCCGAACTTGCCGGCCGGCTCCGCGCCTGACTGCAGATAGTACTCCGCCGCAATACTCCAGCCGCTGCCCGCTTTCCGCCGGCCGTATTCCAGCCCGACTGTCAGGCCGGTCAACTCCCCCAGCCGATAGTCGGCAGAACCATACCGGGCACTGTCGCCCGCTGCAGGGCGATCGTTACCCACATAGAACGGAGTGTAGAAATCGGCGGCTGACTGTTGATACCAGCGCAGGTGTGGCTGCCAGTAACTGCCGCGTTCGGCAGGCAGGCGGAAACGGACGTCCAGCGTGTGGGAGCTGATGCCCCAGTCATCGACCAGGAAGCGGTAGGAGCCATCCAGCACCTTGTCGTCTATGGCAGTCTTGTAGTGAGCATAGAGGCTGTGCTTGGTTCGCGAGTCAGGACGGTTTTCGTAGGCAATGGTCGGCAGGTCCGGCTGCTCGGCAATGTCGAACACCGGATCGCCGGTGAGGGGATCCACCACACTGATAAACTTGTACGGATCGGTCAGATAGCCGTCAGAATTGCTGAATGAGTAGTTGACCTGGAACAGACTGTGGCGGTTGATGATCTGGGTGACACCCAGTATCACATCGACTACCTGCTTGTCGCTGCCTGATCCCTGTCGCAACTGCTCGCTGCCGGCAGCTTGCATGGCCGCGAAAGGGATGGGTTCACCTCCCACTGGTGAGCCCGTGTCCAGGCCCAGTGACAGCGCACCGGAAACAGTGGTGTTACCCTCGTTGACGTCCCGCGCGAGCCCGGCGCTGACACCCAGAGACCGGTAATCGTATTCCCGGGACAGTGCCGTACCCAGCTCGAGTGTCAGGTCCCTGGCTACGGGACGCTCCCAGTTGGCGTTGATCGTTGCGCGAGTATCGCGAAACGTATCATCCAGCGGAGTCTGGTCGCTGCCCACCTGGTAGCGACCATTGCCCGAGGGTCGGGTAAATGTCTGCGCAAGTCGAGAACTGACAGCGCCGGTTGCCGAGGCACCTGTGAGCGTGTCCACCGTCAGTTTCAGGGACAGGAATTCATCGGTATCCAGAGCTTTCCTGGCACTGATGACAGGCTCCAGTGCGCGGACCCGATCGACTTCACTGTAGAGGAGCAGTCCTGCGCTGGTCTGCCAGCCCTGCATGTCGGGTAACCATCCGGCGCTGGCCCCACCGCCAGCCAGCAGCGCCGCTGTGGCCAGTCCCAGCGAGCGCCTGAGCGGCGTGCATGCCGCTCGAGGCACAGCGGATGAATCAGTTACAGCCACAACCGCCGCCCCCGAAGCTGCGACCGCCACTGGATGCTTCCTTACTGAAATAGATGTGATCATCCATTGCCGAGGCGACAGGCTGGCTGTCCAGCGCCATTTCCGGTCTGGCCAGTGTGCCTCTTTCCCAGGGCTTGACACCCAGGGAACTGCACCCGCTGAGCAGGATCGACAGAAGTCCTGCCAACAGGATCTTACCTGTGTGCCGGCTGTAGTCACCATGGATCATTGCAGATGATCCCGAGTGCCCCAGGTTCCGGTCAGTTGTCCACATTGTCCTTGATCCATTGGCGGATGGCCTCCATGTCCTTCTTCCTGAAACCGACATGCTGGCCGATCAACTCCCCGTTGCGGTCATGCAGGAAGGAGGTGGGCATGCCGGGGACATTGAAGGCTTCCGCCAGCATGCCAGACTGGTCGAAAACGATATCGAATGGCGTCTCGTAGTCACTCAGAAAGGCCTTGGCATCGGCCAGATTTTCATCGACGTTGATGGCCACGATGGCCAGTTTATCTGCATGGGTGTCTGCCAGCTCTGCCATGAAGGGGAAAGAGGCTC
Organism: Granulosicoccus sp.; assembly: GCA_013002205.1. GTDB lineage: Bacteria > Pseudomonadota > Gammaproteobacteria > Granulosicoccales > Granulosicoccaceae > Granulosicoccus. Next base: position 13,923 of record JABDKN010000288.1, read on the forward strand.
GACACGGTGTACACCAGGATGCCCAGAAGTCGACATAGACGATTTTTCCCTTGTAGTCGGCCAGGTCAAAGTTCTCGGCGTTCACCTGCTGTTGCGCACCGGCCTGGCCAGCCATGGCCATCAGCATCAGGATGGCTGCGATGTGTCTGGACACTGTCATTGAATTCTCCGCATCTGATCGACTGGATTGAAGCTCAGGCAATATCACCGGACCGGGGAGGGCGTTTCCTGCCATCGAGCATGGATCTGGCCAGGTTTTCCCGGTGCATGAGGCTCGCATGAATTACGCCAGCGACGTGCACGACAACCATTACCAGTAGCAGTGTAGCGGCCATCTCGTGTACATTTTCTACCCATTGTTCGCCCCAGAAGGCATCCAGGGTATACATCCAGCCACTCAGTGCCGTCACGGCCATCACGCCGATCAGGCCCGGAATCATCCTGACTGATTCAGGGAGCCGTGGCGTTTGGGAAAAACAACTGCTGCCCATCGATCCGGAACTCGGCAATTGCCCGCTGTCCCTCACTGCCGATGAGCCAGTCAATGAACTTCTGTGCCTCTTCGGCCTTGACATTGGCGTGCCTGGCGGGATTGACCTGGATGATGCCGTACTGGTTGAACAGTCGATCATCGCCTTCAACCAGAATGGCGTAGTTCGATTTGTTACCGAAGGCAATCCAGGTCGCCCTGTCAGTCAGAACATAGGCGCTCATGCCCGTCGCTGCATTGAGTGTGGCGCCCATACCGGAGCCCGTCTCGCGGTACCAGTCACCCGAGGCAGCCTGAGCGTCGACGCCTGCCAGCGCCCAGAGGTTCAGTTCCGCCTTATGCGTACCGGAGTCGTCACCACGGGAAGCAAATGTTGACCTCGAATCTGCGATGCCCTGCATCGCCGTGACGATGTCCGAGCTGCCGGCAATGCCGGCTGGATCGGCAGTCGGGCCTGCCAGGATGAAATCGTTGTACATCACATCAAAACGCTGGACGCCATGCCCGTCCGCCACGAACCGTTCCTCTGCCGCTCTGGCGTGGACCAGCAGAACATCCCCGTCCCCATTGGTGGCGTTCCTGATGGCCTGGCCGGTACCCACGGCCACGACCCGCACCTCGATGCCGGACGCTTCCGAGAAGCTCGGCAGAATTGCATCGAGCAGGCCGGAATTCTGCGTGGAGGTGGTGGACTGGACGATGATGAACGGCTCGTCCGCGCGGCTGGCTGACAGGCTGACGAGAGTGACCACGGTAGCGAGCAGAAGTGTCGCGAGTGCCTGGCGTGAAATTGTGAGCTTTTTGCGATTTATTTCCATGCACAAGGAAAATAACACAACAAAAAAACATAAAACAACACTTCTGAGACGATCGGAGGGTAATACCCCTGGTCTCGAGCTGAAACCAGGGGTAACACTCACCATCAACCGATCCCGCGTTTACGCTGACTCATCTCAGGAACGGTACACACCGATTTCGCCAGGGAACTGTACTGGCTTGCGCGCACACCTTTCTCCAGCAGAACTCCGTGTCAGCTTGTACTGCGGCTCACTGATTGCGCGTCATTACTGACAGAGTGTTCGATTGTGCTGACTCGTTGGCCAGGTTGTCGATGGCCACCACGCTGTAGACATAAGTAGTGCCAGGCATCAGGCCCTCCTCGAAGAAACTGTTGCCACGGGCGCCGCTCAGAAACTGTCCATCGCGATAGACATCGTAGCCGACCACCACAGTGTCATCGGTTGATACGTCCCAGAATAGTTCCAGTGCAGTTGATGAATACACCTTTGCTGACAAGTTCCCGGGTACGCTCGGAGTGCCGTCAGCGGTATCGACATCATCATCATCATGATCGTGAATCTGGTTGCGTAACTGCCCACGGATAGCACCACCCGGATACCTTGGATTGTGCACATTGATGTAGAAGCTGGCCGGGTTCTGCAGAATCCGTTGCACGATACCGGTTTCTTCGGCAGGAAATTTACCTGCCTCTCCTTCGGTCAGGCAATCGCCTGCATTGCCGTCTTCAGGACCCGCGAGCACAGCAACGACCGGACCATTAGTGTCTCGCGCACCTTCATGAATATGCGCCGCCATGCCTGCGCCGACTGCTACCAGGTCAATCTTGTCCACTGTCAGTACATAGCACAGAGTTGTCGGATCACCATCGATGCCGAATACATAGGCCTCGCCCTTACCATTCGGATCTCCCACCAGCCGCTGGCTGGGGTCGCTGCCCACCTCTTCACGACCATCCAGCTCGGCTTCAAGAACTTCGTTGGTGTGACCAGCCCAGACACCTGTCGCGCTGAACATGAGGACCAGCAGGCTTGTGCCCACAGTAGATTTATACATTGACCAGCTCCTTTCCATTAATTGAAGTGTGACGAACTCAAGCGTGCCGACAACATGAAGGCACCTGTCAGAAGCTACGCAGACGAATGCGGCAAAGATGCAAGCGCCGACAGAATATTTGCAGGCAACCCGTGGGGTCGCGGAACCTCGCCGCCGGTACCTTGACCTGGCTGACTGACTCGTTTGCCGTCTGGTCCTGGCGCCGGTATAGCGCAGCCTTGCACAGTCCCTCACCATTCCGGATGGACAATCAATAAAAATATATTATCAAATATACAAATATATATTGATTTATTTATTGAACAGGAACCCGCATAGTGAGGGCTTACCGGCTGCTAACTTGCCGGCAATTCACAGGAACTGACAAGATGAAACACCAAACCTTTGTTCTCGCGACGTTGTGTGCAAGTCCCGGCCTGGCCACTGCAATCGAATTGACCGATTTCACTGATCCGAATACAGCCTTTGACGAGGCCTACGTTGATTTCAACGCCAATGTCAACTCCGGCAATCAGGACCAGACCAGCTACGATGCCTTGCTTACCGGCTTCTACAATAAGCGCGACAGCACCGACAAGCGTGTGGTTGGCCTGCGCGTGGACGGTAACCTCGATGCGTCCCGGGGACCCAATGCTGCGGATGACTCGGTGGATGATTTCGGTTTTTCCGTGCGTGCAAACCGGGATGCGTATTTCAGTGAAACCCGTGAAAAGCTGTTTTATTTCATCAGCGGCGATTACGCGCACCAGGACAGCGCCATCGACGACAATCTGGGTGTCTCGGGTGGTATTGGCTATGGGCGTGTATGGAACGCCACACCGCTGGCCAAAGCACTGCGCATCCAGGAGGCCCTGCTCTCCCACGGTTTGTTCACTGCCGACATGAGTGACGATGCGCTGCTGGCGCTGGCTGCGGTAATCGGTCGTGAAGAGGAGTATCAGGCACGTGAAGGCTTCGATGTCTATCGTGGTGTCTGGTACGCCGACATGGAGAGGGTCATCATCGACTCTGGTGTGCTGGCAGGAGAAAGCCTCTCGGCACTGGCGACCGTCAAGCTCGATGAAGTGTTGTTCGACGAGCCGATCAGTGCCCGTCGTCATGGTTGGCTGGTCCGGGCCGGTGCCGGCGTGCAGTCCAGCGATTTCGCCGGCCTGACAGACAATGACCCGAAACTGACGTTTCAGCTCGAGTATGCCAAACCGTATGGTCTGAAGGGGCAGTTGATCGAGCTGGCCAGCTACGAGCCGATTTTCGGTGATAACACGCTTCAGCAGTTCAATAACCGGCTGAGCTATTCTTATGAGATATCTGACCGGATCGACTGGGTCAATGCCTGGGAACTGTCGTTTCAGCAGGCCGATGATGCGGACAAGACACGCTTTACCACCAACACACTGTCATCATCGTTCCTGTACCACCTGACCAATCAGCTGGACCTTGGCGTAACCTTCGCCGCCGTGGATTCGGACGACAAGCCCAACCTGGTTGCCAGTAATGATGAACTGTCGACATCTGCCAACCTGAGCCTTCGCTACCGCGTCAAGTAACGTACGCCTGGGTTAATTTAAACTGACGCAGGGATCGCCGATCGCGATCCCTGCGTTGCGAATGACCAGTTTGTATTGAGGAGCAGTCGATGAAGTCAGCCAGTACGATAATCAACACAGGAGCCGCATCAGGCGTTCACAGATTTTGTCTGCTGGGCAGTGTACTGCTGCTGGTCGTGACGGCCGCGGGCTGTGCCAGCAAGGCGCCGACCGTGGGTGACAGCATGGCCCGGGAGCGCGACCAGTACAGTGCGATCAGCAAGAAATGGGCAGAAGGTGACAAGCTGGCTGAAAAAGGCCGGAAACTGGTGAAGAAGGGACAGAAACAGGTGCGTGAAGGTAACGGGAACATCGCCGACGGGGAAGCGTTGATTCTGCGCGGTGAGCGCATGAAGCGTGACAGCGAGAGTGAATTCGAGTTGAAGAAACTGCCGGGGATGTAGCGCCGGTTCGCAGCCTGCACAGGCAACGTCCAGGCTGTTTGCAACAGACCTGCATGCATTGGTTCCGGCAGCCCCTATGACCGGTAGTTGCCAGTATGTCGGTAATTCTGCCGCTACCCGATCCAGCCGGCCAGCCAGGCAACAAGGGCCAGCGACAGTGCCACCAGCGACAGGCCTACCCAGGCCTTCTGAAATGACACAGGTGGAGGCGTTATGGAACTGGTCCAGCGCATCGAACCGGTCACCATCGGTCCGATCAGGTTCATGCCGGAATACAGCAGATAGATCATCACCATCAGCACATGCACGGCCACGACGACCTGGATCAAATTCGCGTTCATCCGATGGACCTGGTACAACAGGTCGGTGCTGCCACCGGACAGCTTTCCATACAAAGCGCCCTCGATCAGTTCGTCTTCATCGGCGATGAAGAAGCCGGTGAGCGCCTGAACGGCGATGAGCGAGAGCATGATCAGCACTGCCCAGCCGCCAGCGGCATTGTGACCGCGTTCTGGGGTCACCGATTTGCCCAGTAAATGCCGCAGATGCCGCCAGGCCGAGAGTGGGTGTCTGAACAGGCTGGCCAGGCGGGCGTTGCTGCTGCCCACTATCCCCCAAAAAACACGGAAGAGTATCAGCGCCAGTATCAGCTCGCCGGTCTGGCGGTGCCATTGGAAAAACTGCCACCCCGTCTGGCCGTTGAGTAACTGGAAGAGTACGGCAATGGCGAGACTCCAGTGGAACAGCCGGACCCAGATATCCCAGACGCGAATCCGTTGCGCACCATTCAGCTCGTCAGCCATCTACAGGTCCTGTTCCAGTCTGCGTCAAGGCCGGCCCCGGCAACCGGGTCCAGTGAGTCGAGGGTTGCGCTACCTCTCTTCGCGGAAGTCATCGTGGCAGCTCTTGCACGTGCCACCCACATCGCCGACAGCGTCCTGCATTGCCTCCAGGCCATTGCCGGCAACCGGTACCAGCGCGGCGACTGCCGAGGTCAGTGCTTCTGACTTTTCGACGATTTTCGGGTACGTCTCCCAGATGGCAGGTAAGGCTCGATTCGTCGCATTGCCCTCGGTGGCGCTGTCCGACCCGGCTGGCCACAGTTGACTCTGCCCCAGGTTGACCAGCGCATCCAGATTATTCGCAGCCTCGGCGGCAACGTCCGGATCGTAAGGAATCTTCTCCTTGGCCATGGCGAACAATAAACCGACATTATAATTTTGCAGCTTCATCAAGGCCTGTCGGGCTTCGATGGCATCATCGTGGGGACCATCAGCAGCCTGCACATACAGGGTCACGGACAGTGTGGCGGTGGTGAGGGCAGCGAGGGTCAGCTTTCTGATTTTCATGCAGGACAAACTCCGGGAGCGATGAAGTGACTGTTCGATCTGGTGACACTGCAAAATACTATAATGCAGTCAGCAACTCTTCGGATGCTCGGTTTTGCACAGCTGGTTACAATTGTGCACAGCTGGCGCACACTCGGTGAGTCAGAATGCACGATAAACGCTATTTCCTTCTATCCTCGATGATCATGTCGGCTGCGCGTTCGGCAATCATGATGGTGGGCGCATTGGTATTGCCCGAAACGATCTCGGGCATTATCGAGGCATCCACTACCCGCAATCCCGACACCCCATTGACCACCAGACGCGGATTGACCACGGCGCGTGCATCCGCACCCATGCGACAGGTGCTGGTAGGGTGGTAGATGGTGTTGGCGATGTCGCGCGCCTGGTCCAGTAACTGATCGTCGCTCGTCGCCTCGGGGTCGGGCAAGAGTTCCTCGGCGATATGATCCTTCATCGCCGAACTGTTCATGATACGGCGGGTGAAACGAACCGCTTCTATCGCGGTCTGGCAATCCAGTTCGGTGGAGAGGTAGTTGGCGGTGATGGTCGGATGCACGTCGGTATCGGCGCACTGGATACGGATACTGCCCCGGCTCTCCGGACGCAATTGGCAGACTGAGGCGGTGATGGCCGAAAACGGGTGCAGGCCTTCCCCGGGAGAATCCGCCGACAGTGGCTGGAAATGATACTGGATGTCGGGACGTTCGTTGGCCAGTCTCGTCCGACAGAAGGCATAGACCTGGCTGGCCGCCATACTCAGCGGCCCACTGCGATTGACGATGTACTCAAGACCGGCACGGGCTTTCTGCAACGGGTTCTTCAGCTCGTCATTGAGCGTTATGGGCTTTTTCGTCTTGTAGACTGCACGTATCTGCAGATGATCCTGCAGGTTTTCTCCCACCTCGGGAGAATCGACCAGCACCTCGATTCCACATGACTGCAACAGGCTTCCCGGACCAACCCCCGACACCTGCAGTAGCTGCGGTGAGCCGATGGCACCAGCGGACAGGATGACTTCCTCGCGCGCCGTAACGCTCATGGGCCGACCGTGCCTGTGCAGTTCCACGCTCGAGGCCCGCCCGTCGACAAAGCCGATTTTCCTGACCATGGCGTGGGTGATGATGCGCAGATTCGGACGCGATCGTATGCCATTGAGGTAGGCCACCGCGGTGCTGCAGCGACGACCCTTGTGAGATGTAAGCTGAAAATACCCGACACCTTCCTGCACCGCACCGTTGATGTCGTCGTTGACCGGGGTACCGAGTTCTGCCACGCCCCGAATGAAGTCATCGCAGATCGGACGTTTGAAACTCATGTCGTTGACCTGCAGCGGTCCACCGGTACCGTGATAGTCGTCTTCACCACGGGACTGGTTCTCTGCCCGACGAAAATAGGGCAACACCTCATCGAATGACCAGCCACTGCAGCCCAGCTCGGCCCAGCGATCGTAATCCTGATGCTGTCCTCGCACATACAACAACCCGTTGATCGAGCTGGAACCGCCGAGTACCTTGCCACGAGGCCATTTGAGCGAACGGCCGTTCAGGCCCGGGTCCGGTTCGGTGACATAGCACCAGTCGGTGGCCGGATTATGGATGGTCTTGAAATATCCGACAGGGATGTGGATCCAGGGATTCCAGTCCCGTGCGCCGGCCTCCAGCAGCGCAACCCGTGTCGTGCCATCCGCACTCAGCCGATTGGCCAGCACGCATCCGGCAGAACCGGCCCCAACTACTACATAATCGAACTGGTCCGTCATCGTGGCGCTGTGCTGGCCTGATTGTGGGTGAAATAGTCTGTGGATAATGGTACTTTAAATCTCATTTTCGATATACATCAGGATTTGGCCGTTCACTGAGTGCGCATGAACCCGTGACGCCAATCAGGGACATGACAGACGATATCCAGGCTGACAATCGAAGTTCCAAGGGATCCACGGTCACCCGTGTCCTGGATATCCTGAATGCCGTCGCCGCTGCCGATCGACCATTGAGCCCCACGGAGATAGCCGAATCTCTGGCCATACCCAAAGCCAGCGTGCATCGTTTGTGTAATTCCCTGGAAACGCACGGTTACCTGCAGACGCGGTTGAGCGGCCGGGGTCTGCAGGCGGGTCATCGTCTCAACAGGCTGGCCCTGGGTGTGCTCTCGGCGGCTCCCTTCCAGGCACAGCGGCGCACTATTCTGTCCGAGCTATCACAGGAAATCGGTGAGACGTGCAATATCTCCGTTCCCGACGGCTCGGAAATGATCTACTTCGATCGCGCCGAGACACACTGGCCGGTGCGCATCAACCTGCAGATCGGCAGTCGTGTGCCGGTATATGCCACCGCCGGTGGCAAAATGTATCTCAGTTCACTCTCCGAGAGCCGTCGGGACAGAATCATCCAGAACACTCGGCTCAGGCGCTATACGGCCAACACGGTGCTCAGTCACAGTGCGCTCAGGGAGGAGTTGATTGCAACGGCCGCGCGCGGTTATGCGCTGGACAATGAAGAGTACATAGAGGGTATGGTGGCCATGGCTGTGCCGGTGTGTGACCAGCAGGGCAGGCTCTACGCCACTTTATCGTTTCATGCCCCTTGCATGCGCCTGCCATTTTCCGCAGTATCCGACTATCTCCCCCAGCTGCGCGCTGCCAGCGAACAGCTGAGCGCTTTGCTCGACGAGTGAGCCACTGAATTCCCTGACGGAATCACAACACGTACCACGTAGCGCATGACCACTTTCTGGACCGAGACGGTGAATCGTCTGACGCCCTATGTGCCTGGAGAACAGCGCACCGGGACAGACATCACCAAGCTGAACACCAACGAAAACCCGTATCCGCCAGCACCTTCGGTTCTGCAGGCGATACGCGCCGTGACAGGCGAGCAGTTGAGACGTTACCCGGATCCGGAAAGCGTTGAGTTGCGCACCGTCCTGGCTGAGTATCATGGACTGGCAATCGATGAGGTATTCGTCGGCAATGGTTCGGACGAGATTCTCGCACTGGCGTTTCTGGCCTACTTCACCAATGGGCGGATGCTGCAGTTTCCTGACATCAGCTACAACTTCTATGCGGTGTACTGCGCTCTGTACGGCATCGAGGCCAGAACCGTTTCACTGGATGAGGATTACCAGCTTGATCTGGCTCGGTTCGAGGCCAATACAGGTGGCATCATCTTTCCAAACCCGAATGCCCCTACGGCCTGTGCGATACCCGCCGATGCCATTGCACAGCTGCTGGAGCGGCATACCCGGCAAATCCTGCTGGTTGATGAGGCCTATGCCGGCTTTGGTGCCGACAGCGTCGTCGCGCTGACCAGGCAGTACCCGAACCTGCTCGTCAGCCATACATTCTCGAAGAACCGGTCACTGGCCGGCATGCGCCTGGGTGTGGCCTTTGGTCACCCGTCGCTGATCGAGGGGCTGCAGCGGGTCAAGAACTCCTTCAACTCCTACCCGGTCGATGTACTGGCACAGGCGGCAGGCATAGCGTCGATGAGCGACGATACGTATTACCGCAATACCGTCGCCGCGATCATACGGACACGGGAACAGGCTGTCGCGGACTTGCGCCTGCGAGGTTTCCAGGTACTGCCGACGTCCGCCAATTTTCTGTTTGCCCGGGTTCCTGACGGACAGGCAGGCAAGCTCTTCAAACGATTGAATGAGGCGGGTGTGCTGGTACGATACTGGGACAAACCTCGCCTGGACCACTGGTTGCGCATTACCATCGGTACTCCGGATGACATGGGCAGACTGATGAATTGCCTGGATGCGTAGCCTGCGCAGAGGGTTTGTCTCGTGTGTCATCCTGGTGTGCACATCGTCCGTTGTCTGCGCCCAGCAGGGTGTCGATTCCGCGGCCAGTGATGCCGGCACGGACGCCCCGGAAGACGAGGTCGGACTCGTCGGCCGCGCTGGCAATTACGTCGATGAGGCCCAGCAGAAGGCATCGAAGGGATTCAGCGAATTCATGACCTCCGTCGATGGTTTCTTTACTGGAGCCGAGTCGGGTGAAGAGGCGTTGAGCAACACCAGCTGGGCCAGAATCAGGATGGATGCCAGACGTCTCAACGGTCAGGATCTTGAATTCAAGCCCTCGCTGAAATTGCGTGCAGCGCTGCCCAACACCGAACAGCGATTCAAGTTGTTGTTGAGTACCGAGGACGACGACGGCGAGGTACAGGCTGGCAATATCGAGCCATCATCCGGCACCACCTCGAGCAGTGAGCGCAACGCATCGGCGGCGATTCGCTTCATTCGCTCGGCACGCACCAAGGGAAGTGTCAACGTGGACATCGGTGTGCGTCAGCGGGACGGTGACGTGCAGTACTTCGGGCGACTCAACACGGGTTATCAGGACACGCTGGCCAGGCGCTGGGAATTTACGGCCACCAACAACTACTGGCATTACAACAAATCCGGATTCGAAGACAGGTTGTCATTCGCGTTTCGGCGCGTCCTGTTCTACAAGGAAGATTTTTTCTTTCGTTCGAACACTGAATTCAACTGGAAAAAGGGACAAAAAGGTTCGGTTGTCAACCAGACTCTGGGCCTGTATACCCAGTTTGGAGAATCCCGTTCCGTAGCGCTGGAAGGGCTTGCCAGTTACCATACAGCCCTGAATAGTGGTATCGAGGATCGCTACCGTGGGCACGAGTTGCGAATTCGCTGGCGGCATAACATATGGCGACCCTGGTTCTTCTATGAATTCTGGCCGTCGGTCTCCTGGCCAGCGGCGACAGATTACGATCGATTCTACGGTGCATTGCTGAGGATCGAGATGATCATCGGACAGCGATGAGATGGTGATGGCGTGAGGCTTGTCTGCATCAGCGATACACACGGTGATCATGAACTGCTGGATCTGCCCGAGGGGGACGTGCTGATTCACGCGGGCGATCTTACCGGACACGGTCAATGCACCGAGACACAGTCTTTCATGAGCTGGTTTGGCCGGCAGCCCTTCACCTACAAGCTGTGTATTGCCGGAAATCATGACACGTTCATGGAGGCTGAACCGGCATTGACGCGTCGATTTGCCGAGGACGCCGGCGTGCTCCTGCTCAACGATTCAGGCTGCGAGATCGATGGCGTCGCATTTTGGGGCTCGCCGATTACGCCGCGTTATTACGACTGGTCATTCATGCGCGACCCGGGGGCCTCGATCGAGGCACACTGGGAATTGATACCCAACTCGACAGATGTGCTGATTACTCACGGACCGCCTCACGGTATTCTGGATCAAGTCCAGCGCGCCGAAGACGAGTTCGAGCACACGGGCTGTCCTTCGCTGTTGCGCCGTATCAGGGAGGTTGCTCCGCGAATTCACCTGTTCGGCCATATACATGAGGGTCATGGGCAATTTCACGCGAACAACTTGTCCTACTTCAACGTCAGCACCATGAACAAGGAGTACCGTATCGCCCATGCCCCGGTCATCATCGATCTGGCCAACTACTCACTGAGGGATTCCGTATGAAACAACCCGCCATACTCATCAGTTCCGTAGTGCTGCTGACCAGTGCACAGGCCATTGCGCAGTCCGCCGAAGAAGCCGCAACAGCCTGCTCTGAAGCGGCCAGGCTGATCGCTGAAGATGATCTGAGCGGCGCACTCGACGAAGCGAAGTGGTGTGTCGAGAGCCTGCAGCAGCTGCGCCAGAATGCAACGCTGACGGTATTTCCGGATGCGGTCGAAGGCTATACCGGTGGCGAAATCGACAACCAGAGCGCCATGGGCATGACTATCATCCAGCGTACCTACAGCAGTGACGGTAAGCATGTGTCCGTCTCTCTGACCACCGGTATGGCCGGGGGCGGACTGGCGGCTCTGGCACAGCTGGGTATGGGCATGGGAGGGGGAGGCGGGAAGAAGATCCGTGTCCAGAAACGTACGGTACTGGATATGAGCGATGCTGGTGGCGAGAGCCAGTACATGGTGCAACTGAAGAGTGGAGGCATGCTGACCATCTCGTCAAACGATCTGCAGGCGGATCAGCTGCTGCCCTTCGTCAGGAATTTCCCGATTGCCGAGCTGGACGAGGCATTGCAGCCATAAGTCCATGGCTTACTCACGTGCAGCCGGTCCGCACGGATCAAGCCCTGACCTGGATGCACCGATAACACAATAACGCAATTACGCAATAACGCGATGAGGCGTTGTGGTGTTAAAGAAAAGGCCGCTTTAAGCGGCCTGTGTCGGGAGTAGCGGGCGAGCTCGCCTGGTCAGCGCATCGCTTGAGGGCGGGTTTTACTGCAGACCCATACTCTGCTTTTCCATGGCGATCGTGCTGTCGATGACCGAGATGATGCCCTGGTTACCACCTGCCAGGCTGGCACCGGTGCGGTACTTGCCGTTGATCACGATGGCTGGCACGCCGGAAATCCCGGCACTCTTGGCCAACTGCATGGCACGGTTCATCTTGGTCTGCACGGCAAATGACTTCATGGTCTTCAGGAATTTCTCCCTGTCCATACCCAGTTCTTCTGCCAGGGCTGCCATATCCGCAGGCTTTCTCATGCGCTGGCGATCTTCATGGATGGCCTTGAACATGGCGTTGACAAAAGGTACTTCCTGGCCCATGAGCTGAGCTGCATAAAAACCGCGAGAATGTTGTTCCCAGGACGGATTCAGCGGCGGGGCTTCGCGAACGAAGACCACGTTCTCGGGTATGTTCTCTTCCCAGGCCGAGATCATGGGTTCGAAGGAGTAGCAGTGAGGGCAGCCGAGCCAGAAGAATTCAAGCACTTCGACCTTGTCCGGTGTCGACGTGTTCTGCGGCGGGTTGATCAGTTCATAACCGTCGGCGGCAGCGGCCAGGCTGGAGGCACCGCCAAGCCCGGTACCTAGTGAACACAGCAGTGCAGTTTTTGCGATGGCTGACAGGAAGCCTCGTCTGTAGAAGTGCATGGGCAGTTTCCTAGTGAGTAATAATTTGACGTTGAAGTAGACCGGTCTGTCCTCTGATCGTTCAGTCCGGCAACCAGGTACGAGCGGCAGAAATGTGAACCGCTGCCGCAAGATTCATACCGCTTCCCGGCGTCGTCGCGCCAGCTTGGGTGCCCGCGCGGATCAGCGCCAATGTGGCCGGACGGCCCAGTCGTCCCGCAGTGCCGAAGAGTCGGCTCGCTAGGGCGTAGCGTGCAAGCCGGCGATGTAGTTGGCAACTGCATCGATTTCTTCGTCGGTCATTCGCTTGGCCACACCGCTCATCATGCCGTTCGGATCGTTCGCACGCTCGCCCGAGCGGAAGTAACGCAGTTGATCCGCCGTGTACTGTGCGTTCTGACCCGATACCACCGGCCAGGCGGCTGTGGGATTGCCCAGACCGGCAGGACCGTGACAGGCTGCACAGGCCGCCACGCCGGCTGCAGTGATTCCGCCCCGATAGATGTTCATGCCCAGCGTCAGGTTGTCTTCCGAAGCAACGTTTTCGTGTTTGGTCATACTGGCGAAATAGGCCGAGATATCCAGTATGTCTGTATCTGACAGATTAGCCGCCTGACCGGACATCAGCGCGTTGACGCGATTGCCGTCACGGTAATCGGTCAGTTGCTTGGCAAGATAGGCGACATGCTGTCCGGCAAGGTCAGGGTAGGCAGGCTGAATGGCCTTGCCATCGGCCCCGTGACAAGCTGCGCAGACGGCAGATTTTGCCTGGCCTGCGGCTGGATCGCCCTGGACTGGCATGTCGGCGGCTGAGACGGCACTGGCAAAACAGGCACAGGCCAGCGCGGTGGCAAGGCACCAATTTTTCATGAAAACTCCGGCGATTAACTTCAAAATGTTCGAGTCGGTAGACTGTACGCGGTCGAAACCGTTTGTAATCGCCAAATTTTAGCAGACTGGCGGGCAACACAAGCGCTCGGCCCCGTCAATATCCGCTGGACAGAGCCCAAGCCATGAATACGGTGTATTTCTCCGCGCAATTCCATTCCAGCGCCAGCGATCCCTACCGTTGTCCCGAATCAGTTGCCGAAGTGGCTTTCGCAGGTCGCTCCAATGCAGGCAAGAGCAGCGCCATCAACACCATCACCCGTAACGGAAAGCTGGCCCGCACCAGCAAGACACCCGGACGCACCCAGCTGATCAACCATTTTGCACTGGGTGATGGTCGCTTTCTCGTCGATCTGCCAGGATACGGATATGCACAGGTCTCCAGGGACCGGCAGAAACAGTGGCAGGCGGCAATGAGGCGCTACCTGGGCTCGCGCGCCAGCCTGAAGGGCCTGGTACTGGTCATGGACATTCGACACCCGTTGACAGAGAGCGACTGGCAACTGATCGAGCTTCAGCAGCAGGGTCAAGCGGCGTTGCATATCCTGCTGACCAAGGCCGACAAATTGTCGAAAAATCAGGTCAGCAGCAGTGTACTGAGGGTGCAGGATCAGTTATCCGCGGCGGATATCGACGCCACCTTGCAGGATTTCTCATCGTTGAACAAACAGGGCATCGATGATTGCCATGCGGTCCTGGACAGCTGGCTTTTCGACAGGTCGTTGACCATCGGTTGAGTCGTCAATGGCGGATCAATGCGGAAGAGCTCTCCGGCAAGGAAGGGTGTTAGCTGCAGGGGGTGATCCGAGTGCTTGCGGTGGACCAAGGTGCGCTGGAAAAGCGTTACTTTTCGTAACAATGGGAAGAAAACACGCTGAGACACTTTCACCATTACCTTCGATTATTATGTAAGAAATTGAATTTACAGGGATAAGTAAAAAACCTTGCCGACTGGTTGGCCTCCGTATACTTGAAAGCGGCTTTTGTTGCTTCGGCATAAGACTTGTGCATTTTCGCCATCTTAAAGGGTTTTCGGATCGACCGTAGACGTCCAGCATCACTAGCTTCAGCGTCGGCTCACCACAGCCGGGCAAGGCCGACTGAGCCGATCCGCTGCGGATCGCTCTGACAGACACTTAAACAAGTACCTCGAGGAGAGAGATTGAATGAGCAAGAAACCCACGACAGGCAACTGGACACGTCGCGATGTACTCAAGGCCAGTGCTGCCTCTGCGGCAATCACTGGAGCGCCCCTGTTTTTCTCGCGCCACGCCTATGGCGCAGACTTCCTGAACAACCCGGGTGATGGCGGCACGGTGACACTTGGTTTCAACGTACCGCAGTCCGGTGCCTACGCGGACGAAGGTGCAGACGAGTTACGGGCCTACAAACTGGCGGTCAAGCACCTGAATGGCGAAGGCGATGGCGGCATGATGAATACACTGCAGCCCAGTGCGCTCAAGGGCAATGGTATCCTGGGCAAGAAAGTGGAATATGTCACGGGCGATACGCAGACGAAATCGGATGCAGCACGGGCATCGGCCAAGCGCATGATCGAAAAGGATGGCGTGGTCATGGTAACCGGCGGATCTTCCTCAGGCGTGGCCATTGCGGTACAGGGTCTGTGCCAGGATGCCGGTATCATCTTCATGGCAGGCCTGACTCACTCGAATGACACCACGGGCAAGGACAAGAAAGCCAACGGTTTTCGTCATTTCTTCAATGCCTACATGTCGGGCGCTGCACTGGGGCCGGTTCTGGAGAAAGAGTACGGCACGGATCGTCGCGCCTATCACCTGACTGCTGACTATACCTGGGGTTGGACCCAGGAAGAATCCATCATCGCATCCACCGAAGCGATCGGCTGGACGACGGCTGAGACGGTCAAGACCCCCGTGGGAGCCGGCGATTTCAGCCAGTACATTACGCCGGTACTGAACTCGGGTGCTGATGTACTGATTCTCAACCACTACGGCAAGGACATGATCAACTCGCTGACCCAGGCGGTCCAGTTCGGGCTCAAGGACAAGCAGGTCAACGGCAAGGAATTCCAGATCGTGGTACCGCTGTACTCACGATTGATGGCGCAGGGTGCCGGTGATGCGGTCAAAGGCATTTTCGGTTCCACCAACTGGCACTGGTCGCTGAGCGATGCAGGCAGTCAGGCCTTCGTCAAATCCTTCGGTCAGGAATATGGCTTTCCGCCGTCACAGGCTGCGCATACCTGCTATGTACAGACGCTGCTGTATGCAGATGCCTGTGAGCGAGCCGGTACGTTCGAGCCTTGCCAGGTGGTCACGGCGCTTGAAGGCCACACCTTCGATGGCATGGGTAACGGGCCCACCGAATACCGGGCCGGTGATCACCAGTGTTTCAAGGATGTGCTGGTGGTGAAAGGTAAAGACAATCCTTCCTCACAGTTCGACCTACTGGAAGTGGTTGAAGTCACACCACGCGCGCAGGTCGAGTATCCGGTGGATCACCCGATGTTCGCCGGTGGCGATCTGGGTAGCTGCAACAACGGCGCCTGAGGGCTTCCGTCTTCCATTACAGGCCAGGGGTGGCTGGTAGCGACCGACAGGTCGTTGCCAGGGCTCTGGCCATCATGGGCAACGTTGCTGGTGAAGACGACCGGACCTGCAGGCTGGTCCCGATTGCCACAGCCTGGCAGGCAGGCTCACTGTCTGCCAGCAGACTCCGGCAATGAGCGGTGGTGCTGCTGAATGTTCAGCGGGGGCGCTGGAATCCTGTTTCCCTTTGGTCGGACTTGAATTGTACGGGGTAAGCTTTTGGACGCACTGATACTGCAAATTCTCAATGGCCTGGACAAAGGTGGTGCTTACGCGCTGATAGCCTTGGGACTCACACTCGTCTTCGGTACGCTGGGAGTGGTCAACTTCGCGCATGGTGCGATATTCATGGTGGGTGCGTTCTGCGCAGTCACCCTGCAGAAAGTGCTGACGATATCGACCAAGGTCAGGGATGAGAGCGTGACCCTGTTCGAAGCGTACAAGGAAGTGCCCATTCTGGAAGCGAAGTTCCCGGTAGTGGGTGCCGTGATCGTCGACTACTCGGTGCCACTGGCGATCATCTTCGCCATTCCGGTCATGCTGCTGCTCGGCTTGCTCATGGAGCGGGGTCTGATACGTCACTTCTACAAGCGACCTCATGCCGACCAGATACTGGTGACCTTCGGCCTGGCCATCATCTGCCAGGAAATTATCCGGCATTATTTCGGTGCCAATCCGATTCCGCAGTCCGCCCCGGAGATCGTGGCTGGCAGCGCCAATATTGGCGCGTTCCTGGGTCTTGGCGATAACGTGGTCTATCCCTGGTGGCGACTGATCTACCTGATGTTCTCGTTTCTGGTGATTTCCGGTGTGTTTGCCTTCCTGCAATTCACCACGTTCGGCATGGTGGTGCGTGCCGGAATGCAGGATCGCGAGATGGTCGGTCTGCTGGGGATCGATATACAGCGCCGCTTCACTATCGTCTTCGGGCTGGCCGCCGTGGTGGCGGGGCTGGCCGGGGTGATGTACACGCCCATCCTGCCACCGGACTATCACATGGGAATGGATTTTCTCGTGCTCTCCTTTGTCGTCGTGGTCGTCGGCGGAATGGGTTCACTGGGCGGGGCGGTGCTGGCCGGATTTCTCCTTGGCATCCTGCAGTCTTTTGCCTCCATGAACGAGATCAAGAGCTACCTGCCTGGAATCGACCAGATCATCATCTATCTGGTTGCCGTCGTCGTTCTGCTGGTGCGCCCTCGCGGGTTGCTGGGCCGCAAAGGCGTGATGGAAGACTAGGAATCGACACGGGACAAGCTCATGAAAAAATCAACCGCAACCTCCGACTGGATCCTCTTCATTGCCTTTTCGGCAGTGGTCCTGAGCATGCCGATCTGGCTGGCACCCTTTGGTGCCAACTATCCGGACCTGATGCAGAAATTTGCCATCTTTGGCGTATTTGCCATTGGCTTCAACATCCTGTTCGGGCTCACCGGCTACCTGTCCTTCGGACATGCAGCCTTTTTGGGTGTGGGTTCCTACACGGCCGTCTGGTCCTTCAAGTTACTGACCATGAACGTGCTGCCGGCGGTGGTGTTCAGTATCCTGGTGGCCGGGGTATTCGCGTACCTCATCGGATTCATCAGCCTGCGCCGTTCGGGCATCTACTTCTCGATATTGACGCTGGCTTTTGCCCAGATGTCCTACAACCTGGCCTATTCGGTACTCACGCCCATCACCAACGGTGAGACCGGATTGCAACTGAGCCTGAGTGATGCGCGTGTGCTCGATTCCATGGTCGGCATCAGTACGGGTCGGTCACTGCCGTCCACGACGCTGTTCGGGACCAAGATGAGCGGACTGCCAGGGTTCTACTTTTGCGCGATTGCCCTGATCATCGGTTTTTTCATCGCCCTGCGCATAACCCGGTCACCGTTTGGCACCATGTTGCGTGGTATCAAGTCGAACCAGACACGCATGTCCTACACCGGACTCAATACGCGTCCCTACCTGATCTGGGCATTCGTGATCTCCGGCATGTACGCTGGCCTTGCCGGTTCGCTACTGGCTGTCACCGACCCGCTGGCAGGTGCCGAGCGCATGCAGTGGACCGCTTCGGGTGAAGTCGTCCTGATGACGATTCTCGGCGGGGCCGGTACGCTGATCGGACCGGTGCTCGGTGCATCGCTGATCAAGTATTTCGAGAACATCTTCTCCGCATTCAACCAGGGGACGCTCAATCAGGCATTTGCCGCGTTGCCGGACGGCATCCAGTCAGTCGTGGTGGATGTGGTCAGCCTGTTCGTGGGCGAAGGCTGGCACCTGACACTGGGACTGCTGTTCATGATCACCGTCATCTTTCTGCCTGGCGGCATCATGGAGGGCATTCGTCGCATAGCAGGGCTGTTTTCACGCAGGAAAGATAAACCCTCGACTGGTGCGGCAGGCACGGTCGCCGAGCAATCCTAGGGGAACAACATGGATAACACCGTCCTGCACGTGGCTGACGTGCACAAGAGTTTTGCCGGTCTCCATGCGCTGAGCGATATCGATCTGTCCGTCCGGGAAGGCGAGACACATGCCATCATCGGACCCAACGGTGCCGGCAAATCCACGCTGCTGAACGTGTGCATCGGCCGGCTGCGACCCGATTCGGGACACGTGGTTTTCGACGGCGAAAACCTCACCGGCAAGAAGCCTCACCAGATCAACCAGCTGGGGGTGGTGCGTGTCTTCCAGACGCCGGAAATTTTTCCCGAGTTGAGTCTGCTGGAGAACGTCATGATTCCCATCCTGGCAAAGCGGGATGGTGCATTCAGGCTGAACTGGTTCAGAGGTTTTTCCGGGGAGACGAGTGCGCGCGCCAAGGCGGAAGACATACTGCATGATCTCGGCCTGGGTGAACTGACCGGCAGTGAAGCAGGCAGTTTGTCCCGCGGCGACAAGCGACGCCTGGAACTGGCCATGGGTCTGGCCCAGGAGCCGCGTCTGCTGCTACTCGATGAACCGACCGCCGGCATGGCGCGACATGACACCAATGCCACCATCGATCTGCTGAAACGTATCAAGGCCCAGGGCATGACCAAGGTCATCATCGAGCACGATATGCACGTCGTGTTCAGTCTGGCCGACCGGATTTCCGTGCTGGCCGGTGGACGCATCATCTGCCAGGGCACACCCGAAGAAGTCAAAGCCGATCCACGCGTCAAGGAAGCCTATCTGGGCGAGGAGCAAGTGTAGTGAGTCAAGCCAAGGTTGCCCTCAATCCAGACCCGGATGCCTATTTCAGCGTTCGTGGTTTGAATGCCTACTACGGTGACAGTTACATCGTGCAGGACGTCTCGTTCTCGGTCAATGAAGGCGAGATAGTCGCGCTGCTGGGACGCAATGGTGCCGGTAAGACCTCGACCTTGCGCGCCATTGCCCGAACCTCAAACCCGGTGTTGCGCAGCGGCAGTATCTGGTTGCAGGGCGAATCCATCCACGATAAACAGGATTTCGAAGCCGCTCTGGCAGGCATCCAGCTGGTGCCGGAGGACCGGCGCATCATTCCCGGCCTGACCGTGGAAGAGAATCTGGACATTGCACGAATCGCGGGCGCACCTGGCTGGAGTTACGAGCGCATCTACGGACTTTTCCCAAGATTGAAGGAGCGTCGCAAGCAGGAAGGCACGACGCTCTCCGGTGGAGAGCAGCAGATGCTGGCAATTGGCCGGGCACTGGCACGCGACATCAAGTTGCTGCTGCTCGATGAGCCCTATGAAGGGCTGGCACCTGTTGTACGCCATGACATCGAGAAGGCACTGATTGAAGTCAAGAACACCGGCATCACTACCATCCTGGTCGAACAGAACGCCGTGGCAGCCCTGAAACTCTCCGACACCGCGCTGATTCTGGACACCGGGGAAATCGTCTTCAGCGGCAACGCTGCCGAAGTACTGGACAATGAAGAACTGCGCCACGATTACCTGGCCATCTGAATACGGGGATCATGCGCCCGGAATTCGCCGCAGGCCAGGGCCTGCGTACTGGTCGGCCCCGGCGTGAAAATGATGGATGTGCACAGACTGGACACCCAGTACATCCTGCGCGATGTCCAGTAGATGGCGGTGGTGTGTCAGGTACACCACCTGGCCCTTGTTCGCCATGTTGCCCAATACCTTGAATGCCGCTGCCGAGCGATCGTCATCGAATGATTCCATGATGTCGTCGGCCACGAACGGCAGGGGCTGGCGCTGCATGGCGTAGTCCGCATGTGCCGCCGCGCGCAGCGCCAGGTACAACTGGTAACGGGTACCGGTGGACAGATGACTTACAGCCCGGGCGTTCTGGTGTTGATCGATGGCATAGAGTCGTTCATTGCCCCGTCCGTCATCGCGCGGCACCAGTTGTACATAGCGTCCGCCTGTCAAGGTCGTGAATGCGCTCTGCGCCTCCGACAGGATGACAGACTGGTGCTCCTGCCTGAACTTGACCATGGCGGCGTTGAGTACCAGTTGACCGCAACGAGCCTCGGCGCAGCGCCTGGCGCGATCCGCAATGTCAGCCAGCAGATCACTGCGTCGTTGAACCAATTGCCGGTACCGGTCCGAGTCATGGCTTTCCTGTACCGCCTTGTTGGCCAGTGCCCAGGCCTGGTTTGCTTCGTCATAGGCTGCACTGGCTTCCACGTGCCGGCTGTTCAGTTCCAGCAATTGCTGACTGACCGAGTCCGGGTCACTTTGCTCGATCAGCCTGGCGACCTGTGCCTCGTGTATCGGTTCACCGCTTATCTCGGTAAGCTGCTGCAGTGTCTCCGTGCAGCGCTCGCACAGCGTGCGATGCTCCTCGGTGCGGTTGAGCAGTGCGAGTAACTGCTCATCAGAACTCACCTCGAGATCACCTCGCAGAGTGTCGATGCTCGACAGACTCTCTGCATGCGCGGCTTTGTTGACGGCTATCTCTTTCTCCAGTGAATCAAGCTGTCTCTGGACTCGCACATGTTCATCACGCTGCAGCACGGCCAGGTGCAATTGTTTCGAGCACTCTGTCAGCGATGGAAGCTCCAGTTCCGCCAGAAGCTGCGCCACTGCATGTTCCCGCGTTGCCAGTCGATTCGCCAGAGTCTCCAGTTGCAAGGTGGCTTTTCGGCGCTCGTCAAGACGTGGCCGGATACTGCCGATCCAGGGTAGTGCATCGCGTACCTGCGTCAGTGTCATACCCTCGAACAGCGTGTTCTGTATGCGCTGGCGCCACTGAGTCTGCCAGTCCGCCAGGGCCTGTTCGGCCCTGGCCAGGTTATCCCTGCGGCGCTGCAGTTCGCTGGCATGGGATTGACAGGCACGCAGTTGCTCGCGTCTCTGCGCGAGCCTGTCCTTCTGCTCATCCAGCGATCTCTGCGCGAAAGCGCTCAGATCCTCGAGTGCGATGCCCGCAGGGTCGGCGTCCGGTAGCGGTGTTCCGGCACGGGCCAGGGCTGCCAGTAATTGCTGTACCTGCTCCAGACATCGCTGCTCCAGGTGCTTCACGGCCAGTACCTGTGCGGCACAATCGAGCTGTAGATCCTTGAGTTTCACCGCGTCTGCGAAACGCTCTCTGAGCTCGTCGATGTCGATCTCGGTAGCGCGGTAGAAACCCTCGACACGCCCTCTGATGCGTGCGTCCAACTCATCGAGCTGCTCTGCCAGCCTGACCGCCTGCTCATCCCTGAGGCTGGCCAGGGTTGCCGCCTGAGTGGCCAGTTGTGACTGCAGGATCTGCAGTTCAGCACTTTCCTGGCTGCTCGATAACGCACTGTCCAGCAATGAGTCATGCTGATGCTGGCGCTCGTCGAACGCTCTGGCACTGGTCTGCAGCTCTGCATAGGGGTGCTCTGCGGATAAGGCGGCTGTGTGGGCCTGCCATGCCCTATCGCGAGACTGTCGCGAGGCGAGAATGGTGCTCTGGTCAACGGCACCCTTGAGGCTCAGCTGGCGACAGGCGGACTGCTTGTCCTGCAGTTCACTACCCAGCGTCTCAATCGAGTCTGCCAGCTGCGAGGCACGGTGACGATACTCGCCGAGCGTGTTGAGCCGGGAGCCAAGCCACGCACTGTCCGGAAGCTTGAGTCTGTCCAGGTCCGCCTCACCCAGATCGAGCCGGCGGGCCATGTCCTGCACTCTTTTCCTGGTGGACAGCAATGACTCCTGTGCCAGGGTGCGCTGTTGGGGGAGTCCCTCATGCTGGATGCGACGCAGGACATCGTAGGCCAGGGTCATCGCCGACGCCTCCTCCGGGGCGTCGGGCACTTCCGGGGTATCCTCGGGCAGGGGATCCAGATTGTGCAGTTCCTCCTGCGCATGCGTCAGCCGTGCTGATACCCCGGTTTCCTCATCGAGCAGGCTGTTCAGCTCAGCCAGCAAGGTGACACCTGGCAGGATCGATTCCACCGACTTGTCCGGTGCCAGCTGCAGTCGCGCCTGCATGGTGGCAATGGCGGCATCGCATTGCTCGACAGTACTCTGGCAGTCCAACTGCTGTTGCCGCCATTCGTAGGCTGCCGATGCCTCCTCGCTCAGCTGACTGATTCGCTCTGCCGAGTCGAGCACGCTACGGGTTCGCGAATCAGGCTGCAGGGCGATCAGTTGCTTTTTCAACTGCCCCAGTTGTGCAGATCGCTCTGCCTGTGCACCGGTAACCGTGCGATTGTGCTCGATTTGCTGGCGGATGCGTTCAACGCTTTCCCGCGCACGTTGCGCTGAGGCGAATTCGCTTGCTCTGGGGTTGTCCATGCTGATGACACCGCGGGCCTCGAGGGCCTGTCGATCGGTTACCAGTGTCTGGTAGCGAAGTGCAATGGTTCGCATCGACTGGCGTCGCTCGAGTTGGCGTATGGCGTCCAGCAGGCCATCACGCTGCTGACGATGCTCCTGGCGTTGGTGGTCAGCCCGGGCCAGGGTGTCCACCCGTTTGTTCCAGGTCCTGACGTCCAGCTTGAGTGTGTCCATTTCCTGCCGGATCGTGAGCAGGGTGCTCTTCAACTCCGTCAGTTGCAGGTTCTTCCTCCGGTTGGGCAGATAGAAGGCATTGGACTCGCTCATGGCCAACTCCATCATGGTCTTGAGATTGGCGAGTCCCGCACTGGCAGAGAAAAGTGCCTGTCCGACGTCTCCGTGACTGTGCAGTATCTGTTCACCGCCATCCTGCAGCGTCTGCTCATCAAAGGAGAAGCGCCGGGTGTAGTCATCCCGCGACAGACCTTGCAGATCCAGTGGAAAACGCTCCAGGCGATCGCCAGCAGAATTGGCCAGGTGATTCTTGAAGCGTTTGAGGCCTACGCGCTGCTGCGACTGCTGAAGTACGGCTTCGAGTTCGAGCAGGTTGTTGGCATGCAGAAAACTCCAGGGCGTCACTCTCTCGATGCCGTACAGCAGATCGGTGATGGCCGCAAGCGTGGTGGACTTTCCAGCCTCATTGGCGCCATAGATCACATGCAGATCGGGAGTGCCGGTGGGAGGGCTGCCGAAATCCAGGGTGAAATCCGTGAAGTGACCGAACCGGTGCAGCACCAGTTTTTCGAATCTCATGAGTCGTCCTGGGCGTAACTGTCCGCATCCAGGTCACTCTCGCCGGCATTGCCAAGCTGGTGCAGTATCCAGGCTGCGCCTGCGGGTAGCAATGTCTCTGCGATGAATCTGCGTTCATCTTCCGGGGTCTTGCCAAACAGTTCACCGAGCTCCGATGGCAAGGCTCGTACCAGGAGTGCCAGATCCTCTGACACTGCATCCTGCAGGTTTGCCGTCTGCAGCAGCTTGCTGCCGGCCAGAAGCTGCAGTTCTGCCAGCAGCGGATCCTCGGTCGAGGTTGCCGCGCTGTCATAGACAGGCAGGCGCAGCGCACGGGCATCCACACTGTCTATCCACAGATCGTCCCGGTGTTCAAACTCGGTTTGCAGCTGCACCAGCAGTGCCTGGTGTTCCCGCTGGTAGTAGGTGGCCAGTGAGGTGGATCCGCACAACTGCACTCTGACCACCAGATGCTCGGTGTCCAGCGACTCGCGGTGACGTTTCAGCTCCTCGAGGATGCGTTCATAGGCGTAACGTTTGTCGTCGCATGCATCGAGGCTTACCGTCAACCGATCAAATCGCACCGGTGCCAGTTCGATGCACTGGATGTCCGGTGCTTCGCCCGCAGTCAGTGTGACCAGGCTGACCGAGCGCTCGCCGGATTCATTGATATGGCGGCCCAGGGGATTACCCGGCATGACCACTGCCGGTTGCCGGTGGTGGACGCTGCGTTTATGAATGTGCCCGAGCGCCCAGTAATCATAGCCTTTGTCAATCAGTTCATTGACGGTGCAGGGCGCATAGTCATTGTGCCCCTCCGCCCCGGTCAGACTGGTGTGCAACAGGCCTATATTGAAACACTGTGCATCCGGTTTTGCATACTTGCCCAGCAGTGAATCCGGCGCCTGCCTCCTGGAATAACTGACGCCGTGCACCACTGCCTGCTCATTGGCAAAATAACGTTTCCCGCCGCGGCCATCGAATGCGTGGACATTGTCAGGCAGTTCGAGCACATCCAGCAGTCGGGCTTCGGCATCGTGATTACCCCAGATGATGAAAACGGGTATGGCGGCTGCTTCGAGTCGGCGCAGTTCACGCTGCAGGACCATGGCCGTGTGCACATCGCGCTGGTCCCCATCGAACAGGTCCCCGGCAATCAGCAGCGCATCCACCTGCTGTTTCAGCGCGGTATCAACCAGACGCGTCAGCACACGGCGACTGGCATCCTGCATCAGTTCACCCAACCCGGAGTTGCGGGTTGCCAGCGTGCTCAGCGGGGAGTCCAGATGCAGATCAGCGGTATGCAGGAAGCGAACGGTAGCGGCCATGGCCGCCAAGGATACCGCGTCATCGATGTCCGCAGGGGAGAACAGGGAGCATTGTCACCACCTGCACCCTCCCGCAAGGTCTCAGCCGATACGACCCATACCAAACTGCTGTTTTTCCTGCTCTTCTTCAGCGGGTGTTGGCTCGGGTTCCGGATCTTCCTCCAGAGACAGTTCAAACGCCGCCGCCGCGGCTTCCAGGCCACCACCGGCGCTCTGCGTATCACTGCCATCGGCATCCTCACCGCCTTCATTGGCAGCCTTGTGCCTGGCGATCTTGGCGACCATGGCGGCATGGATGTCCAGATCGGGTGCCGCCTCGTCGGTTGCGTCCGGTTCATCGACACCTTCGCTCTCGCTGGCTTCGTCTTTTTGCTGATTCGCTGCCTCAGCGCTGGCCTTGGCCGCCGCAACCTGGCTGGGTAACTGCCCACGCAACAGCAGGTCGCTGTTATCCTCGTCATTGGCCGGACCGCTCAGCTTGAAGCGCAAACGCAGATTGTTGGCGGAATCCGCATTCTTCAGTGCTTCATCCTGGGTGATACGTCCCGCCTTTGCCAGATCGAACAATGCACTGTCGAAGGTCTTCATCCCCTGGTTTTCGGATTTATGCATGGCCTCCTTGATGTCGGCGAGCTGACCTTTCATGATCATCTGCTTGATGGTGTGTGAACCGAGCAGTATCTCGATGGCAGCACAGCGCTTGCCGTCCACTGTCGGGATCAGCCGTTGCGACACGATGGCCCGAATGTTGTTGCCAAGATCATGAAGCAATTGTGCCTTGCGCTCTTCAGGGAAGAAATTGATGATCCGGTCAAGCGCCTGGTTGGCGTTGTTGGCGTGCAGCGTGGAGATGGCCAGATGTCCGGTCTCGGCAAAGGCGACGGCATGTTCCATCGTTTCGCGGTCACGGATTTCGCCGATGAGTATCACATCGGGGGCCTGGCGAAGCGTATTCTTCAGCGCCGCATGAAAGCTGTTGGTATCCACACCGACTTCGCGCTGGTTGACGATACATTGCTTGTGCGGGTGGACGTATTCCACCGGATCCTCGATGGTGATGATATGACCACCCTTGAATGCATTCCGGTGATCGATCAGGGCCGCCAGCGACGTGGATTTGCCCGAGCCCGTGCCGCCGACAAACAGCACCAGGCCGTTCTTCGCCGTAATGACATCCTTGAGAATTTCCGGTAGTCCCAGATCGTCGAAGCGTGGAATCTCGGTCTGGATGTTGCGCGCGACCAGGGAGACTTCATTGCGTTGCCTGAAGATGTTGAGACGGAATCGGCCAATACCCTCCGGGGCTATCGCCAGGTTCATCTCCAGCTCGCGTTCGAATTCCTCGCACTGCTCCTCGTTCATGATCGAGCGCGCAATCGCTTCCACCTCGCCGCGTTTGAAGGGCTCGTCACTGAGTGCTGTCAGCTCTCCGGCAAACTTGGCACTCGGGGGTGCCCCGGTGGCCAGGTACAGATCGGAACCGTCGAAGTCGACAAGCCGTTTGAGTAGAGCGTGGATTTCCATGTACGGAACCGCCTGGCAGTTGGAAGAGTGGTGTAATGGTTATCGGCGAAGGTGTGGCAACTTGAAGCGGTTTTGGTAACTACCTGGCGTGCCAGTACACTCGTGCCAGTTTCTGGCTCATCAGACTGACGGCTTCCTTGTCGACATACACCTGGACATTGCCAGATCCCTTGGGGAAGATGATGACCGGTGAGCTGGGAATGCCTGAGCTCCTGAGCTTCAGGACCCGGGTCAGGTGCCCACCTTCATCCGCCTCGCTCAAGTTTGAACCGAGCATGTCTGTCGCCGCTGCATTCTCCACATCCATCATGTAGAAACGCCCCGTGGTATCGAAGCCGCATGCGCCGGGCTCAGTCTGGGCATCGGCCTGGAAGGTCGTGCCCAGCAGTTTCCCCTCGAAAGTGACCAGTCCGGACAAGGCCTTCTCGTCCGGTGCCAGCGCCACTTTCCAGCCGGGTGCTGTGTCCAGCTGCTTTTGTGCCTTACGCGCCTCGTCAGCATCATCCGAGCTTATGCTGTCGCTGGTGGCGTCGAACAGCTCCTTGGCCAGAACGGTGGTGAAACCGTCCTCAGGAGCGCCCTTGTCCAGATTCCTGTCGCGGATCATGAAGAGATGATTTTGTACACCGGTCTGCAACGGGTTGGTACGATTGCCCGAACCCAGGCTGACAGACAGGTAGTCGCCACTGCTGCTGCGATTGAAGGCCACGCTCGGTGGATAGAAGAATGGCTGGTGGTGCTTGTCATCGAGATCAGCCAACAGGGTGACATCCGGTCTTGTATTGATATCTTCGAAATCGACGCGCCAGAGCTGGCCACCGACATCGCCCACGTACAGCCGGTCTGCCAGAGAGTCGCCGTCGCTGTCAATCACCGTCAGGTCAGAAGCTATGGCGTAGCGCATAGAGGCGTGGTCGGCACTGTCTACCTTCCAGAGCAGTTTGCCATCTTCATCCACCATGTAGATGCCGTTGCCTCGCGAGGTGACGGGGCCGGTGGCAGAATCCAGCACGGCTGCATCGTAGCCTGCGCCAAAGGCCAGCACCCTGCGGCTGGCTGCACCGTCCCTGACATTGATCAGGGACATGCGTGACCAGCTCTGGGCCAGTGCAGGAAAATCCGGATTGCTGCTGTCCAGAATCCACTCGAGCCTGGGTGAGTCGGGATTGCTGACATCCAGAGCGAAATAGGCCTCACCGCCCCGACGCATGCCCAGTATCAGCAGCACCTTCTCATTGTTGTTGACGATGCCATCGTTGTTGATGTCTGTATGCCAGCGTGTGATCTGGCCATCCAGTCCGTAGATATGGCTGCCGGTATTACGGTTTTCCTCAAGCATCGGCAGGTTCGGCAGAAGCCTTCCAGGCATGAATGCGAACAGTTCCTGGCCGCCGGAGCTGTCACCGTTTGCCGGATCGACCGGCTTGCTGGCATCTATGGCGTGCAGCAGGCCCTGATTGGTCATGACGTACACAATCTGCCGGGCGCCGTAGTCCAGGCTGACACTTTTGCTGTGCAGTGGATCACCCATCGGTGCATTCTGTATCCAGTCCAGCGAGCTGTCACGACGCGCGGAACCTTCCGGCAGATTCATCATGGCAAACGAAATCTTGTCGTTGGCGCTGACCAGTCGATTGTTGGCCACTCCGGCCAGCGCAGCACCATTAGGTGGAATGGCGTCCCCGGTGTAGGTATACAGATTACGAGTCCCGCTCAGCAACTGCTCGGAAGCTCCGCCTTCGCTGACATTGTTGCCATCGTTGCTGTCGGACCAGAAACTCTGTGTCTCCTCGGCAAATTGCTCACCCTGGTCGGTGGCGATCGTTGCCTTCATCCCATTGATATCTGCAAGTCCGTCCCCGTTGACGAAATAGCCTTTCAGGTTGCCATTCCAGGCGCGCCTGACGCTGGGCGAGAACAGATTGAAGAAGGCGCGGTTGTCATGCGAGAAGTTGGCCTTGTCCACATCGATCGACAACTGTGTGAAATTCTCACTGCCGCCCAGCACCTCATCGACGATCGTGCTCAGGGCGGCGGTGAGTTCTTCGGGTTTGTCTGCCTTGAAGTAACTGCCGTTGCCTGCATCGGCCAGGAGTGTCAGGTAATCCTGCCCGGGGCCATCGATGCTGAAACCTACGGTGTAGGTGTTGACCCGGCTTCCGGGTATGTCTGGATTCTGGTCGGTGGCAGACAGACTGCGCAGTACTTCAGGGCCACAATTGCCATCGATGCGTTCACCGGCCGCTTTGTTGAAAATGCCGGTGCTCAGGTCCACGCAGTCGCCTACGCCCTTGCCAATGAGGTTTCTCAGTGATGCACCGTCGTTGATACGGGTGGGCTCACCGTCGGAGATCAGCACGATCGTGTTTGCCTGGCAAGTCTGGGTGATCGGGGAATTGTACCGGGCGCCGACCCAGTCGATACCACGCTTGTATTGGCAACGCTGGTAGTTGCCCCACAGGTTCTCCAGGTTCTCGTAGCCATCGCCTTGCCTGTCGTCCCTGTCCAGGACTTTGCAGTCGCTGACCAAGCGGTTCTCACAGAAGTTGGGGCCGCCTGATGCTGAATAGTCGTTGCAGAAATAGCTCAGCTCATGCTCCTCGGCATAGGCATTGGACGGGGAATAACTGGCGGCGATGGCGGCCTGGCTGTTACCCCCTGAATAGCGTCCGTCCGCCTCGTTCCAGACAGGAGGCTGGTGTCGTGCACTGTCGGTCTGTGAGCTGTCGTTGTGTGTGACTGCCTCGCCACGAAAATACTGGGCTGCCTCGACCAGTGCATCGACCGTTGCCGTCCACCCTCCTGCACTGCGCTCGTTTATCTGTTGGCCGATGATGTCGCGGACCGTGAATTTGCCCGCCGGTATGGCCGGGTCCACTGAGCTGGCGTCGGCGTTGAGCTCACTGACAGGCCAGCGAATACCGGTGGTCGTGGTGCTGTACAGAGACCCGATGCCGGCATTGATGCGATCGAGGTTGTCGTCCAGTACCGTTTCCATCGCACCTTTGAGAATGTCTATTTTGGCAGGATTCGCTTTACTGGCTGTGCCACCCTCTATGTTGTCCTTCATGCTGCCGGAGTAGTCGAGAACGAACAGGATGTTCGGTTTCTGCCTGGCGGCAATCTGCGCCGTGTAGACATCGATGTCATCAGCATGAGCGGTCAGTGCCATAGAGGATGCCAGCGAGGCGCTCACGCAGAGTCGCCCGAATCTTGCTGATGCGGCAGTCTTGTTCATGCGTCCACAGTCTCCGAAAGTGTTTGCGTGCTCGCCCGTAAGTTCTGCTATCGCCTGCGTCGACGACGGTGCAGGGAAAAACAGGGCTTATCGAGCATAAGGCGGCCGTGCAGTGGGCAGGCTTTAGACACGCTCTGGCGCTCTGGGCCAGCGGTAGTTCACAGGCCGTCAGTTTTGTGGATCAGTCGAGATTCTGGTCGGTGAATTCGTCGAGTCAACGGGGTGCGCGGATTCCGCTGGGGGCGTTTTCGTGGGCGTTACGAATGGCGATGATGGTGACTCCGAGCAGCGTCAGCGCACCTCCGCTGGCGATCTTCAGGGTCAGTGCGTCGTTGAGCAGGACGATGCCGAAACCGATGGCAAATACCGTGGACAGGGTAATGAACGGGGCCACCCGGTTGATCGGATAGCGCTGCAGCAGAAAGTACAACAGTCCATGCCCGATGATCGTGGCACCCACGGCAGAGTAGGCGGCCGTCCAGTAGTCCTGGAGGGGAATGTGCCTAAGCTCGGCCCACTGTGGCTGTTCGATGAACAGGGTAATGATGCCCATCGAGAACGTCGCGTACAGGGCAATCCAGGCCTGCAGGTTGAACACACCCACGCCTTCCAGTTGACGCATGAGGATGGTCGCCGCGGCCATGGCCGCTGAGGCAGTGGCGGTCAGCAGCAGGGCGGTCAGATGCTCGGGTCCGACCGGCTCGAAACCGATCAGGATAACGCCGGCAAACGAGGTGGCAATGGCGGCTGCACGCGTGATACCGATGCGTTCGCCGAGAAAGGCGATGGCCAGGAGCGTGGAAAACGGTACGGTGAGTTGCGCGGTAATGGCTACCGCTGAGAGTGATCCTGCCAGATGGATGCCATAGAACATGAAGGCATAGTGGCCTATGCCCATGCACAGCCCGATGGACATGATGCGCAGCATCTGAGTGCGAACGGGTCGCAGAAAGACCGCCAGCAACAGCAACACGATGGCAAACCGGAGTGTGATGAACAGCAGGGGTCCAAACGTCGCCGTGCCGGCTTTGCCTGCCACGAAGTTGAATCCCCACAAAGCATTGATGGCGATAAGGAGCAGTAAATGGGTGCGAGTCACGGAGTCAGTACCATGGAGTTGCGGATGATTTGCCGAACGCCTGGCATGCGGTTGGGTGTACCGGGCTCGTCCACAACGCAGAGCCGCCCAGTATACTCGCCACTCCAGAGCCCGCCTTGAATCCCGTTGCCGTGAGCAGTCTAGTTCTTCAGATAGCCAACATACTGGCACCGGGAATGCTGTTGGCTATTGTGGGCCTGATCTGGCAGCGCAGGGGCCCTCGTTTTCCGGTTGAATTCATCACAACGCTTGTGCTCAATGTGTGCATGCCGGCGCTGCTGTTTCGTACTCTGGCTACCTCCGAGGTACCCATCGCCTCCCTTGGCCGGATGGCCCTGGCTACCCTGGTAATGCACGTGCTCTTCACGGCAGTGGCCATCCTCATGCTCAGACTGGCGGACAAGGATTGGCGACTGTGTATCGCTCACGTGGTGGGCAATACGGGCAACCTCGGTTTGCCTGTGTGTTTTCTGGCCTTTGGCGATGAGGGACTGGCTTATGCGATGACCTTTTTTGCCGTTCAGTGTGTGCTGTTGTTCAGTATCGGCGATGCGATATTCGCAGGCAGTGCCAGTGTGTCGCGTGCGCTGCGTTCTCCGATCCTGCACGCGGTGTGGCTCGGCGTCGTCGTGCGGTATTACGCATGGTCGATGCCGGAGATCGTCCTGCAGACCACGATGTTGCTGGGGCAGGTCGTCATTCCCCTGATGCTGATTACACTGGGCGTCAGTCTGGCAGGCATGCGCGCGGCGCAATTGCCCTCGAGCATACTGTGGTCCGGCATCCGTACCCTCACGGCGGCCATGATCGGCTATGCCATCACCGTGCTCATGGGACTCGAGGGTGTGGCTCGCGGCGTACTGATTCTGCAGACCGTGGCACCGGTTGCCGTATTCAACTACCTGTTGGCGCTACGGCACGGCCGCGACAGCAGCGAGGTATCGGGTCTGATTCTGGTGACGCACCTGAGCGCCATCGTCTATCTGCCGGTTGTACTGGCCGTACTGCTCTGAGAGCTTGGGTGAGCTGCGCCGCGCCAAGGCGCCGAGTTCAGTGCAGGTGCACAATTCTGCGTGCCAGTTGCCGTGCCAGTTGCCGTGTCGGTCACTACACGGCCAGTCCACTTCAGGCGTCGTAGCTACTGCTGGAGACCGTAGAGCCGCTGCCGATCCAGTCGGTATGATGCCAACTGTCATCGCCCCCGAGACGCTGGTAGGTGTGTGCACCAAAATAGTCTCTCTGTGCCTGTAGCAGGTTGGCTGGCAGACGGGCACATCGATAGCCGTCGTAGAAAGACAGGGCTGAACTCAGTGCCGGCACTGGAATTCCGCGACTGACAGCCTCACTGACGATACGCCGCCAGCTCTCCTGAGTTTCGTGAATACGGTCGCGGAAAAAGTCATCGAGCAACAGGTTGTCCAGTTCGGGCGACTTGTCATAGGCCGCCTTGATGTCATCGAGGAATGCGGAGCGGATGATGCACCCTCCCCGCCACATCTGCGCAATGGCCCCGTACTGCAGGTCCCAGCCGTATTCCTCGGCGGCTGCGCGCATCAGCATATAGCCCTGCGTGTAAGAGATGATCTTTGCCGCGTACAGAGCCTGACCCAGTGCCTCTATCCAGGCATCTGCCAATTCGGCAGGTGCATTTGACGGACCCTTGAGTATGGCTGACGCTGCCACCCGTTCATCTTTCAGGGCGGACAGCGCACGTGCAAAGACCGCCTCGCCGATGAGTGTCAGCGGAATACCCAGTTCCAGCGCATTGATGCCGGTCCATTTCCCCGTACCCTTCTGTCCGGCCTTGTCCATGATGGTATCGACCACGTAGGTATCACCGTCCCTGAAGCCCAGGATATCCGCGGTTATCTCTATCAGGTAACTGTCCAGATATCCCTGGTTCCATTGCGCAAAGGTCGCCTGCATGGCCGCATTGTCCAGGCCCAAAGCACTTTGCATGAAATGATAGGCTTCGCAGATGAGCTGCATGTCACCGTATTCGATGCCGTTGTGGATCATCTTCACATAGTGACCGGCACCACCGTCACCAACCCAGTCGCAACAGGGTTCCCCGGCATCGGTTTTCGCGGCGATGGACTGGAATATGGGTTTCAGGTGAGGCCAGGCTGCCTTGTGACCGCCGGGCATCAGCGACGGACCGTGGCGTGCACCTTCCTCACCGCCGGATACGCCGCTGCCGACGAACAGTAGTCCCTGCGCACCGAGTGAGCTGGCACGTCGCTCGGAATCCTCGAAATTGGAGTTGCCCCCGTCGATGATGATGTCGCCCTTATCCAGCAAGGGTACGAGTTCATCGATGACCGTATCCACGGCCGGGCCGGCCTTGACCATCAACATGATCTTGCGCGGCGTGCTCAGCGCAGCGACAAGTTCCTGCAGGGTGCCGGCTCCGGTGATCTGGGTGTTTCTGGCCGGTCCATCGAGAAAAGCGTCCGTTTTCTCAGCGCTGCGGTTGTAGGCGATCACCCGGAAGCCATGATCGTTCATGTTCAGGATGAGGTTCTGCCCCATGACAGCCAGTCCGATGACGGCAATATCCGCTGATGCGCTCACAGTGTGCTCCTGTCTTCACGGCCGTGAAGGCCGGTGTATGCGTCGGGTTCAGGTGACATGCGCGTACCTGAACGTTAGCTGACGGGGGTCAGCAGGGATTGTTCATTGAAGTATGCGGCCAGATTGTCCAGTACCAGCTTGCCCATTGCTTCCCGAGTCTCCCAGGTGCCACTGGCGTTATGCGGTTGTAGGACGACATTGTCCAGCGCCAGCAGTGCCGAGGGAACCGAGGGCTCATGTGCGAACACATCCAGTCCCGCACCGGCAATGACGCCATCGCGCAGACAGCTTACCAATTCGGGTTCATCGACCAGCGTACCGCGCGATACATTGATCAGGTAGCCATCCGAACCCAGTGCCCTGAGTACGGCCGCGTTTACCGAGCCATTGGTATCCGGGGTCGCGGCGGCGGTGATGAACAGGTAATCCACGGCAGCTGCCAGTTCCTCAAGGGAGGCGATGAAGCGGTGGCTGGAGTCACTGCGGGGGCTGCGATTGCAGTAACTGACCGGCATGCCGAACCCTTCCAGGCGTCGTGCCAGTGCCAGGCCGATACTGCCCATGCCGTAGATGCCTGCCCGTTTTCCCATCACCCGGCGGGTCAGCGGCATGGCACCATCCACGGGCCAGCGGCCTGCGCGAACATACTGGTCACCGACCACCAGTTGCCGTGACACGGCCAGCGCCAGCGCCACCGCCATGTCCGCGACATCGTCGCTGAGTACATCCGGTGTATTGGACACGGCGATACCGTGCTGGCGGCAGTAGTCCAGATCGACCGCATCCACACCGACGCCGAATACGGACACGATACCTGCACGGGGCAGTTTTTCCAGTACGGCCGCTTCAACACCGCGGCCACCATCGGTGACCACGCCGGTGCAGTCACCGCCGATGTCGTTCAGCAGCGCAGCGGTGTCCGCTGCCTCCCAGTAGCGATGCACCTGGTATGAAGAATCAAGTGCGGCCATGATCGACGGGAGCAAAGGGCCCATCAGTAACAGGGTGTGACTCATGAAGGTTCTCTGTAAAGTGTGTACGGCAGGTAAGCCTGGCCAGTGTACCGAGTCCTGCGCAGCAGATTAAACGGATTCGGCGTGTCATGCAGGGTCCGGGACTAGACGACGGCAGACATCCCGCCATCGACATACAGGATATGGCCGTTGACAAAGCTGGACGCCGGTGAGGCCAGGAACACCGCAGCACCTATCAGTTCCTCAACCTCTCCCCAGCGTCCTGCCGGTGTACGTTTGCACAACCATTCGCTGAACGCGTCATCCTCCACCAGGGCTGCGGTCAGTTCAGTGGCAAAGTAACCGGGACCCAGACCGTTGACCTGAACGTTGAACGGCGCCCACTCGGCACACATGTTCTTGGTCAGCATCTTCACACCACCCTTCGAGGCCGCGTAGGGGGCAATGGTGGGCCTGCCCAGTTCACTCTGGATCGAGCAGGTGTTGATGATCTTGCCGCGCTTTCTGTCCACCATGTGTCGTGCCACGGCACGGGAGACGCGGAACACGGAGGCAAGATTGCAGTTCATGACCTCCTCCCAGGTTGCATCATCACATTCGAGCAGCGGTGTCCGGCGCTGGATACCTGCATTGTTGACAAGTATATCGATTGGCACGCTGGAGCTTTCCAGATCCGCTATGGCGGCATCGATGGCACTGCTGTCCGTAACGTCGAAAGCCTTGCCCACGGCGTCGAGTCCGTTGTCGCGGAACTCGGCAACGCATTCCTCGACGGTGCGCTCATTGAGGCCATTGATGATGACGGTGGCACCGGCCTCGGCCAGACCCCGGGCAAGGTGCTTGCCAATTCCCCGGCTGGAGCCGGTCAGCAGGGCAATATTGCCGCTGAGATCGAACAGGTTCTTGCTCATGGGTGGTGGAGATCCTCGTGTATGACAGGGGGGGTCAGAGTGAATCGAACCGCAACTGGATTTTCATGTGCCGGCTGCGGTCGGTTGCCGCGGCGAAGGCTGCATCGGCATCCGAGAATGCATAGACACCGGTCAGCAGGGACGAGACGTCGAGCCGTTGATTGACCAGCGCGTCCACGGCGATATCGAACTCTTCATGGAAGCGGAACGTACCGTGCAGCGACAGCTCTTTTGACAGCAGTTTGTTCACCAGCGCAGGCGTCTCCCCCGGAGGCATCAATCCGGTCTGTACGATCGTGCCGCGAGGTCGCACGGCATTCATGCAACTCTGCAACGCCAGTGGATTGCCTGAACATTCGAATGCTGCATCAAAATGTCCGCGTGCGGATTCGTACCGGGCAAGCCGCGCCTGATCCGTGCGAATGTTGATGATTTCATCGGCACCCAGCCCAGAGGCTGCGTGCAGCACGGTATCCTCCATATCGGTGGCCGTGATGTGGCGCACCCCGGCCAGGCGGGCAGCCTGGATGGTCAGGCAGCCGATGGGGCCGCAGCCGGTAACCAGAATCGATTTGTGAGTCAGGCGGCAGGCCCGGTTGACGGCATGCAGGCAGATCGCCAGTGGTTCGGCAAACGCGGCTATCGACAGATCGAAACCGTCTGGCAGGCCCACGCATTGCCGTCTGGGAACGACCAGCTCTTCGCGAAATCCACCCTGGATGTGGGGCATGACGGCGGCACTGCCGAAGAACACCATTTTTTCGCACAGATTGGTCTGGCCTGCCAGGCAATACTCGCAGCTCAGGCAGGGCAGGTTGGGGTTGATCGCGACCGGTTGACCGACGACCAGATCGGTGACGCCGGAGCCTGTTTCGCGTACCGTACCGGCAATCTCGTGACCGAGTATCAGCGGCTCCCGAATCGAGAAGTTGCCGACCCTGCCTTCGTGATAATAATGGATGTCGGAACCGCAGATTCCACCCGTGGCGTATGCGACCCGGACTTCATTGGCATCCAGTTTGTCGACAGGGTCGATGTCGATCAGTCGAAGGTCCTTGGCGGCATGAATGGCACAGGCTTGCATGGTCTGTCAGTCCTGGTAGCGGTTCAACGAAAGCACTGCTCGGAAGGCTGCGGCAGGAACCCTTGAGCCCGTAGCGTTTCCACAGCATGAGCTGAAATGGTCGGTATGTCATCATCTATGTCGACGGTGACGACGTTGTCCTCGGAGCGCGGATCCTCGAGGGCGGCAAACTGGCTCTCCAGCAGCGCTTCCGGCATGAAGTGACCTTTACGTTGATGCATACGTGAGGCAATCAGGTCGCGTGAGCCGTGCAGATACACATACACCACGGAGCCGGCCGTGTTCAGGATCTGGCGATAGCGCTGCTTGAGGGCCGAGCAGGCAATCACACAGAGGCCGTACTCACGTGCATGAATGCGCGCATAATGCGCAACCTCCGCCAGCCAGGGCTGGCGGTCTGCGTCGCTCAGTGGAACGCCGGCTGCCATTTTCTCGATATTTCCGGCAGGGTGAAGCTCGTCGCCATCCTTGAAGTGCGCCTGCAGGTCGGCGGCCAGTTGCCTGGCCACCGTGGATTTGCCGCAGCCACTCACACCCATCACCACGATAATCCCGGGATCTGCAACGCGGGCGGGCTGCGCCCCTGTGGGTTCAGTGTCGCTCATCAGCCTGAGGAG